>NZ_CP045422.1:2508127-2816255 GCF_014926585.1 Devosia beringensis | reverse complement strand
ACGTCTGAGCCCACCCCTGCCGCGCGCCGGTCTGGCGCGCGGTTACACCAATGTGCTTTCTTGATCCACGGTCGCACCCGGTCCATCTGTCACCCAACCAGGAGCGACCCAGATGGAACTCGGACTTTACTCCTTCGCGGAAAACACCCCCGATCCGCTCAACGGCGGCGCCCTGCAGAGCCCCGCCGAGCGGCTGCGCGATCTGCTCGAGGAGATCGAGCTGGCCGATCAGCTCGGCCTGGACTTCTATGGCCTGGGTGAGCACCACCGGCCCGACTTCGTCGCCTCTGCGCCCGTGACCATCCTGGCCGCCGCAGCGGCACGCACCAAATCCATTCGTCTGTCGACCGCCGTCACGGTGCTGAGCTCGGAAGACCCGATCCGCGTCTGGCAGCAGTTCGCCACCCTCGACCTGCTGAGCAATGGTCGCGCCGAGATCATGGCGGGCCGTGGCTCCTTCATCGAAAGCTTTCCGCTCTTCGGGCTGGATTTGAACGACTATGACAGCCTGTTCGAGGAAAAGCTCGACATGCTGCTCAAGCTGCGTGAGGGAGGCAAGGTGACCTGGGAAGGCGGCGAACATACCAGGCCCATTCCGGGCATCGCGGTCTATCCGGCGCCGGTACAGGACCCGATCCCGCTCTGGATCGCCGTGGGCGGCACCCCCAATTCGGTGGCCCGCGCGGCCTTTCATGGCCTGCCCCTGATGATCGCCATCATTGGCGGCCAGCCGCGCCAATTCGCCCCCCTGGTCGACTTCTACCGCGAAACAGCCACCAAGGTGGGCCGCGACCTCAAGACGCTCCCCGTCGGCATCAGCTCGCATGGCTTTATCGCCGCCGACAGCCAGGATGCCCGCGACTGGGCCTATCCCGCCCATAGCGAAGCCATGAACCGCATCGGCAAGGAACGCGGCTGGCCCCCCACGACGCGCGGCCAGTTCGACGCCGCCACCACGCCCGAGGGCGCCTATTTCATGGGCTCGCCGCAGGAGATCATCGACAAGATCCTGCGCCAGCACGAATGGTTCAAGCATGACCGCTTCGGCCTGCAGCTCAGCGTCGGCACGCTGCCGCATGACAAGGTCATGAAGGCCATCGAGCTCTATGGCACCGTCGTCAAGCCAGCCGTCGACAAGGCGCTGGCGGGGGCCTAACCCCGCCCGCGATAGGGCGCCACGCCCTGGTCGGGGATCCAGACGCCTTCGGGCGCTGGCCCCGTCTGGAAGAACACATCGATCGGAATGCCGCCGCGCGGATACCAGTAGCCGCCAATGCGCAGCCAGCGCGGCGCAATGGTCGCGATGATCTTCTTGGCAATGTCGATGGTGCAGCCCTCATGGAAGGCGCCATGATTGCGGAACGAGGTCAGGTAGAGCTTGAGCGACTTGGATTCCACCAGCAGCTGGTCGGGAATATAGTCGATCACCAGATGCGCGAAATCGGGCTGCCCGGTCACCGGGCAGAGCGAGGTGAACTCGGGGGCCACATAGCGCGCCACGTAGTCAATGTCTGGATGCGGATTGGGCACCGGATCGAGCACGGCGTCTTCCGGCTGCGCCGCAGCCTCGACGGCGCGCCCCAGTTGCAACCCGCTCATGCTACTTGCCCGAGCGCTTGATCGACTTGATCTCGAGCGGCGGCAGGCCGGATTTTTCCGAAATCAGGCGGTCCTGCTCTTCGATTGCTGCCTTGGCCGGCTCGTCGCCGTCGAGGCCCCCCAGCAGATTGCCGTCCACCTTGCGGTTGGAGCGCTGGCTGCCATCGACATAGAACACGTCGAACATCACGAATTCACTGCGGGCGGTTGGTTTTCTGGCCATGGGTCTATTCTCCTGTATGGCAGACAAGCCCCGCGAACCCTTGCGGTCCGCCGGCGCCAGTCTGCGTAAATATCTGTGTCGGTCGAACTAGCTGAAGATCTTCTCGCCCTGCTCGTCAATGATCTGCTTGCCCTTGGACAGCGCCAGGGCCGTCACATCATCGCGCGAGCTCATGCGGTCGGCGCGCACGAACCGGTAGCTCTTGAGCTCTCCGCCAATCTCTTTCTCGATCGTGCCGGCCAGCTGCAGCTCGCTGCCGGCCTTCATCTCGATCGCCTTGATGAGAAAGCCCTTGTAGCTTTCCTCACCCAGTACCTTGTCGCCTGCGGGCGCGCTCGTGTCGGCGCCACCACCAAACAGGGATTTCCAGAACGACATGGGCACGTCTCCTCTTGTGTCGGTCAGCGTCGGCGCCGTACCGGCAGCGGCAGCCTGAGCTCGCCGCGTTTTTCCATTTCCTCGCGCAGCCAGGCCGGCGAGATATCAAAGTGGTTAGGCCAGGTCGGCACGCCATTGGTCAGTTCGACCGAACCAAAAAACCGCCGGTCCCGCAAGGGTTCAGTGCCCTCGCCGCGCTCCCCGATCATCCCGGCCGCGTCGAACGTCCCCGAGGACTCGTCGGAAAACGTCACCACCAGCTTGAACGGCACGATCGCCCGGATCGCTGTGACCTTGAGGCGGGGTGGCTTGATGCCTGTTTCCGCGCTCACAGCACCCATTCGCCTTTGGCACGAATCTCGTCATACATTGCGTCCGGTGCAAGGTCGAGTTCTCCGGGCCAGGTCACGGCGCCATAATCGCTGACGAAAGCCTGCATGAAGAGCGCAACATCGCGCAGCGCTGCGAACACGCCGGCATCATCGGCATGGATCATGCCGGCCATGCGAACAGTTCCGCTCACGCCATCGGCGAATTCCACCGCGAAGGTGTAATCGGGTGCAGGTTGCACTGCAGTGACATGCCAGGGAATTCCAGGCTTGAGCGCAGCTTCTATCCCAGCGGCTCGATCTTGTTTGGCATTTGACGAGATCGGCATAGTTCCCAATCCTCTTCCAGTTCCCGACTGTGCTGTTCCGCCCATTCGACCACCATGTTCATCGCCCGATGAGGGAGATGTCCGCGAATGAGCGCCAGACTGTCGAGAGCGACAACCCCCTCATCCTCGCCATATAGGGCATGAAAATGCGGTGGCGCATGGTCGTTCCAGTACATGAGAATGACGATGCCATAAAATCGTGAGATCGTCGGCATCGTCCATGTCCTAGTTGTCGAGGAAACTCCGCAGTTTCCGGCTGCGGCTCGGATGCTTGAGCTTGCGCAGCGCCTTGGCCTCGATCTGCCGGATACGCTCGCGCGTCACCGAGAACTGCTGACCCACTTCCTCGAGCGTATGGTCGGTATTCATGCCGATGCCGAAGCGCATGCGCAGCACGCGTTCCTCGCGCGGCGTCAGCGAGGCCAGCACGCGCGTCGTGGTTTCGCGCAGATTGCTCTGGATGGCCGCATCGATCGGCTGGATCGCGTTCACGTCCTGGATGAAATCGCCCAGGTTGGAATCTTCCTCGTCGCCGATCGGCGTCTCGAGGCTGATCGGCTCCTTGGCGATCTTGAGCACCTTGCGCACCTTGTCCAAAGGCATCTGCAGCTTTTCGCTGAGCTCCTCGGGGGTCGGTTCGCGGCCGATTTCATGCAGCATCTGCCGGCTGGTGCGCACGATCTTGTTGATCGTCTCGATCATGTGCACCGGAATGCGGATGGTGCGCGCCTGGTCGGCGATCGAGCGCGTGATCGCCTGGCGAATCCACCACGTGGCATAGGTCGAGAACTTGTAGCCGCGGCGATACTCGAACTTGTCCACGGCCTTCATCAGGCCGATATTGCCTTCCTGAATCAGATCGAGGAACTGCAGGCCACGATTGGTGTATTTCTTGGCAATCGAGATCACGAGGCGCAGGTTGGCCTCGACCATTTCCTTCTTGGCGATGGCCGCTTCCCGCTCGCCCTTTTGCACCTTGTGCACGATGCGGCGATATTCGCCGATGTTGAGCCCGGCTTCGGTCGCCAGCGTCGCCACGTCGCCGCGGATTTCGCGGATCGTGTCAGCTTCGCGCTTGGCAAATTCGCCCCAGCCCTTGCCGTCGAACTCAGCCAGATTAGCTTCCCAGGCCGGGTTCACTTCCTGGCCGTAATAGCTTTCGAGGAACTTCTCGCGCTTGACGCCATAGCTCTCGGCCAGGCGCAAGAGGCGCCCTTCGAGCTTCACCAACCGCTTGTTGATGTCATAGAGCTGCTCGACCAGATTCTCGATACGACCATTGTTGAGCGACAGCGACTTGACGTCGGCAATCACTTCGGCGCGGAACCCGTCGATCTTCTTGCGGTCGGCATCGCTGACCGTCGCGCTCAGGTCCTGGGCGTGGCGGTCCTGAATCTGGCGCATCTTGCCATAGGCGGTGGCGATGCGGTCGAAGGTTTCCACGACCTGCGGCTTGAGCTCGGCTTCCATCGCCGACAGCGACAGCGCGTTCTCGAACTCGTCATCATCGTCATCGGGCGCCGGGTCCTGCGGTGCCTGCGGCTCGTCAGGGACGTAGTCGCCATCTTCACCGGTCGACGGCGCAGCACGGCGCGGCTGTGCCTTGATGCGTTCGGCGGCGCTCTCGACCGTCTTGGGCGCAATCAGGCTGGCCATGTCCGGCGCCGGAGCGGCCTGCTTGGCGTCGGGGCCGGCATAGGTGGCTTCGAGGTCAATAATGTCGCGCAGCAGGATCTCGCCCTCGGCGAGCTGGTCGCGCCAGATGATGATGGCCTGGAAGGTCAGCGGCGACTCGCAGAGGCCCTCGATCATGGTCTCGCGACCGGCCTCGATGCGCTTGGCGATGGCGATTTCGCCCTCGCGGCTGAGCAGTTCCACCGAGCCCATTTCGCGCAGATACATCCGCACCGGATCGTCGGTGCGGTCGGAACCTGATTTCGCATTGGACGTATTGGCGACAGCGGTGCCGGTAGCCTGGACCACTTCCTGGCCCTGGTCTTCCTCGTCCTTTTCGACTTCGGTCTCTTCGACCTCGTCTTCATCGACGACATTGATGCCCATGTCCGAGAACATGCTCATGAAGTCTTCGATCTGCTCGGAACTCACCTCATCCGAGGGCATGACGGCATTG
Source organism: Devosia beringensis (assembly GCF_014926585.1). Taxonomy (NCBI): domain Bacteria; kingdom Pseudomonadati; phylum Pseudomonadota; class Alphaproteobacteria; order Hyphomicrobiales; family Devosiaceae; genus Devosia; species Devosia beringensis. Next base: position 2,811,266 of record NZ_CP045422.1, on the reverse strand, counting down.
AGCTCTTCATAGGTCACATAGCCGCGCTTTTTGGCAACCTTGATGAGCTTTTTGACGGCGGCATCGGAAATGTCGAGCAACGGGCTGTCGTTCGTCGCCTCTGGGGCGCCGGATTCCGGCTTCTCGTTGTCCTTGGTGGTCTTGGTAGCTGCCTTGGTGGCCATCTGGTACTCCGTCGAAACCCGTCAGCGCCCGGGTCCGAATAAGGCTTTAAGTGGTGACTCCTCAAAGCAAGGTAAAGGTTTGGTCACTCAGGCGTTACGCCAGCAGCCACCCGGTCCGTCTCGAGCATCTCGCATGATCATATGCGAAATCGCGCGTACGCGCCCGCTTTTAGAGAAAATCTCTAAAAACTGCGTGTCGCGCGCCCCGATAACGAACCAAAGCCTTCGATCAATGCCTCTGTGCCATCCACAGTGGTAATCTGGTTCTTGATGTCTCGCAGCCTTTCAAAGGTTTCTTCGCTCGGGTCTTCGCCCAGCGCTGCTTCGGCTGCTTTCAACTCCCTATTTAGCTGAACTTTCTTGTTATGCAAGGCCAGGGCATGACTCAATCCAGTCTGGGCATCGGCCAGGGCGATCTCCGAAGCAATCTGCCAGACCCCCTGGCGCATCAGCACATCGGCCATCCGGGCAATCGCCGGGCCATGGCCACGGGCGCCCAGCGCCGCCCGCAGGTCGTCCGCCGAGATATCGTGATGCCGCACAACCAGGCTCAGGATCTCGCTCATCACTTTTTGCGCCGCCGGCGTTTCAAAGTCGAGATGGGCCAGATTTTCGAAACTGTCTTCCACCAGCGCGGGGTGATTGACGAGGCTGAGAATGATGGCCGCTTCGCGCGGCGTGGCGTCCGCCAGGGCGCCGGGCTTGAGCAGCCGCGAATTACGCAGCGTGTCCGACACCACCAACCGGGGCGTGCCGCCGCGCGGATAGCCATAGGCCCCGCTCTGGCCGTAGCGCTGCTGGCCATTGCGCGGCTCGAACCGGTTCTGCCGCACCGGCGCGAGGAAGGCCCGCAGCTTTTCATCGAAGGCCTGGGCATAGTGAAACTTCACCGAGCTATCCTGGATCGAATTGCTGCGCTCGCGCAGCCGCGCCTGCAGCGCCGCCCGCGCCTCGGGGGTCTCAGGCACCAGCCCGCCGGTCTCCATGCTCCAGATCATGTCCGACAGGCTGCGCGCCCGGTCCAGCACATCGGCAAAGGCCGCCCGCCCCTGCGCCTTGATCAGGTCGTCCGGGTCCTGCCCCTCGGGCAGCGTAGCGATCCGCACCGTATAGCCCGGCTTGAGATGGGGCATCACCATATCGGCAGAGCGCTCGGCCGCCTTGAGGCCGGCCTTGTCGCCGTCAAAGCACAGGATCGGGTCCGGGCTCATGCGCCACAGCAGTTGCAGGTGCTCTTCCGTCAGCGCCGTACCCAGAGGCGCTACCGTGCCCTCAAAGCCCGCCGCCACCGCAGCGATCACGTCGAGATAGCCTTCCACCACGACGATCGTGCTGCCGTCATGGGCCGCCTGCCGCGCCCCCTGCCCGTTATAGAGCGTCTGCCTTTTGTGGAAGAGCTCGGTCTCGGGGGAGTTGAGATACTTCGCCGGCACATCCGCCGACAGCGCCCGCCCGCCAAAGGCGATCACCTTGCCGCGGAAATCCATGATCGGGAACATCACGCGGTTGCGGAACCGGTCATAGGGCAGCGGATCGTTCTCGCGCACCGCCACCATGCCCGTATCGATCATGTCCTGCGCCGAGACGCCATTGGCCGCCAGATGCTCCTTGAGTCCATTGCGGCTGTCCGGGGCAAAGCCGATGCGGAACCGCGCCTGGCTCTGCGCCGAAACGCCGCGCTCCAGCAGATAGCCGCGCGCCCGCGCCCCGATATTGTGGCTGAGCGCGGCCTCGAAATACTTGGTCGCCAGTTCCATGACATCGGTCAGGCTCTTGCGCTCGGCCGCCCGCTGCTCCTGCCGTTCGTCGCGCGCCGGCATCGGCACGCCGGCCATTTCCGCCAGCCGCTCGACGGCCTCGGGAAAGCTCATACCAGCCTTTTCGGTCAGGAACTTGAAGTGGTCGCCCGACACGCCACAGCCAAAACAATGATAGATCCCGCGCCGGTCATCGGCATGAAAGCTCGGGCTTTTCTCGCCATGGAACGGGCAGCAGGCCCACATGTCGCCCTTGGCCGGCTGGCTCTTGCGCTTGTCCCACATGACGTGCTGACCCACCACCTGCGTGATCGGCAGGCGTTGGCGGATCTCGTCCAGAAACTGATCGGAAAAGCGCATGATCTGCTAGATAAGCATTCCCCGTGCCCGAGTCACGGCCCATCAACTTATCCACAGCACGGAGCCGATTGTGAACGCCACCGGCAAATTCCGTCTCCGCAATCTGCTTGTGCTGACCACGCTGCCAGCGCTGGCCATCGGCGGCCTGCTCTGGGCCGTTGCCGGCCTCCTGCCATCCTGTGGCGCCACTGAAAATGCCCGGGTCACCGCCCCTGACCAGCGCTTTGATCTGGTAGTCTTCTCGCGATCCTGCGGGCCCGACAGCGGCCCCAATACCCAGGCGGCCCTGCTGCCGGTAGGCGACCCGGTGCCCGAGGACGCCACCAGCTTTGTCTCGATCGGCGCCGACGCCGATCTGGCGCCGCGCTGGGATGGCTTCGGCAATATCGAAATCACAATCCCGCCCGGCGCCGAAATTTATCGCCAGGACGACGCCGTTGCCGGCGTCGCCGTCATCTATCGCTGAGCCTGATCAGGCGGCCTTGCTGCGCTGATAGAGGCGCCAGGCCCAGCCGAACAGGCCGAACGAGAACATGATCAGCAGCACGCCGCCAAAGATCACCCCGATCGAGGCGGTCAGCAGCGGGAAGAACAGGAACAGCAGGCCGAGCAGCACATAGGACACGCCCGACAGCACGACCGGCCAGATCCGGGCATAGTGCTCGCGCTCGCGGGTAATGACCACGATCTGCATCACCCCGACCACCAGCGCCACGATACCCACCAGCGTGGCCATCACGGTCACCGTAAAGATCGTTGCCAGCAGGGGGCTGACCAGGATCAGCAGGCCCAGCAGCAGCGACAGGCCATTGCTGGCGACGTCAAACCAGTAATTGCCGCTCTTGCCGCCGCCGAAGGTCAGGCTCCACAGCCCCAGCACGCCGTCGATTGCCAGCAGGATCCCGCCCGCCAGCACCAGCACGGTCAGCGCCTCGGTCGGCCAGATCACCGCATAGAGCCCCGCCAGCAGCATGAACACGCCGCGCAGCGCCGTCGCCAGCGCAAAGCGCCGTTTCGTCTTACCCGATACCGTCATCGATGCCTCCTATACGCTCGCAGGGCCGGCACAACTGCCGACGCCCGCAACGGGGCCCCGCCCGTCAGCGCCATCGTTACAACTTTTCTATAGCCCTACGAGCAATTTGTTGATTGCTGCCCCGGCAAGCCTGTGGTCTGAAACGGCATCCAATGAGGCCCGCCTTTGGCGGTTTGTGCCATGTCCCTGCCGCTGATTGCCCTCTTCCTCGCCGCCTTTGCCTTCGGCACCGCCGAATTCGTCATTGCCGGCGTGCTGCCCGAGGTTGCCGAGGGCCTCGGCATCTCCATTCCCACCGCCGGCTTTCTGGTCACCGGCTATGCCATCGGCATCGCCATTGGCGGCCCCATCGTCGCCGTCGCCACCAAGAAGATGTCGCGCAAGGTGCTGATTCTGGCCCTGGGCGCCGTCTTCACCCTCGGCCAGGCCCTCTGTGCCCTGGCACCAAGCTTTGAATGGCTGATGCTCGCCCGCGTCATCGTATCGGTCGCGCATGGCACTTATTTCGGCATTGCCGCCGTCGTGGCCTTCAACCTGGTGCCCCAGGACAAGCGCGGCTTTGCCGTTGCCCTCATCCTGTCCGGCCTTACCGTGTCCAATATTCTGGGTGTTCCCGGCGGCACCGCCATCGGCAATGCCTTTGGCTGGCGCGCCACCTTCTGGGCCGTCGGGGCCCTGGGCCTCGTGGCCACGCTGATCATCGCCGTCGCCTTGCCGCCCACCGCCGGCGCCGACACCACCAGCGGCAGCTTCCTGCGCGAGTTCAAGGCCCTGGCCCGTCAGCAGATCGTCACCTCGCTGTTCATCGTCATGCTGGTGATGATCGGCCAATATAGCCTCTTCACCTATATCGCCCCGTTGTTGCGCGAGGTGACCGGGCTGGGCGTCAATACCGTGCCCTGGATCCTGCTGCTCTATGGCGTCGGTGCCACCATCGGCGTCTTCATCGGCGGGCGTCTCGCCGATTGGCGCCTGATGCCCTCGCTGATCGTCATCCTGTGCCTCCAGGCGGTCACCTATACGGCTTTGTTCCTCGTCGCGCCGCAGCCGGTCCCCATGGCCATCATGGTCGTGCTCTGGGGCGGCATCAACTTCGCCTTCGGCTCGCCGGTGCAGTCGCGCATCCTGGCCTGGGCCGCCGATGCCCCCAACCTGGCGTCCTCGCTCATCCCCACCGGCTTCAATATCGGCATTGCCATTGGCGCCGTGCTCGGCGGCAGCATGGTCGCCTCTGGCCTGGGCTACCGCGTCCTGCCGCTGATCGGCACGACCACGGTGGTGCTGGCCACGCTGATCGCCATCATCTCCCATCTCTGGGAGCAGCGCAGCCCCGCCACCCCGCCGGTCTCAGCCGACGCGGTGGCAGCGCAATAGTCAGGCCAGCGCCGCGCGCACCTTGCCGCTCGCCTTGCCGAAGTCGATCCGGCCCGGATAGTCAGCCTTGAGCTGGGCAATCACCTTGCCCATGTCCTTGGCGCCCTCGGCGCCGGTCGTGGAAATGGCGGCCTGGATGGCGGCCTCGACCTCTTCCTCGGTCAGCCCCTTGGGCAGGAACTCGTTGAGGATGTCGATCTCTTCCTTTTCCACCGTCGCCAGGTCGGCCCGGCCGGCCTGCGCATAGATGGCAAAGCTCTCTTCGCGTTGCTTGACCATCTTCTGCACGATAGCGAGGATTTCCTCATTGGTCGCCGGCCCGCGATTCTCCTGGCGGATGGAAATATCCTTGTCCTGGATGGCCGCGGTAATGGCCCGCAGCGTCGCTGTGCGGCGCTGGTCGCGCGCCTTGAGCGCCGTCTTGAGGCCTTCGCTGAACTGTTCGCGCATGGGGTCTCATCCTCTTGTTGTGTGATTTTCTGGTCCCATATAGGCACAATCAACCTGCGCCGCCACTTGCGCCACGGCGACGAGGCTTCTAATAGGAGGCCTCAATCGACATCGTCGGATGCGCGGGTCAGGAAAAGTGCGACAGCTTTTCTGGTGGCCGTGCGAACACCTGAAACCAACTTTGGAGGCCCACCGTGACCGGCTGGCAGCAATCCCCCGCGACCGCAGTGCTCATTCTTGCCGACGGTACGCGCCTGGAAGGCCGCGGCATCGGGGCCGTGGGCCACGCCGCCGGCGAAGTGTGCTTCAACACCGCCATGACCGGCTACCAGGAAGTTCTCACCGATCCGTCCTATGCCGGCCAGATCATCACCTTCACCTTCCCCCATATCGGCAATGTCGGCGCCAATGACGAAGACATTGAGACGGTCAACATGGCCGCCCTGTCCGGCGTCCGCGGCGTCGTGCTCAAGGCCGACATCACCAACCCGTCCAATTACCGCGCTGCCGAAAAGCTCGACGCCTGGCTCAAGAAGCGCAACATCATCGGCATTACCGGCATCGACACCCGCGCCTTGACCGCCCTGATCCGCGAGCATGGCATGCCCAATGGCGTCATCGCCCATGCCGAGGACGGCCACTTCGACGAGCCCTCGATCCAGGCCGAACTCAAGGCCTTTCCGGGCCTTGAAGGTCTCGACCTCGCCAAGGAAGTCACCACCGCCCAGACCTATAAGTGGGACCAGACTGGCTGGGTCTGGAACGAGGGCTATGGCACGCTCGACAATCCTGAATTCCACGTCGTGGCCATCGACTACGGCGCCAAGCGCAATATCCTGCGCTGCCTGGCCGATCAGGGCGCCCGCGTCACCGTGGTGCCGGCCACCGCTACCGCCGAAGAGATCATGGCGCATCAGCCCGATGGCATTTTCCTCTCCAATGGTCCCGGCGATCCGGCGGCGACCGGCGTCTATGCCGTCCCCACCATCCAGACCCTGCTGGAAACAGGCAAGCCGGTCTTCGGCATTTGCCTCGGCCACCAGCTGCTCGGCCTGGCTTTGGGCGCCACCACGTCCAAGATGCATCAGGGCCATCACGGCGCCAACCATCCGGTCAAGGACCTGACCACCGGCAAGGTCGAGATCACCTCGATGAACCACGGCTTTGCCGTGGACAAGGCCAGCCTGCCCAAGGGCGTCACCGAGACCCATATCTCGCTGTTCGACCAGTCCAATGCCGGCCTCAGCGTCGATGGCAAGCCGATCTTTTCGGTGCAGTACCACCCCGAGGCCAGCCCCGGCCCGCGCGACAGCCACTACCTGTTCACGCGCTTCCTCAACCATGTCCGCACCCAGAAGGGTGTGGCGCTGCGACCTGAATATGTCGCCCCGACGGCGATGGCCGATTGATGAAAAAAGGCGCCGCAAGGCGCCTTTTCTTTATTCCACCCGCACCACTTCGAGCTGCGGCAGGCCCGCCACCTCAAAGCCGGCATCCCGCGCCATGATGCCCAGGCCCTCGCCGCCGCTATGCAGCTTGTACGGCGTCTCGGCAAAGCCCACCCCCGCCGCCAGCACGTCGCGGTGGATCAGCACGAAGCTCTCCCCCACCCCGTCCAGCGGCAGCAGGCTGAACACCTTCTGCTCGGTGAGATAGACCCGGTGTGCCGGGTCCCCGCGCAGCGTACCCGTTGCCCCGCCATCCTTGTAGAGCACCTTGAAGCTGCCGCCATGCCGGTAGCGGAACAGCCCGTCATCGGCATTATGCCCTTCAGCATCGACGCAACTGGCCGCCACCACCGGCCGCCGGGCCTCCAGCATGCGGATCAGGGCATCGCTCGGCAGGTCGCGCACGCGCCCGTCCAGCACCAGCACAAACTCTGCATCATCGGGCCGCGCCGCCAGCATGGCATTGAGCCCCGCCGCCCCTGCCTCATCGGCATGATAGGCCACGCTCAGCTGCTCGGCCGGATAATCCAGCCGCGCCAGCGCCTGTGCCAGTTGCTCGTCCAGCTCACCCAACCCCAGCCGCACTGCCACATGCACGCGTGGATGCGCGCTCAGCGGTTCTGGCGCCTGGTCGAGATAGGGCGTGATCGGATCGGGGATCACCATGCCCGCCAGCTGCGGATGGCGCCGCGCCCGCAGCCACCACTTGATCACCGTGGGCACCTGCAGCACCTCGACCCATTGATTGGCCCGCATATGCCAGGGCACCCAGGTGGTCATCCACTTGTGCGACACCAGCCGCCCCACCGCACCCGCATCGAGCACCTGCCCCACCGCGCTCAGCATGTCCCGCGCCGCCGCATCGCTGCGCGTGCGCTTGCCATTGGACAGCAGCGGCGACCACACCTCGGGCAGCAGCAGCACCGGCCGCTGCGCCGGCGGTAGACGCAGCACCATGGCCGTGATCATCGACGGTCCGGTGGCGTAAAACGTCTCCTGCCCCACCAGTTTTGGCAGCGCTGCAATCACCGCCTGCCACAACGGATGCCCCGGCACCGAGCCCATGAAGGCATTGGTGAGCAGGAACGGCACGCCCTGATGGATGCGATCGGGAAAGATATGCTCGAGCGGCTCGATCCCCAGGAACGCGTCATGCTCGAGCAAAGGCGTCATCGCCGCAAAGGGCTCGACATCGAGATCGGCATAAATCCCGCCCAGCCTGCCCAGCACCAGGTAGCGGAACGCGTCCGCCCGCTGGATCATCTTGGGATAGCTGTCATAGATGGCGAGGAACTCGGGATAGGCCTCTGCCACGAATGCCCGCATACTCTCGTCGGTCCACAGCCTGATCTCCCAGCCCGGATGGAGCTTCTGCCATTTGCCGTAATAGTCCGCCATCTCGCGCGGCAGCTCGGTGGTCTTCCAGGTGAAATGCAGGAGGTGCGGCATCATGGACAGGCGGCTCGCTGGGACAATCTCACCCAGCGCTATCGCCCGCCGCGTCCTGCTTGTCCACCCATGGCCCGGCTTGTGCTCACGCCCATTTTTCCAGCACGGCGCCGCCGGCCCCGCCAACCGGGTCCGTCACCGGCAGCGGTACCGCGGCAATGCGCTCGTCGGCGGCCGGGCGTTCGCCGGCCTCTCCCCGCAGCAGGTCCCAGTCCTGCCCGGGCGGATAGGCACCGACCACGAGGAAATCATCGCTGGCCGACAGGCGCCGATGCGCCGTTCCCGCCGGCAGCACCACCACATCGCCCGCGCTCACGGCAAATTCGCGTCCCGCCGGTCCGCCCAGCATCAGCCGCGCAGAACCGCGCGCAATCCCCAGCGCCTCATGGGCGGTAGAATGATAATGATGGAAGTCATGCACGCCCGAGCGCCACTGGCTGGGCCAGCCATTGGCGTCGAACAGCTGTTCCATCGCCTCGGCCGAGGCAGCATCCGAGGCAAGCGCCAGCCTGTAGATCACCACGGGTTGCCGGCTATTGGCAAAGCGTCCGTCATCGGTAAAAAATTCAAGCGACAGATGGGCCAGATTGCCGGACATGGATACTCCTGTGGTTGCTCACGCAACGCCGCAGGCCACCGATCCGTTCAAATGCCGGCCGCTGGAGCCTGCCCCAGCGGCCGCTGTCAACGTCTAGACATCGCCCGAAAACGTGTCGCAATCGGCCGGATTGCCGGAGGTATAGCCCCGCTCGAACCAGGCCTTGCGCTGCGCCGAGGTGCCATGGTTGAACGTCTTGGGCACGGCAAAGCCCTGCATCCGCTTCTGCAGCGTATCGTCGCCGATCTGGTTGGCCGCGTTCAGCGCCTCCTCGATATCGCCATCGTCGAGCAGATCTTCCTGGCCGGCATAATTGGCCCAGACGCCGGCATAGCAGTCCGCCTGCAGCTCGACCCGCACCGAATAGGCATTGGCCTCTTCCTGGCTCATGCTGGCACGGCGCTCGTTGAAGTCGGGCAGCACGCCGGTAATGTTCTGGATGTGGTGACCCACTTCATGGGCCAGCACATAGGCCTGGGCGAAATCGCCGGGCGCCCCGAACTGCTGGCGCAGTTCCTCGTAAAAGCTCAGATCGATATAGACCTTGGCATCGCCGGGGCAATAGAACGGCCCGGTCGCCGCATCGGCCATGCCGCACATCGTATCGGTCTGCCCGGAAAACAGCACCACCGGTGGCTCGGGATAGTCCTCGTTCTGCGCCGCGAAGACCTCGGTCCACATGTCCTCGGTTTCCTTGACGACCACGCCGACAAAGTCGACCAGATCCTCCTCTTCGGCGCTGGCCGGCACCGGGCTTGATGAGCTGCTGGCGGTGCTGCTCGACGTGCTGCTGCTGCCGCCCGTCAACATGTCGATCGGGTTTTGCCCCGTCACGAACCAGATAATGCCCAGCACCACGACAATGCCGATCAGGCTACCCATGCCGCCGCGGCCACGGCCACCGCCGCCCGTGGGCATGCGAAAGCCCCCGCCGCTGCCAAACGGACTGCCACCCATGCGGCTGCCGCCCTGGCTGCGCCGGTCTTCAATATTCGAGCTCTGCTCCCGACCGCGCCATTTCATGGTGTTCACTTCTCCGTGGATTGATGTTCCTAGCAACAAGGGCCACGGATGCAAACAGTTCCGCGTGCGGCCGTTACGGCACGACTTATCCCCGTCTGCAAAATCGCGCGCATACTCATGCCCATCATCCCACATGGGCGGCCTGCAGGCGAACAGTGGTGGGGTGGGCCGGGTGGAGGTTTTGCCTCTTCCACAGGTTCCGAGACGGCCGTGCGGGGGCGAGCGATCTCCGTGCCGCCGAACAGTTCCAAAAACTTCGAACCGGCCGCAGGCAAAATCGCTCCAGTGGAGCGATTTTAGGCGAGAAGGCCATGAGAGCTACGCTCGAATGGCAAGCCCCGAGGCGGCTATCGTCTCATTTTTTATATTTACTAGAGGCGGCAGCCGCCTCGGGGTTCGCTCACTTGCTCAACCGTCCGGTCCGGCGACCGCGCGGCACCGTTGCATGTCCACTGTCACAAATTGACCAGCCGATCAAAACTTCCTAGCCTCTTTCCGCGTCGTCATCCGCGCGTCACGTCCTGACGGCATGAGCATGTCTGCGCCCCTGCGGGCGCCACCGGCCGGACTGCGCTTCGGCAGTTTGGGAGCACTAGCCCCCTGACACCCCCTTCATGCATTGCAGTTTCAGGGAGACGACCAATGAATTTCCTGCCCAAGCTATCGCGGCGCACTTTCCTCGCCGGTTCGGCCAGCCTCGGAGCCATGGCCGCCATGCACCCCTTCGCCGCCATGGCCCAGTCCAACCAGGCCCATCTGCGCATCCTCGAGACCACCGATCTGCACGTCGCGGTCTTCGCCTATGACTATTATGCCGATGCCCCCAACGACACGATGGGCCTGGCCCGCACCGCCGCGATCATCGAAGAGATTCGCGCCGAGGCCGGCAATTCCATGCTGGTCGACAATGGCGACATCATCCAGGGCAATCCCATGGGTGACTACATGGCCTATGAAAAGGGCCTCGACGGCAATGTGCACCCCATTATCGCCGCCATGAACACTTTGGGCTATGACGCCGCCACCCTGGGCAATCACGAGTTCAATTACGGCCTCGAATTCCTCGATCAGGCCCTGGCCGGCGCCGAGTTCCCCTTCGTTTCGGCCAATCTGGTGCGCGGCGAGCTGGCAGCCGAGCCGCTGGCAGACGCTACCTATATCAAGCCCTATCTGATCGTCGAAAAGGAGCTGGTCGACGGCTCGGGCACCACGCGCACCATCAAGGTCGGCCTGATCGGCTTCCTGCCGCCCCAGATCATGACCTGGGACGCCACCCACCTGACCGGTAAGGTCAATACCCGCGACATCGTCGAAACGGCAGAGGCCTATGTGCCCCGCATGCGTGAAGAAGGCGCCGACATCATTGTCGCGCTGTCGCATTCCGGCATTGCCGCGGACCAGACTGCTGGCGCCGAAAACGCCTCGCTTCAACTGGCTGCCGTCGAGGGTATCGACGTGGTCCTCACCGGCCACCAGCATCTCGTCTTCCCCGGCCCCGACTATGAAGGCGTCGAGGGCGCGGACGTCGCCGCCGGCACCCTCAATGGCAAGCCTGCCGTCATGGCCGGGTTCTGGGGCAGCCATATGGGTCTGATCGACCTGCTGCTCGAGCAGGATGCCGATGGCAAGTGGACCATTGCCAGCCATACTTCCGAGGCTCGGCCGATCGCCGAACGCGTCGAGGGCAAGGTCAATCCGCTGGTCGAGGACGAGGCCGAGGTCATCGCCGCCGCCCAGACCGAGCACGACGAAACCCTCGACTATATCCGCCGCGCCGTCGGCGAAACCGCCGCGCCGCTCTACTCCTACTTCGCTCTGGTCGCCGATGATCCATCCGTGCAGATCGTCAGCCAGGCCCAGACCTGGTACATTGCCCAGATGATGGCCGGCACCGAGTGGGAAGGCCTGCCGATCCTGTCAGCTGCCGCCCCGTTCAAGGCCGGTGGCCGTGGCGGCCCGGAATACTATACCGACGTGCCCGTCGGCCCTGTGGCCATCAAGAACGTCGCCGACCTCTACCTTTATCCCAATACCATCCAGGCCGTGGTCATCACCGGCGCTGACGTGAAGAACTGGCTCGAACGCTCGGCCGGCATCTTCAACCAGATCGAAGCCGGCGCTACCGATGCCGAGCTGATCAACCCGGACTTCCCGTCCTACAACTACGACGTCATCGACGGCGTCACCTACCAGATCGACCTCACCCAGCCGTCGAAATACTCGTCGGACGGCAAGGAAGTGCTCAACCCCGATGCCAACCGCATCATCGACCTCATGGTTGATGGCGCGCCGATCGATCCGGCGGCAAAGTTCGTCGTGGCCACCAACAACTATCGCGCGGGCGGCGGCGGCACCTTCCCCGGCATCGATTCCAGCGTCATCGTCTTCAAGGGCCCCGATACCAATCGCGACCTGATCGTGCGCTACATCATCGAGCAGGGCACCATCGACCCCAAGGCCGACAGCAACTGGTCGCTCGCTCCCATTGGCGACACCACCGTGCTGTTCGCCACCGGCCCCAAGGCGGCTGACCATCTCGATGACGTGACGGCGATCAAGATCGAGGCCACCGGCGACACCAATGCCGACGGCTTCGGCCTCTATCGCATCACGCTTTGATCACAAGGGGCGGCCACGGCCGCCCCGCTTTCTTCGCGGAGGAATTGAAAATGCGTCTTGCCGCTACCGTGTTGCTGCTGACCACGTTCTGTTCGCCAGCCCAGGCCCAGGAGCGCACGCAATATGTCCTGGCGATCAGCTGGCAGCCCGCCTTCTGCGAAACCCGGCCCGACCGGCCGGAATGCGCAAGCCAGACCGCCGAGCGCTTCGACGCCAGCAATTTCGCCCTGCACGGCCTCTGGCCGCAGCCGCGCTCGCGCGACTATTGCGGTGTCGATGCAGAAACGGTGCGCGCCGACGAGGCAGGCGACTGGCAGGACCTGCCGGCTCCGGACCTGTCAGCCGATCTGACCCAAGCCCTGGCCGAGGCCATGCCCGGCACCCAATCCGGTCTGGAACGCCATGAATGGATCAAGCACGGCACCTGCTATGACGGCGACGCCGAAGCCTATTTCGCCGATTCCCTGTCCATGCTCGAGGCGATCAATGCCAGCGCCGTAGCGACCCTCTTCGCCGGTGCTGTCGGCCAGTCCTTGACGCAGACCGATATTCGCGACGCCTTCGATACATCCTTTGGCCCCGGCGCCGGCGAGCGCGTGCGACTATCCTGCATCGACGACGGCAATCGCCGCCTGATCAATGAACTCACCATCGGCCTCACCGGCGATATCGACGGTCCCGACAGTTTTGCCGACCGCCTGCTCGACGCGCGTCCCACTGACGGTGGTTGCACCGGCGGCGTGGTCGATCCGGTGGGCCTGCAATAGCTACAGAGCCAGTGCGGCATCCAGCCGTTCGCGCAACTCTTGGAGCCCCTCGCGCATCGCCGCGCCCGCCGCGACATCCCCGCCCAGCGCCGTGCCCACCGCCAGCGGAATCGCCAGCGCCTGCGCCCGCAGCGCCCTGCCCGCCTCGGTCAGCACGATCCGCACCTGGCGTTCATCGACCGTGTCGCGCTCACGCCGCACCAGGCCGCGGGCTTCCAGCCGCTTGATCAGCGGCGTGATCGTGCCGGAATCGAGGAACAACTTGTCCCCCAGCCCCTTGACCGTGAGATCATCTTCTTCCCAGAGCACCAGGAACACCAGGTACTGCGGATAGGTGAGGCCCAGGGCATCGAGGCGGGGTTTGTAGAACCGGGTAAAGGCGTGCCCGGCCGCATAGACGGCAAAGCACAGCATGGAGTCCAGTTTAAGGGGATCGTCCTGAGCCATCATATCGTCACCGTGATTGTCCAAGGCTTGTCGTTCAAATCTATCGCAGATTTTTCTATTGCGCGCAATTGAATTGTGCACTACTGAATGCGTCATCAAACGCCGACCCAAGGAGTTCTGCCATGATCAAGTCCGCAATCTACACCGCCCACGCCCACACGACCGGCGGCCGCACCGGCACCAGCAAGACCGATGACGATCGTCTCTCGGTGACCCTCGACACCCCCAAGGCCATGGGCGGCAATGACGGTCCGGGCACCAATCCCGAGCAGCTGTTTGCCGTAGGCTATTCCGCCTGCTTCCTCGGCGCCATCAAGGCCGTCGCCCGCGGCGACAAGATCAAGGTACCTGACGAAACCACCATCGATGCCAGCGTCTCCTTCGGCGAAAACGCCAATGAGGGCGCCGTCGGCTTCAATATCGCCGTCGAACTCAAGGTGACCATCCCCGGCATGGATCATGCTGCCGCTGTTGCGCTCGTCGAAAAGGCCCACACGGTCTGCCCTTATTCCAACGCCACCCGCGGCAATGTCGACGTCAAGCTGACCGTCGCTTAACGCTTGGTTAACCATGATATTGCAGCCACCCGGCATTGACCGGGCGGCTGTAACGCTTTGCGATACGCCGGCGAATACACTAGGCAAGTATTCGCGAGGTGTCTTGTGGCCATCAGTGCTGACTACCCCCGCCCGATCTCCGTCAACGGCTTTGTCTGCCGCAACTGCGATGACGTTTCGGACGCCAAGAAGTTCATCGATCCTGCTGCTCCCAAGGGCGCCGCAGCCATCGTTTCGCCCGATGACAGCGCCGTCATCTTCGGCGGGAGCCTCGCCGCGCCCCAGGCTGTTGCGCGGGCCGCTGCCGCACCGCCCACTCGCCCCCTGCTGGATCGCTACGCCTGAAAGCGGCAAATCTTAACGCTGCCGATTCATCGGCGGGAAAGGGCCGCCAGATAGACTCCGCTGGCCTTTACGCCGGAGCGTCTTCATGAGCCATCCAGCCCTCTCGATCACCGGCCTGAGCAAGCGCTTCGACCGCCCGGTGGTCAACGCTCTGGACCTCACCGTCCGCGCCGGCGAATTCTACGCCCTGCTCGGTCCCAATGGCGCCGGCAAGACTACCATCCTGCGCATGGTCGCCGGCCTCCTGCAGCCTGATGCGGGCGACATCTCAATCTTTGGCATCGACGCCCGCCGCAACCCCGTCGCCGCCAAGGCCATTACCGCCTGGGTCTCCGACGAGCCCATGGTCTATAACCGGCTGACGCCGCTGGAATATCTGCAATTCGTCGCCGGTCTCTGGCAGATCGACGCCGCCACCGCCCAGGCAAAGGCCGACACGCTGATCGACTGGCTGGGCCTGCGCCCCCATGCCAACGAACTCTGCGGCGCCTTCTCCAAGGGCATGCTGCAAAAGGTCGCCCTGGCCGGTGCTCTGGTGCACGACCCCAAGCTGATCATCCTGGACGAACCGCTTACCGGGCTCGACGCCGGTTCGGCCCGGCAGGTCAAGGATGTCCTGCTCGACAAGGTCCGGTCCGGCGTCACGGTGATCATGACGACCCATATCCTCGAGGTCGCCGAACGCATGGCCGAACGCATCGGCGTCATTGCCGATGGGCGTCTGGTTGCCGAGGGCACCCTGGCCGAGCTGCGCGAGCGCATGGGCCGGCAATCCAGTCTGGAAGATATCTTCCTCGATATCGTTGCCCAGGGCGCGACGACAGAAGGCGTCACCGCAGCATGACACCGGCTCCTGCATCGCTGGCCTGGTTTGCCCGCCACGAGCTGACCCTGGCCTGGCGTGAAACCCTGGCCATACTGACGGGCGGGCGTCGGTCCCGCGGCATTGGCCTGGCGGTCTTTCTCGCCATCGTCGTCGCCCTGCTGCATCTGCTGGCCTTCGGCCTCGTCGCCCCCTGGATCAAAGCCGGCGTCTTTGCCGACAAGGCCACCCTCGTCATGCTCACCGGCAGCGGCCTGCTGTTCTGGACGGTCATGCTCTCCCAGGCCCTGGAATCGATCACCCGCGTCTACTATGCCCGCTCGGACCTTGACCTGATCCTGTCGTCTCCGGCCTCGTCACGGCGGCTCTTTGCCATCCGCACTGCCTCGGTCGCCCTGGCCACCGCCGCTCTCTCCGCCGTGCTCGTCAGTCCGTTGATCAACATCCTGGCCGTGCTCGACGGACCCCACTGGCTCAGCGCCTATGGCCTTGTCCTGGCGCTTGGCGCGCTCGCCACCGCCCTGGCCCTCGCGCTCACCATTGGCCTCTTCAATTTCGTCGGCCCCAAACGTACCCGCCTCATTGCCCAGATCGTCGCCGCCATTATCGGCGCCGGCTTTGTCATCGGCATCCAGGCCGCAGCCATCCTGCACTTCGGCAACATGTCCCGCTTCGCCCTGTTTCAGTCAGCCGAAATCGTTGCCGCCGCGCCCTCCCTCGACAGTCCCGTCTGGCTGCCGGCCCGGGCGCTACTTGGCGACGCCTCTGCTCTTGCCCTACTGATGACGATCGGCTTCGGCGCCTTGCTCGGCATGATCCTGCTCACCGCCTCCAGTTATGGGCACCATGCCATTTCCGCATCCGGGCTCAGCCACGTGCGCAGCCAGCGCCGGGCGCCAACCCGCAGTTTCCGGCCCGCCTCGCAACGTCAGGTGCTCCGGTCCAAGGAATGGCGCCTGCTGCAGCGCGATCCCTGGCTCATGTCGCAGACCCTGATGCAGCTGCTTTACCTGGTCCCGCCTGCTCTGCTGCTATGGATGAACTTCGGCAATAATGCCGGTGCCTACATCGTCGTGGTGCCGGTGCTGGTGATGGCGTCGGGCCAACTGGCAGGGGGCCTGGCATGGCTGGCAATATCCGGCGAGGACGCCCATGATCTGGTCGCCACCGCGCCATTAACCGCCCGCACCGTGCTGGTCGCCAAGGTGGAGGCTGTGCTGGCCGTTATCGCCGTAGTGCTGGCGCCGCTATTGTTGCTTCTGGCCATCGCCTCGCCCTCCATGGCCATGGTCACCGCCTTCTGCGCCGCCCTGTCGGCCGGTTCGGCGACAGCCATCCAGCTCTGGTTTCGTGTCGTCGCCAAGCGGTCCATGTTCCGTCGCCGTCAGGTCGCTTCCCGCGCCGCAACCTTGAGCGAGGCCTTCTCCTCGATCATGTGGGCCGGCACGGGCGCCCTGCTGGCCGTCGGCTCCTGGCTTGCCCTCGCACCCGCTTTCATCGCAGTTTTGGTGCTGGGATTCGCCTTGCTGATCCGCCCCAAGGCGCCCTGAAGCTACGCATCGGACCCGATATGACCCAGCTGACTTTCCGCGACGCCAGACCAGACGATATTGCGACGATTCTCCGTCTCTGCCACGCCGGCGACGCGCGCGGCCCGGACACGCCGCCGCTCGACCCTCAAACGCTGGACGATCCCCGCTACCTGGCCGCGCTTGACACGATTGTGGCCGATCCCAACCAGCGCCTGATCGTGGCCCAACGTGCCGGTGAGATCATCGGCACCCTGCAGATCAGCTTCATCCCGGGCCTGGTCAACTTCGGCCTGAAGCGCGGCATGCTGGAAAATGTCCACATCCGTAGCGACCAGCGCGGCACGGGCCATGGTGCCGCCATGGTGCAATGGGCCATTGAGCGCTGTCGTGAGGCCGGTTGCACCTATATCCAGCTGACCTCCAACAAGATCCGCAAGGATGCCCACCGATTCTATGCCCGGCTCGGGTTCAGCAATAGCCACGAAGGCTTCAAGCTGGCCCTCTAGCGGTCTCGGGTCAGCTGAAGGCGGCAATGCCCAGCAGCACCATGCCCACCAGGATGGCGATGCCGATCAGCATGATGGCAAAGACGATCTTGGCCAGGAATGCCGCGCCGGCGGCCAGTCCGGAAAAGCCCAGGGCACCGGAAACCACGGCAATGATGACCAGCAGGATGAGGAGCTTGAGCATGGTGATTCTCCATTTGACGCTGTGGGCCTAACGCCCCATATCATCGGGGTGTTCCACATCTGCCGCTAAACACTGCGCAGCACAGGAGACGCCCCATGGCCGACACTGGCACCAAGACCCGTCCGCAGACAACCATCAAGACCGCGCGCCCGCCGCTGCACAAGGTCATCCTGGTCAATGATGATTTCACCCCGCGCGCCTTTGTGGTGCGCCTGCTCAAGGCCGAGTTCCGCGTGCCCGAAGCCCAGGCCTCCGTCATCATGCTGACCGCCCATACCAAGGGATCCTGCGTCGTGGCAGTGTTCACCAGGGAAATCGCCGAGGAAAAAGCCACCCGCGCCACCGAAATGGCCCGGAGCGAGGGCTATCCGCTGCTTTTCACCACCGAGCCGGAACAGTAGGCGCTAGAGCCCCAGATCCGCCGGCACCGGCGGTGCTTCATTGAGCACGGTGATCTTGATGCGCTCATTGGCGGCCTGGTAGGGGTCGTTGGGGAAGAACGGATCGGCAGTCGACCGGCCGATCACCGAACTGATCCGGTCATCCGACAGCCCGAACTCGCCCAGCAGCGCACGCACCACATTGGCCCGGTCGCTTGACAGCTCCCACGAACCGTAGCGCGGATTGCTATAGGCGCCGCCAGCCGCCGTGTGACCCGATATGGTGATCTGGTTGGACAGCTTCTGCAGGATCGGGCCCAGTGCGGCGATGGCCTGCCGGGCATCCTCGGTCGGATACTTAGATCCCTCAGGGAACATGGCACGCCCTGTCTGGTCGACGATCTGGATGTCGAGCCCCTCTTCGGTGACCTCGAGCAACAGGTTGTCCTGTATGCTGGTAATGTCGGGGAGTTCCTGCCACGCCTGCCGAATACTGGCGGCCGCACTGTGGAATTCGCGATCCTTGGCGGCCTTCAACTCGGCGTTGGCTGTACCGTCTTGGGCCGCCTCTTCGCCCTTGACCCCGTCACGTCCACCGGCCTCGGAATTGGGCGCGCCGTGGCTCTGGCTTTCCGGCGTCATGGTGATGTCGCGCTTGCCCTCGACGGCAGAGCCCGCCATCTTGGCGCCAGTGACATCGAGCGCTTGCCCGCCCATCATGCCGCCCGATCCACTGGTCGACAGCGAGACATTGGAGGGCGCAAAATAGTCGGCTAGGCCCTCTTTCTGCTCGGGCGTGGTCATGCTGATCAGCCACATCAGCAGGAAGAATGCCATCATAGCCGTCACGAAGTCGGCATAGGCAATTTTCCAGGCGCCGCCATGATGTCCATGGGCAGCCTTTTTGACCTTCTTGATGATAATCGGCTGATCGTACCCGGCCATGCTTCAGTACTCTTTCAGGCTCAGGTGGTCGCAGGCATGTTGGAAATAATTTCGTCGATCTCGTTGAACGATGGGCGGTCTTCCGACAGCAGCGCTTTGCGGGCAAACTCAACAGCCATGACGGGAACCTGACCCGAAATATGGGCCAGCAGACCTGCCTTCAACGACATGAAGTACTTGGACTCGGCCTGGTACATATTGCCCAGCGACTGCGCCATGGGTCCGAAAAAGCCATAGGCCACGAAAACGCCGAAGAACGTCCCCACCAGCGCGCCGCCGATCATGTGGCCGAGCACTTCAGGTGGCTCGGCAATCGCGCCCATCGTCTTGATCACGCCGAGCACGGCGGCCACGATACCCAGAGCTGGCGTACCGTCAGCGAGCGACTGCACCGCACTGACCAGTCGATGCTGTTCCTGATGGTGGGTCTCCAGTTCCTCGTCCATCAAGGCTTCCATCTCATGGACATTGTTGGAACCCAAGGTGACCATGCGCAAGTAATCACAGACGAACTCCACGGCGTGGTGATTTTTGGCGAAAGTTGGAAACCGCGCAAACAGCGTCGATTCATGAGGATTTTCAATATGCGGCTCAAGGGCTAGGATGCCCTTTGACTGTACCAACTTGTAGAGACTGAACTGCATCGCCAGCAGTTCGACATAGGCGGCCTTGTTGTATTTGGGCCCTTTCACCAGCGTTCCCATGGCACCCATTGTGCCCTTGATGATGGGTCCGGTATTGCCGATCACGAATGCCCCGATGGCGGCGCCGAGAATGATCACGTATTCCCACGGCTGCCAGAGCACTTCCAAGTGCCCGCCCATGGCCGCATAGCCGCCAAAGACACAGGCAAAAACGATCAGAATGCCGACAATCAGCCGCATGTCACTAAACTCTCACCTTTGACTCGTCGACAGCCGCATAGATTGGGCGTCAAACCGAGGGAGTGCCGGACCAGATTCTTGACGCATCCTGGCACCCCGTTGACATCACTATCAGGGCTTTGCCTTAACAGCGGGTAACTCTGGACCGAGATCGACCGCCGCAGGGCTCGGGCAATTAGCCGCAAATGCAAAGCAACGGGCGGCAAGTAACTGCCCCACCCTGGGTGATGCACCGTCAGGCCGGCGTCTTCATGCGCGGCTAATCAATTGCCTTGGCCGGATTTTCAAAGGCGGCAGCCAGTTCTTCCGACATCGGCAATTGCAGATTGATCCCATGCGGCTCTATCGGCATGGTGAACCACTTGTCGTAAAGGGGCCCGATTTCCCCTGTGGTGAATATCTCCACCAGGGCCGCGTTGACCGCATCCTCGAAGTCGGGGTCGTCGCGTCGCATCATCAGCCCGTAGGGCTCTGCAGCGCCCACCGTGTCCAGCGACAATTGATAGAGCTCCGGCTTTTCTGCATTCGCCACCAGGTTGGACAGCAGGATGCCATCCATGACAAAGGCCGAGACCCGACCGGTCGCCATCAGGGCAAATCCGGCCTCGTGATCCGGCGTCGGCATGACCGCAATGTTGAGACCCTGCTCCCGGCTGGTGGCATTGAGCTCACCAATCACGGTCGTCCCCGAGGTTGACGCCACGGTACGCCCCTTGAGATCGGCCACCACCCTCGGCCCTCCCTCCCTGAGCGCAACGAAACGGACTGCCGTGACGAAATGTGGATAGCTGAACGCCACGCTTTTGCGCCGCTCTGCATTATTGGTGCTGGCAACGCACTCGATATCGATCTGGCCATCCTGCAGCAGCGCTACCCGGTCGCTGGGTGTGCGGCGCACATAGGCGATCTCGAGCTTGTCCAGACCCAACTGCTTCTGCAGCAACTGGGTAATGCGTTCGCACAGATCTATGGAGTAGCCGATCGGCTTGCCGTCGGCCCACAAATAGGAGAACGGTGCGGCATCAGGACTGTAGCCGATCCGTAGCGTACCGGTTTCAGCGATGCGGGCCAAAGTCGATTCCGGCGCCTGGGCACGAGCCGACACTGCGGACGTCAGGAGCAGGCCAGCTACCAGGACAGTTTTGATCCAGGACAGGGTCATTACTGCAAATACTCCACAGGCTCACGGAAGGCCTCGGCCATGTCGTCCGACATGGGCAGGTTGAGATTGATGCCACTGGGCGGGATCGGTGCGGTAAACCACTTGGCATAGAGCGCGTTGATGTCGCCGCTGCCATAGAAGGCGCGCAGGGAGTCATTGACCAGGCTCTTGAATGCCGCATCGTCCCGCCGCAGCAGCAGCCCATAAGGCTCGGGGCGACTGAGTGTGTAGGTGGACAGTGCATACAGCGTTGGATCGGGCATTTCTGCGATCTTGGCCGCCAGCAGAATACCATCGGTCACGAAGGCCGATACCCGGCCGGCGACCACCATATCGAAAGCTTCGGCGGTGCTCTTGGTCGGCAGTACTGCGATATTGAGGTTCTGCTCCCGGTTCAGTGCATTGAGCTGTTCGATATTGACCGTGCCCGACGCAGCCGCGACGGTATGGCCAGCTAGGTCCTGCAGGCTCTCGATATTGTCTGCCCGACGCGTCATCACATGCGTCGCCGTCAGAAAATGCGGAAAGGAGAATTCGACCATCTCCCGGCGCTCGGCATTATTGGTGGTCGCCGCGCATTCCAGATCAATCGCACCCGTCTTGACCAGGATGAACCGGGTCGCCGGCGTCGCCACGACATAGGTGACAATGATGTCCTCGCGATCAAGCTCGGTGCGGATGCGGTCGACGATGCGCCGGCACAGATCGATCGAAAAGCCGATGACGCTGCCATCGGCATCCTCGAAGGAGAATGGCGGTTCACCCTGGCGATAGCCAATGGCGATGACGCCCGTGTCGGCAATCTTGGCCAAGGTGCCGCTCAAGACGGTTGGCTGTGCCGCAACCGGCAAGGTCATGGCCATGGCCATAGCCAGCAGCAGGGCCTGGGCTAGCTGTCTCATCCTATACCTCCAACACTATCGTCGACATCGCCAACCTGCCCCCGTCGCACCGGATCAAGACTCATACCGCGCCCCGGGTTCGTCTTGCCTTCAACCCGCGCACCGGCATCGTGGAAACGTCATCCAGCGCCAGCTCTGCCGCAGGCAATGGTCGCGAGAAATAGAAACCCTGCACATTGGTGCAGCCGGCCGCCTGCAGGATCGCCAGCTGCTCCTGGGTCTCCACGCCCTCTGCCGTGACATCCATGTGCAGTCCGTGCGCCAGCCCGGTAATGGCGGCGACAATGGCGCGGCAATTCTGCAGGCCGGCCAGATTGGCCACGAAGCTGCGGTCGATCTTGATCTTGCTGAATGGCAGGCTGACCAGATTGCTCAGCGACGCATACCCGGTGCCCAAATCGTCGAGCACGATGCCGATCCCCGTGGCCTGCAGTGAGCACAGCATGTCGATACTCTCAGCGCCCGCCAGCACCACGGTTTCCGTCACTTCCAGTTCAAGCCGCCCGGGCGGTAGGCCGGACCGCTGCAGGGTCCGCGCGATGGCCTCGGCCAGCCCCGCTTTCTGGATCTGCACCGGCGACAGGTTGACCGCCAGCCGATAGTGGTCGGGCCAGGTGGCAGCGTCGCGGCAGGCCCGGTCCAGGATCCACTGGCCAAGCGGCACGATCATGCCGGTTTCTTCGGCCAGCGGAATGAACTGGTCGGGCGGCACCATGCCGCGCTGCGGATGGCGCCAGCGCACGAGCGCTTCAAAACCGCAGGTGGTCATCGTCTTCAGGCTGACAATGGGCTGATAGTGCACTTCGAACTCGTCCCGCTGCAGCGCCAGCCGCAGGTCGAGCTCAAGCGCGTGCTGATCCTGCACCGCCATGTCCATGCCATTCTGGAAGAAGCTGAACAGTCCCCGACCGGAGGCCTTGGAGCGATAGAGCGCCAGATCCGCCTTTTTCAGCAGTTCGGTGGCCGCGTCGCCATGCAGCGGCGCACAGGCAATGCCGATACTGGTGCCCACCACGAGTTCCTGGCCATCAAGGGCAATGCCTGACGACACCGCGTCCAGCAGCCGCGTGGCGAGCCGGCGGGCCTCCAGCGCGGGGTTGCGTTCAACCTGCTGGATAATGGCAAATTCGTCGCCACCCAGCCGCGCCACCAGATCACCCGTCGCCAGCACCGCCACCAGGCGGTCAGCTATCGCCACCAGCAGGTTGTCGCCGCTCGCATGTCCCATCGTATCGTTGATGGACTTGAAGCGATCGAGATCCAGCATCAGCACATTGAACCGCTTGCCCGCGCCCAGGCCGGTGACGGCTTCTTCCAGCGTATGCATGAGCAGGACCCGGTTCGGCAGGCCCGTCAACGGATCGTGATGCGCCATATGCGCCAGATCAACGGCCATGTCCCGAATGTCACGCAGGTGACCGCGTTCGACCATGGCTTCGCGCAGCGTTTCAATCGCCACGGCCAGCTCGCCGATTTCGTCAGTGCGATGCTGGAAGGGCGTCGTCATGTCGGTCTGTTCACCGGCGATGCGCAGCGTGGCGCCGATCAGCGCCGGCACTGGCATGAACAGGCGGCGGGCCACCAGCACGCCGATGGTGCTGGTCAGACCGAGCACCAGGATCAGCACGATCAGCGAATTGCGCACCAGCTCGCCCTGGGCCCGCATGAGGTCGGGCTCGCGACCAATGCTGGTCACCACGGCGCCCAGCACCGTCCCGTCCGGCCTGACGATAGGCAGCAGGCCGACATAATGCCATTCGCCCTGCAGATAGGTCAGCCCGGTCGCGAACTGGCCCTGCTTTCCTTCGATACTGAACAGAGGGGCATCGTCCGCCAGCAAATCCGGCTGTTCCTCGGCACCCAGATACGTCGATGCGATACTGTCGAACGTGCCGCTGGCCGGATCGAAACCAAATATCCACGCCTCATTCTTGGTCTGTGCGCCGATCATTGCCAGCACGTCGCCAGGGTTGAATCCGGTATAGAGCACCGATGCATCGTCGCCGACCGGCCGATCCGTCACGATGCGGTTGACCTGCCCATTGGCGTCGGAGTCCACCGCGATATAGGTATAGATGCTGCGCAGCGCGGCGCTGGCGATCTGGGTATTGGTCCTGGCCTGTGCCCGCCAGCTCTCCTGCGCCGCGCTGGTGAACATGAGCCAACCCACCAGCGCGCCCAATCCATAGGCGAAGAACACCCCGACCAGCAGAATTGTGGTGATCTTGCCCAGCAGCGAGTTCCACCACCGGCGCGCCAGCCGCGGCGATCCGGCGCCCGCCGCGATGGGGCGATGGGTCGCTTCGACAGCAATGGTCTTGCCTTTTTGTGGCGTCTTGATCATCCAGTCACTGGTCTTCGGTCCCGGTCGGCGACCGGAGGCCGCACAACAATCTGCATTGCTCGCACTATCGGCTGAAATGGCTTACGATATCTTGAGCCCAAGCCCTGAACGTCACCATGATGAATGGCGTGCTAATGTCCCATACGGAGGCGGCAGCCGTCTCCTTACGGCCCCGGTGCCGGTGGACGGAACAACATCAATCGGTTCCACCCCTTCCCTTTCCCGCCCTTCTCCATTAGACAGCCCACTTAACCACCCCGACCAAGCCTTCCCCAAGCGCCGCAACGCCCAGTTGTCGTGCGCGTGTGGTGCGGGTGGCCTGAGCGCCGGGTGATTCTTTCCCGCCCGGCCCCTGCGTCCTAGAGCCGAGCGAGACCCATGCCAAAACGTACCGACATCAAATCGATCCTCATCATCGGTGCGGGTCCGATCATTATCGGACAGGCTTGCGAGTTCGATTATTCCGGCACCCAGGCCTGCAAGGCGCTCAAGGAAGAGGGTTACCGGATCATCCTGGTCAACTCGAACCCGGCCACGATCATGACCGATCCTGACCTGGCCGACGCCACCTATATGGAACCCATCACCCCTGAAGTGGTGGCCAAGATCATCGAAAAGGAGCGTCCCGACGCGCTGCTGCCGACCATGGGCGGCCAGACCGCGCTGAACTGCGCGCTCAGCCTGCGCAAGATGGGCATCCTCGAAAAATACAATGTCGAGATGATCGGCGCCACCGCCGATTCCATCGACAAGGCCGAAGACCGCGAGTTGTTCCGCGACGCCATGAAGAAGATCGGGCTCGAAACCCCGCGCTCCATGCTGGCGCATAACACCATTGAGGCGCTGCAGGCGCTTGAGGTCATCGGCCTGCCCTGCATCATCCGCCCCAGCTTCACCTTGGGCGGCACCGGCGGCGGCATTGCCTATAACCGCGAGGAATATCTCGCCATCGTCGAGAGCGGCGTCGATGCCAGCCCGACCAATGAAGTGCTGGTCGAGGAAAGCGTGCTCGGCTGGAAAGAGTACGAAATGGAGGTTGTCCGCGACAAGAAGGACAACTGCATCATCGTCTGCTCGATCGAAAACATCGATCCCATGGGCGTCCATACCGGCGATTCCATCACCGTCGCGCCGGCCCTGACGCTGACCGACAAGGAATACCAGATCATGCGCGACGCCAGCCTGGCTGTGCTGCGCGAGATCGGCGTCGAGACCGGCGGCTCCAACGTGCAGTTCGGCATCAACCCGGCCGATGGCCGCATGGTGGTGATTGAAATGAACCCGCGCGTCTCGCGGTCTTCCGCCCTAGCGTCGAAAGCGACCGGCTTCCCCATCGCCAAGGTGGCGGCGCGCCTGGCCGTTGGCTACACGCTCGACGAGCTGGACAATGACATTACCGGCGGCATGACCCCGGCCAGCTTCGAGCCCAGCATCGACTATGTCGTGGTCAAGATCCCGCGCTTTGCCTTCGAGAAATTTCCCGGCGCCGACAATCGCCTGACCACCTCGATGAAGTCGGTCGGCGAGGCCATGGCCATTGGCCGTACCTTCCAGGAAAGCCTGCAAAAGGCACTGCGCAGTCTCGAAACCGGCCTCACCGGCCTCAACGAGATCGGCATTCCCGGCCTCGGCGAAGGCGAAGACAAGAACGCCATCAAGGCCGCGCTCGGCACCCCGACGCCAGATCGCCTGCTGCACGTGGCCGAGGCCATGCGCCTGGGCATGAGCCTGGAAGACATTCACGAGGCCTGCAAGATCGATCCCTGGTTCCTCGAGCAGATGCAGGGCATCATCGACATGGAAGCCAAGGTCCGTGAGTTCGGCCTGCCCCAGGATGCCGTCAATCTGCGCGCCCTCAAGGCCATGGGCTTTTCCGATCCGCGCCTGGCCCAGCTGGCCAACCTCAAGGCCTCCGACGTACGCAAGCTGCGCCATACGCTCGACGTGCGGCCGGCCTTCAAGCGCATCGATACCTCGGCGGCCGAATTCGCCTCGCCGACGGCCTATATGTACTCGACCTATGAAGTGCCCTTTGCCGGCGCAGTGGCCGACGAATCGCGGCCATCGGACCGCAAGAAGGTGGTCATCCTGGGTGGCGGACCGAACCGCATCGGCCAGGGCATCGAGTTCGATTACTGCTGCTGCCATGCCGCCTTCGCCCTGGCGGACGCCGGCTACGAAACCATCATGATCAACTGCAATCCGGAAACCGTGTCGACCGACTATGACACCTCCGATCGCCTCTATTTCGAGCCGCTGACCGAAGAAGACGTCATCGAAATCCTCGAACGCGAAAAGCAGAACGGCACGCTGCATGGCGTGATCGTCCAGTTTGGCGGCCAGACCCCGCTCAACCTGGCCGAGGCCGTGCAGAAGGCCGGCGTGCCGATCCTGGGCACCCAGCCCGACTCCATCGATCTGGCCGAAGACCGCGACCAGTTCTCCAAACTGCTCAACCGGCTGGAGCTGACCCAGCCCAAGAACGGCATTGCCTATAGCCTCGAACAGGCGCGCATCGTGGCCGAACGCCTCGGCTATCCGCTGGTCATCCGCCCCTCCTACGTGCTGGGCGGCCGGGCCATGGCCATAGTGCACTCGTCCAACGAGTTCGAGCGCTATGTGCAGGATACCCTGACGGGCCTCGTGCCGCCGCACATCATGCTGCGCTATCCCAATGACAAGACCGG
Organism: Devosia beringensis; assembly: GCF_014926585.1. NCBI lineage: Bacteria > Pseudomonadati > Pseudomonadota > Alphaproteobacteria > Hyphomicrobiales > Devosiaceae > Devosia > Devosia beringensis. The sequence continues at coordinate 2,784,523 of NZ_CP045422.1, read as the reverse complement.
CCAGATCAACTCGGTGCTCTCCGACAACCCGCTGCTGTTCGACGCCTATCTTTCCGGCGCCACCGAAATCGACGTTGACTGCCTGTGCGACGGCAAGGACGTCTTCGTCGCCGGCATCATGGAGCACATCGAAGAGGCCGGTATCCACTCGGGCGACAGCGCCTGCTCGCTGCCGCCGCAAAATCTGAGCCCCGAGGTCATCACCGAGCTCAAGCGCCAGACCGCCGAGCTCGCGTTTGCCCTCAAGGTCGGCGGCCTGATGAACGTGCAATATGCGCTCAAGGACGGCATCATCTACCTGCTCGAGGTCAATCCACGCGCCAGCCGTACCGTGCCCTTCGTGGCCAAGGTGATCGGCGAACCGATCGCCAAGATCGCCAGCCGCATCATGGCCGGCGAGAGCCTTGCCAGCTTTGGCCTGGTGGAAAAGAAGTTCAAGCATATCGCCGTCAAGGAAGCCGTCTTCCCGTTCAACCGCTTCCCCGGCGTCGACACCGTGCTTGGCCCCGAAATGAAGTCGACCGGCGAGGTCATCGGCCTTGATGTCGACTTTGCCATGGCCTTCGCCAAATCCCAGATCGGCGCCGGCTCCAAGGTCCCCACCAGCGGCGCTGTTTTCATCTCGGTGCGCGATCAGGACAAGCAGTATATCGTCGACATGGCCCGCCATCTCGTCGAAGGCGGCTTCACCATCCTGGCTACCGGCGGCACCCAGCGCTACCTGGTCGACAACGGCATTGCCGCCACCAAGATCAACAAGGTGCTCGAGGGCCGTCCGCACATCGTGGATTCGATGAAGAATGGCGGCGTGCAGCTGGTTATCAACACCACCGACGGCATGAAGTCGATCAGCGACAGCCGCGACATCCGCCGCACCGCCCTGTTTGGCAAGATCCCCTATTACACCACCATCGACGGCGCTTTGGCCGCGGTAGAAGGCATTGTCGCGCTGCAAAAGGGCAATCTGACCGTCCGCTCGCTGCAGAGCTATTTCGCGGACTAAAAACAAAACGGGGCGCCGCTTTTCAGCGACGTCCCGATCTCATGCCACGCCCCGCCTAGCGAGGGTCGTTTGCGAAAAACGTAGCCACTTCGGCCAGTGCGCCCTCCACTGCGGAATCGTCCACATCCAGATGGGTCACCCAGCGCTGCTGGCCATAGCGGCCGGTGATGCCGATGCCGCGTGAGCCGAGGAAATCGGTAAAGCGCTGGCCGATCTCGGCCTCCATATCGACAAAGACGATATTGGTATCGGGCATGGTGACACGCAGGTCCGGATGGACGGCTAGACCCTCCGCCAGCCGCCGGGCACGGCGATGGTCATCACCCAGACGGTCGATATTGTGATCGAGGGCATAAAGCCCAGCCGCGGCCAGAATGCCGGACTGGCGCAGGCCACCGCCCAGCATCTTGCGGTGCCGGCGGGCCTTGTCGATCAGGTCCTGCCGGCCGACCAGTACCGAGCCTATCGGTGCGCCAAGCCCCTTGGACAGGCAGATCGAGACGCTGTCGAACGGCGCGGTAAAGGTCTTGATATCTGCGTCCAGCGCCACACAGGCATTGAACGCCCGCGCGCCATCCAGATGCAGCCCCAGCCCATGCCGCACGGCAATCTCGGCGACATCCGCCATATAGCTGATCGGCAGCACCTTGCCGCCAAAGGTGTTCTCCAGCGCGATGACCCGCGTCGTGGCAAAATGGCTGTCACCCGACTTGATCGCACCCTCGATGTCACCAAGATCCATCGTACCGTCGGGCTGATGCGCAATCGGCTGCGGCTGGATCGAGCCGAGCACGGCCGCGCCGCCCGCCTCGTATTTGTAACAATGGGCATGCTGCCCGGCGATGAATTCATCGCCGCGACCGCAATGGCTCATCAGGGCCAGCAGATTGGATAGCGTGCCGGACGACACATATATCGCCGCGTCCTTGCCCAGCATGGCCGCCATCCGCTGCTCCAGCCGGTTGACGGTGGGGTCGTCGCCGAACACGTCATCGCCCACCTCCGCCTCGGCCATGGCCTGGCGCATCCCTGCTGAGGGGCGGGTGACGGTATCGGAGCGAAAATCGTGGCGGAGCGTATTCATTATGCGTTCACAGTCGTGTTCAAATGGCGACGAACCAGCCTATCTGCTGCCCCCCATCCTGCCTATCGCTCAGGCCGCGACATCCCCACCTGCATCCGCGCCGTCATTGGCGGCGCTGACATCGATCGGCGGTTTGCGGGCCACGACCAGGATGCCGTTGATCGGCGCGCCGCGGTCGAGCCGCAGCACAACGGTCTCAAACCGCAGGATTTCCAGCCCTGACAGCACCACAGCATCGCGCGTCGCCTTGATCCCATGCGCATAACGCAGCGACGGCCGTAGGAACACCGCCTCCTCGCCCTCATGGGCCTCCAGCGAAAAGGCCACCAAGCCACCAGGCATCAAGGCCGGCACCAGCGCCGCCAGCACTGGCTGCAACGCGCCGCAATAGATGAAGACGTCAGCCGCCGTCACCAAGTCCGCATCCGCCCGGCGAGCGCTAAGTGCCGCCACCAATTCAGCTTTATCGAGACGATCATAGATGCCCTTGCGGGCCGTCTCGGCAATCATGGCAGCGGAAATATCGATGCCTTCGAGATGGCCAACCTTGCCGCGCAGCCGCTCGCCCATCAGCCCGGTCCCACAGCCGAGGTCGAGCCCGCGCGCAAAGCGGTCAATGCCCAAACGGGCCATTTCCGCGGCCACCAGGTCATCCAGCATCTCCGGCACGCGATAGCCCAGCCGACCGACGAGAGAATTTTCGAACTTCGGCGCATATTGGTCAAACAGCGCCTCGACATAGCTCACGGCCGTGCCCTCGCCAGCCGGGCCGGCGCCATGCACGGCCAGTTTCAGCCGGGCACCGAAGACCCCGGCATCGTCCAGTGCTTCCAGATGTCGCCAGGCCGATATCGCCCCGGCAACGTCGCCCTGCCGGTCGTGGTAGTCCCCCAGCAGATCCCAGCCCGCAGCCCAGTCGGGCACCAGTTCAAGGGCCTGGCTCATGAGGTCGGCGGCAGCCGCGAACTCGCCATCGCGGGCGAGCGACCGCGCATAGTCGGCGCGGCGATCGGCGATCACATCGCCCGAAGTATAGGACGTCTTGGTCAAGACGATGATCTCTATGAGGTGACCGGTCATATCCCCCGGCGCGCCGGGATGTGCAGCAATTCCAGCCCGATTGCAAGCGCATCACAGCACCCGCCATGCTCTGGTTTGCAGGATCGATCTTTCCACCAGTCAGTTTTGCGCTGTCGTACCTTTGTGCAGTTACGTGCCTCACGGATTTGTGACACGACGCCACTGGATACGGCTGACACTCGTTGCACGGCCATTCCATCGCGCGTCAGCGCCGGGTTGCCTGATCAGGCGTAAATACTTGACGACGTTTGCATTTCCCCCGACGAGAACAGTGTTCCCGCCGGGCTTTTTGTCGTGGCCTTAGAGATATTGAACGGCATTTCTTTTGGCGCTAAGATCGGTGGATCGAATATTGCGGCCGACTGATCTGATTATGCGAACTTCCATTCGCCTCTGCTGACGTCAATTTCCGATACTCGATATCACTAAAGGTCGCGGCCAATAGTGGCCACGACTGCCTACCAGCAGACTGCACGAGGGAACGCGCATCATGGCAACTGGCACCGTAAAGTGGTTCAACGGCCAAAAAGGCTATGGCTTCATTCAGCCGGACGAGGGTGGGGCGGACGTATTCGTCCACATCTCCGCTGTCCAGCGCTCGGGACTCAATGGTCTCGATGAAGGCCAGAAGGTCAACTACGAGATCGTCAAGGACAAGCGGACCGGGAAGTCCGCCGCCGACGAACTGACCAGCGCCTGAACATAGGCGCACGAAGCAAGGGGGCGCATCTACTTGGAGGTGATGCGTCCCTTTTGCTTGCCGGGCCGAGGCTAGATGCGGCCGAGTTCTTCGGTGCGCTTGCGGGTGGCGCTGACCGTTCGGTCCATCAGGTCCGTCAGTCCCGGCTCTCCCATCAGCACAGCCAGGCCTGCCGCCGTCGCGCCCTTGGGCGAGGTGACATTCTCCCGCAGCACCGACGGCGCAATGTTGCCGGCATCCATCAGCGCCGCAGCCCCGATTATCGTGCCCCGCGCGAGTTGCTCGGCGACGGCATCGGGCAGGCCCTGCCGCTTGCCGGCGGCGGCAAGCGCTTCAACCATATGAAAGACATAGGCCGGGCCGGAACCGGAGACCGCTGTCAGCGCATCCAGCTGGGCTTCCTCGTCCAGCCAGACCACCATGCCGGAGGCGGCGAACAGCGCGTCTATCGAGATGCGGTCCTCGGCGGTCACATCGGGACCAGGCACGACGCCGGTAATGCCCTTGCGCACCTGCACCGGCGTATTGGGCATGGTGCGCACAACGCGCTGCGTGCCGGCCTTGCCCGCCAGGCGGGCCAGATCGATCCCGGCGGCAATCGACACCACAAGCGTATGCGGCGCAATCACGGGCGCCAGCGACTCCAGCACGCCATCCATCACCTGCGGCTTGACCCCGACCACCAGCACATTGGGTGTGAGCCCGCTGGCCTGGCTGCTCAGCGTCAGGCCGAAATCCTCGGCCAGTTGCAGCAGCGCCTCGCCAGGCCGGGGATGAACGATAACCAGGTTGCCGGGCGGCAAGCCGGCATCCAGCCAGCCGCGGGCCAGCGCCACGCCCATCTTGCCAGCGCCCACCAGCATGATCGGACCAATTTTACCCAGAGCCTGACTCACGCCTCGCCCACCGTCTCGAACATCACATGACTCAACGCATCAGCGGCGGACTTGCCGGCCCAGACCACGAATTGGAAGGCCTGGTAATACAGATCGCAGCTATCGGTGGCAGAGCGCAGCAGCGCTTCGCATTGCTGCGGCGAGACGTCCGCGCCGCCCGTCATCAGATGCGAATTGCGGAACAGCACGACGCCTTCCTTGTTCCAGATATCGAAGTGACCGATCCAGAGCTGCTCGTTGATCAGCGAAATCAACTGCTTGATCTCGGCCCGGCGGCCTTCCGGAACCTTCAGATCGAAGGCGCTGGCAATGTGCAGGCTTTCCAGATCTTCCATCCAGTTGAACGACACGTGATAGTCACACCAGCCGCCGCGTACCGATATGGAAATCTCGTCGGCATCCTGCCGTTCGAAGGTCCAGTCGTTGATCGAGGCGATATGCTCGATAATGTCCACCGGGTGAACATTGCGATCGAGCTCGACTTGGATGAGTGACATTCCGTCTTCCGTCCTGGCAATGCGTAGAGTGGATGCATGCTGCCCGAGGGCTGGCAATTCCGGGTACTCAGGGAACTGTTTGCACGCACAAGGGCTTACGAATCGTCCTGATGAAATCAACCTACACGTGCCACTGATTCAGGGCACGCGACGCAGGCCGGGGACGACAATCTCTTGTGGATGATGATCGGGTGCTTAGGGTTAACAGGCTGTTAACATTGAGACGCTCTCAACCGCTGCTTTTGCGTCAGAATGGGGCGGAAGGGGCCCATCCGGAGGTCAGAACCTCGGCCCAGCCGTCAAAGCCATTGGCCACGGCCTGCGCCGCCGCTGCGTCATGATCATACTCCACCACGCGAAGCGCCGTGGACCATTTGCCCTGCCGCAGCTCGATCACGGCATAGCGCGCATCGGGTGAACCATGCACCAGCTGGAACCCTACCGCACCTGGATTGATGATGCGCCGCCCGTCCCGCAGCCGCACTGAGCGGGCCAGATGGGTGTGGCCGCATAGCATGATGGGGTAGTCGACGCCCGCGGCGGCCATGACGATGCTTTCCTCGCTGGGCAAGGTCATCGTACGGTCCGCGTAGAAGTCATCGATCCAGTGCTGCTCGTCACTGGCCGGCGTGCCGTGACAGAGGAAGATGTCGTCGTTGAACACCGCCGTCGCCGGCAATGCCGCAAGCCATTGGTGCTGTTGCCGGCTCAGTCGGCTGGCGGCGAACTGATCAACCTTGCCCTGCCCTTGAGCACGCGGTTCAACCACCCATCGATCATGATTGCCCGAAATGATCGGCCCATCGAGGGTCATCAAGCGCTCGGCGACGCCAGCGGGGTCCATCGGACCGCTGACATGATCGCCCAGGCAGAGCGTGGCATCCACGCCCTGGGTCGCGATATCTGCCAGCACGGCATCAAGCGCCAGCGCATTGCCATGCACATCCGAAAGGACGGCGACGCGCATGGTTAGTTGGCTTTGCCCGAACCGGTCTTGAGCGCGGCGATGTCCTTGCGCAGGGCATCGATCTCTTCGCCCTGCACCTGCACCAGTTCGCGCAGCGCATCGAAATCCTCGCGCTTGACCAGATCCATATCGGCAACAAGGCGCTGGACCTGCGACTTGACCGCAGTTTCGACTTCCCGGCGCACACCATCGGCAACGCCGGCGGCCTCGTTCATCACGCGCCCGAGGCCGTCAAAGATCTTGTTGCTCTGGTTCATTGCGCACCCGTCTGGTTGGCCTGTTTGACTTGATACTTAGGTGATGGGTGCTCACTTGACCAGAGCGAGCGAAGCGGCAATGGTCCGGCCGATTGCCGCAGGAGCCCACGCGTGCCCTTTCCCGATATCGATCCGATTGCCTTCGCCATAGGCCCTTTTGCCGTCCGCTGGTATGCCTTGGGCTACCTTGTGGGGACCGGCCTGGGCGCTGCCTATGGCTATCTGCTGCTGGCCAATAGCCGCCTCTGGCTCAAGGGCGAACCGCCCTTCAAGGCGGACGATATTTGGGACTTCGCCTTCTGGACCATGCTGTCGATCGTTTTGGGCGGCCGCATCGGCTATGTGCTGTTCTACAACCTGGCCTTCTACCTCGCCAATCCGGGCCAGATCCTCAACACGCTTGATGGCGGCATGTCCTATCATGGCGGCATGCTCGGGCTGATGCTGGCCGTGGTGCTGTTCACCCGCGCCAAGGGCAATGGCAACTGGCTGAGCGGGCTCGACCTGATCGCCGCGGTCAGCATCATCGGCATCTTCCTCGTCCGCATCGCCAATTTCATCAATGCAGAGCTCTATGGCGCCCCCACCACCCTGCCCTGGGGCGTGATCTTTCCCACCGACCCCGAGCAACTGCCACGCCACCCCAGCCAGCTTTACGAGGCCGCGCTGGAGGGCCTGCTGCTGTTCCTGGTCATCCGCGTCTTCACCCACGTGTTCTACAGCCTGCGCCGTCCGGGCCTGGTCGCCGGCATCTTCGGCATCGGCTACGGCCTGTCCCGCATCGCCGTAGAATTCGTCCGCCTGCCCGACGCCCAGCTTGGCTATCTCTATGGCGGCTGGCTGACCATGGGCATGTTGCTGAGCCTGCCCATGGTCATTGGCGGTATCGCCCTGGTGACCTATGCGGCGACCCGCAAGCAGAACATATTGCGAGCCTGACATGACCGACCAGCCCGCCCCCACCCTGCCCGAACTCATCGACATGCAGATCCGCACCACCGGACCGATGTCGGTGGCCACCTATATGGGCCTGTGCCTGACCCACCCCACCAAGGGCTATTACAAGGGCGCCGACCCCCTGGGCGCCGCCGGCGACTTCATCACTGCCCCCGAAATCAGCCAGATGTTCGGAGAACTGATCGGCTTCTTCATCGTCACGCTCTGGCAGCAGATGGGTAGCCCACGCGAATTTACCCTGCTCGAGCTCGGGCCCGGCCGCGGCACGCTGATGGCCGATGTGCTGCGCGTCGCCTGCCGCGCCGAGGGGTTTCGCGATGGCCTTGATCTGTGTCTGTTTGAAACCAATGCGGCCCTGATCGTCGAACAGAACGCGCGCCTCGAAGCCTATGGCGCCAGGTGGATCGACGGGTTCGACAAGGTGGGCCCGGGGCCGCTTCTGGTCGTCGCCAATGAGTTCTTTGACGCCCTGCCGATCCGCCAGTTTGTCCGGGCCGAGGATGGCTGGCATGAACGCATGGTCGGCACCAATAATGGTCGCCGCGTCTTTGGCCTCAATCCCACGCCCATCCCCGCATCGGCCATGCCGCAAACGCTGGCCGAGGCCGAAATCAACGCCGTGCTGGAAGTCGGCCTGGCCAGCGGCGAAGTGATGAACCGGCTCGCCACCACCGTCTCCACCCAGGGCGGGGCGATCCTGGCCATCGACTACGGCTATGCCCGCACCCAGACAGGCGAGACCCTGCAGGGCGTGCGCCGCCACCAATATGCCGACGTGCTCGATGCCCCCGGCGAGGTGGACATTTCCGCCCATGTCGATTTCGAGGCCTTGGGCACCGTTGCCAGCCGCGCCGGCCTCGCCGTCGAGCCTCTGGCTACCCAGTCACAGTTTCTCACCCGCATGGGCATCAATGAGCGCACCAGTGCCCTCATTGCCGCCAATGCCGGCATGGCGGAGGAACTTTCGGCCGCCAAGGCACGGCTGATCGGCCCCGACCAGATGGGCAATCTGTTCAAGGTCTTCTGCGCCGCCAGCCCCGGCCTGCAGCCACCCGGATTTGCCTGATGTCGACCCTTTATGAAACCAGCCCCGCGCTGACCAGATTGCGACACGGGTTTTTCGGCCGGCATGGCGGCAGCTCGGCCGGGGTCTATGCCCGCAACAATATGTCCTTCACCACCGGCGACGACACCGCCCCGGTCGCGGCCAACCGCGCCGGCGTCGCTACCGCGCTTGGTTATGACCCCGCCGACCTCGTCATTCTGAAGCAGACCCATTCGGCCACCGTCCATGTCGTGACCGGGCGCTTGCCCGCAGATGCGGTGATCGAGGCCGACGGCATGGTTACCAACCGGACTGGGCTTCTGCTCGGCATTCTGACCGCCGACTGCACCCCGATCCTGTTTGCCGACCTCGAGGCCGGAATCATCGGCGCCGCCCATGCCGGCTGGCGCGGCGCGGTTGACGGCATCATCGGCAATACCATTGCCGCCATGCTGGCCCTCGGCGCCCGGACCGACCGCATCGTCGCGGCCATCGGCCCGACAATTTCGGGGCCGAACTATGAAGTCGGCCCGCAATTTGCCGCCGACCTGCTTGCCGCCCATCCGCAGGCGGGCAACCGCATCAGCATTCCCGCCGGCGGGGTCGAGCACTTTGACCTGCCGGGATTTGTCGCCGACTGCCTGACCGCCGCCGGCATTGGCGCCATTGATCGTGTCGGCGCCTGCACCTATGCCCATCCCGAGCGCTATTTCTCCCATCGCTACGCGACTCACCACGACATCAAGACCGGGCGGCAGGTGGCGGTCATCGGTCTCACGTAATTCTTTACCTATCGGCCAATTGCGGCGTTGCGAGTCCGGGAGGGACTCGCTAAAGCTGCGGCGAAACTGGAAGGCCTCGCTCCGCGCGGCCGGTTGAGACAGGATCGCGCCCCATGAAGCTGGTGACCGGCAACTCCAACCGGGCCCTCGCCCAGGCTATCGCCAGCTATCTCGAGCTCCCCCTCACCGACTGTACGGTCAAGCGCTTCGCCGACAAGGAAGTCTTTGTCGAGATTCATGAAAATGTCCGCGGCGAGGACGTCTTCATCCTGCAGTCGACCAGCTTTCCGGCTAATGACAACCTGATGGAACTGCTGATCCTGACGGACGCGCTGCGACGTTCCTCGGCCCGGCGCATCACCGCCGTCCTGCCCTATTTCGGCTATGCGCGGCAGGACCGTCGCGCCACCGGGCGCACGCCCATCTCGGCCAAGCTCGTCTCCAACCTGATCACCGAGGCCGGCGTCCACCGCGTCATCACGCTTGATCTGCATGCCGCCCAGATCCAGGGCTTCTTCGATATCCCGACCGACAATCTCTATGCCGCGCCGATCATCACGCGGGATATCCTGGACAACTACAAGCTCGAAAATACCATGATCGTTTCGCCCGATGTCGGCGGCGTGGCACGCGCCCGCGCCGTGGCGCAGCGCCTCGGCACTGACCTGGCCATCGTCGACAAGCGCCGCCCCAAGGCCGGCGTCTCCGAAGTCATGAACATCATCGGCGACGTCTCCGGCCAGTCCTGCATCCTGATCGACGATATCGTCGATAGCGGCGGCACCCTGGTCAATGCCGCCGAGGCCCTGCTCAAGGCAGGCGCCAAGCAGGTTTCCGCCTACATCACCCATGGCGTGCTCTCCGAAGGCGCCGCGCAGCGCATCGGCACCTCCAAGCTCAAGGAACTGGTGGTAACCGACTCGATCGAGGAAACCGATGCCCACCGCGCCGCCGGCAATATCCGCCGCCTGGCCATCGCCCCGCTGATCGGCGAGGCCATTGCCCGCACCGCCAGCGAACAGAGCGTGTCGAGCCTTTTCGACTAAACCTGCCCTGCCGGTCGAAATCGGGCTTCCTCGCGCGACATTGCCCTGACGGGCTATGCTGCCTGCACCGAGGAGACTGCGATGAAGTTCATGCTCATGCTGATGGCCGACGAGAAGGTCGGAGCCTCATTTTCACCCGATGAAATGGCCGGCGCCATGCAGTTGATGGCGGCCTATCAGGGCACGCTGGAAAAGGCTGGTGCCTTTGTCGGCACGGCCGCCCTGGCCCCCACCTGGGATGCCCGGACCATCACCAATTATAACGGCGAGCTCAAGGTGACCGACGGCCCCTACGCCGAAACGCGCGAGCAGTTCGGTGGCTACTTCATGATCGAGGCGCCGGATATGGAGCGCGCCGTGCAACTGGCGGCTTTATGCCCAGCAGCCACCTGGGGCCCCGTCGAAATCCGGCCCTTTCATCCCGGCTATGGGCCCGACTGAAGAAATCTTGCTAGAAATGTAGAATGCGCCGCCCGCGCGCCGACATTGTCGCATCGGAGCGACTGTGCCCCGGTGCAATAACGGAGCCTTTCAGATGCAATTCATGCTGTTGATCCATGGCGACGAGCGGATCTCCAATGCCGCCACGCCCCCCGACGCCACCGTCATGAGCCCCGCCTACACCGCCTATAATGCCGCGCTGGTAAAGTCTGGGGCGATGATCGCCGGCAGCCGTTTGCGGCCCACCTCGGACGCCACCAGCGTTCGCATCCGCAACGGCAGGACCGAAGTACTCAACGGCCCCTATGCCGAGACCAAGGAGCAGTTTGGCGGCTACTACCTCATTGAGGCACCCGACCTGGACGCCGCGATGGACTGGGCGACCAAATGCCCGGCAACCCAGACCGGCACGATCGAAGTGCGCCCCGTGGTGGCGAACTGAGGAGAGCACCCATGCAATATCTGCTGTTGATCCACCACGATGACGAGGCGCTTGCCAAGGCGCCCCCTTCGCTCTGGGCCGAGTATGCCGCCTTCAACGCGGCGCTCGCCAAATCCGGCGTCGGCACCCCCGGCCTGCGGCTCGAACACGCCAGCAAGGGGCGCTCCATCACCCGCCGCACTGGTGCCGTCGAAATTCTCGACGGGCCCTATGCCGATACCAAGGAGCAGTTTGCCGGCTATCTGCTGGTCGACGTGCCTGACGTCGATACCGCCGTGCAATGGGCGATCCGCTGCCCGAGCGCGCATTATGGCACGATCGAAGTGCGCCCGCTCTGGGCCATGGCGCCAGCGTGACGGCATCAGGCGACACGGCGCGCCGGACTGCTGAGCGGGTCGCCCGCGACAGCTACGGCCGCCTTGTCGCCTATCTCGCCGCCCGCACCCGCGATGTGGCCGGCGCCGAAGACGCGCTGGCGGATGCCTTCGCCAGCGCGTTGCAGACCTGGTCAATCAATGGCGTGCCGGACGTCCCCAACGCCTGGTTGCTGACTGTCGCCCGCCGGCGCCTGACCGACGCGGCGCGGCGACGCCAAACGCAAGCGGCGGGAAAGGCGCATTTACAGCTCATGGCCGATGAACTCGATGATGCTGCCCATCAACATGACGACATTCCCGACCGGCGTCTGGCCCTGATGTTTGCCTGCGCCCATCCGCAGGTGGAGCGCGGCATGCGTGCGCCGCTGATCCTGCAGACCATTCTGGGCCTGACGGCGCAGGACATTGCTGCGGCCTTCCTGATCTCCCCGGCCACCATGGGCCAGCGCCTGGTGCGGGCCAAGACGCGCCTCAAGGAGGCCTGCATCGCCTTTGCCATTCCCGAGCGTGTCGATCTGCCGGATCGGCTGGACGCCGTGCTAGAAGCCATCTATGCGGCCTATACCAAGGGATGGGCCGAGATCGACGGCACAGGCGCGCCGCTGGCCGATGAAGCCATCTGGCTGGGACGCCTGGTGGTTTCCCTGCTGCCGGACGAGCCTGAGGCCAAGGGCATGCTGGCCTTGATGCTCTATGCCGAAGCGCGGCGCAGGGCCCGCCGCGACAGCACCGGCTTCTACGTACCGCTCGAGCAGCAGGATATTGCCCTCTGGGACGATTGGCAGATCGACCTGGCCGAGGTCCTGCTGGACGAAGCCAATGCCTGCGGACCCAGCGGCCGCTATCAGATCGAGGCGGCGATCCAGTCTGCCCATGTGGCGCGCCGCCGGCTTGGCGCCCAGACCTGGCCCGTTATCGTGGCCCTCTATACCCACCTCGAAACCCTGACCGGATCGCCGGTGGTCACCCTCAACCGCGCCGTGGCCCTGGCTGAGCTGGATGGGCCCGAAGCGGCTCTGGTCATTCTGGACGGGCTTTCCGATGACCGGCGCCTGGCCGACTATCAGCCCTATTGGGCGGCACGTGGCCATCTGGCAGCGCGGGCCGGCCGGCATGCAGACGCCCATGCGGCGCTGACCCTGGCCATTGGCCTGGCCACCGACGATGCTGTGCGACATTATCTGCTGGCGCAACGCGCCGCTTTGCTGGCCGATTGACCCTTCCCGCTTGCTCGTCCAGCCCCTTTGAGCTATAGCCCGCGCCATGAAGCGCTCGTCACCCCTGGAGGACGGGCGCGTATGCTGTTGTAGTGACGCATACACCAACCAGAGTGGATATTTCCATGGCTGAAGCTAAAGTGCTCAAGGCACAGGCGCGTGACGGAGTTGGCAAGGGGGCCGCTCGCGAACTGCGTCGTCAGGGACTCGTTCCTGCTGTTATTTACGGTGACAAGAAGGCTCCTGTTACCGTCTCCCTCGCCTACAAGGATGCCTACAAGTTCATCTATGCCGGCGGCTTCCTGTCGCACGTCATTGAGCTGGACGTGGATGGCACCAAGCACACCGTGATCCCGCGCGATTACCAGCTTGATCCGGTCAAGGACTTCCCGCTGCATGTGGACTTTCTCCGCGTGGGCAAGGGCACCAAGTTGACCGTTCAGGTGCATGTGCACTTCATCAATGAAGAAGCCAGCCCCGGTCTCAAGCGCGGCGGCACGCTCAATATCGTGCGCCACACCGTGGAAGTCTCGGCGCCGGCCGATTCGATCCCCGAAGAGATCACCGTCGACATGACCGGTTTCGACATCGGCGATTCGATCCACATCTCGGCCGTGACCCTGCCCAAGGGCGTGACCCCGACCATTACCGACCGCGATTTCACCATCGCGACCATCGTTGCGCCGTCCGCCCTCAAGTCGGCCGGCGAAGAAGACGATGCCGAGACCCCAGCAGCAGCCGCACCCAAGGCCGAGTAATCGACCTGACCGCCTGTTGCATCAGTTCGAGGCGGCCTTCGGGTCGCCTCTTTCGTTTCCGGAGTGAGCAATGAAGCTGCTTGTCGGCCTGGGCAATCCGGGCAGCCAGTATCAGGGCAACCGCCACAATATCGGCTTCATGGCGCTCGACGCCATTGCCCGCCAGCACGGCATTGCCGGCTTTCGCTCCAAGCATTTCGGCAGTCTGGCCGAAGGCACCATCGACGGCGAAAAGGTCATCCTGCTCAAGCCGCAGACCTTCATGAACCGCTCCGGCGACAGCGTGCAGCAGGTCGCCAAGTTCTACAAGATCGCCCCGGCCGACATCATCGTGCTCTATGACGAGCTCGACCTGGCGCCCGGCAAGGTGCGCGTCAAGGTCGGCGGCGGCAATGGCGGCCACAATGGCCTGCGCTCCATCGACCCCCAGATCGGCCTGAACTACAAGCGCGTGCGCCTGGGCATTGGCCATCCCGGCAAGGAAAACGTCACCCACCACGTTCTGGGTGATTTTGCCAAGGCCGACCAGATCTGGCTCGAACCGCTGCTCGACGCCATCGGCAAGCATATCGGCCTGCTGCTCAAGGACGACGACAGCGGCTTCATGAACAAGCTGGCCCTGGCACTCAAGCCGGAAACCGAACCAACAGCCAAGCCAACCACCAGCGGCGTGGCGAAGGCCCCGGCCGCCGGCCAGAGCCACATACGACAGGCGCGTCCCGCCAAACCGCAGGCCGCAGTGCCGACCAGCGGGCCCATGGCCGACATGCTCAAGAAGCTGTTCAAGGGCGACTGACGCAAACGGCGCGCCAACCGGAGTTGACGCGCCGCCAGAGATAGAGCTGCTCGATGATCAGGCGGCGGTGACGCGCCAGACTGCATCGCCGACATCGTCGACCGCCAGCAGCGCGCCATCCTTGGCCACCGCCACGCCCACCGGGCGGCCATGCGAGACCTTTTCGTCATCGGCCAGAAAGCCGGTCAGGATATCGATCGGCGTGCCCTGCGGCTTGCCATGGGCAAACGGAACCAGGATCACCTTGTATCCGCTGAGCTTGGAGCGGTTCCACGAGCCATGCTGGCCGATCACCATGCCGGCCGGCATTCCGGGCAGCGTATTCTCGGGCAGCCAGCACAGACCCAACGAGGCCGTGTGGCCACCCAGGGCGTAATCGGGGGCCGAGGCCTTGGCGACCATGGCCGCATCCTGCGGCACCCGGTCATCCACCGTCTGGCCCCAATAGCTGAACGGCCAGCCGTAAAAGCCGCCATCCTTGACCGAGGTCAGGTAGTCAGGCGGTGTCTCGTCGCCCAGCCCGTCGCGTTCATTGACCACCGTCCACAGCATGCCATTTACCGGCTCCCAGGCCATGCCGACCGGATTGCGCAGGCCGCCGGCAAATTCGCGCGACTTTTCGGTCACCAAGTCGAGTTCATAAATACAGGCGCGGCCAGCCTCTTCGGCCAGGCCGTTCTCGGCAATATTGCTGTTGGAGCCGACCGCCACGTAGAGCTTGGAGCCATCAGCGCTGGCAATGAGATTGCGCGTCCAGTGCCCGCCGGGCTTCATCGTCATCAGCGTGCGGCCCGCTGCGGTGATCTTGGTCTGGCCCGTCTCATAGGGGAAGGCCACGACGCTGTCGGTATTGCCGATATAGAGCTGGTCGCCCACCAGGGCCATGCCGAAGGGCTGGTTGAGCCCGGTCATGAACACTTCGCGCAGTTCCGGCACGCCATCGCCATCGGCATCGCGCAGCAGCGTGATCTGGTTGGCGCTCGGACGGGTCGCGCCGGCTCGGGCCATGACACGGTTCATCGCATAGTCGCGCACATTCTTTGGCGTACCGGGAATGCCGGCCGATTCAGCGACCAGCACGTCGCCATTGGGCAGCACATAGGCCCAGCGCGGATGCTTGAGGTTGAGCGCAAACGGCGTCACCTTGAGGCCGGTGGCGACGTCGGGCTTCTCGCCTGACTCCCAGCCCTTGGCGGTCGGCATTTTGAGCATCGGGATGGCGCCCTGCGGCTTGGCCTCGGGAATGGCCGGGGCCATGCCCACGGCCTGGGCGAACGAGCCCATATGCCGGCCGCGATAATACCACCAGGCAGCGGCAGCGATCAGGACGGCCAGAATGACCAGGGAGAAGAAAAGGGTCACGAGACGCCTCCGGCGATGGTGATGAGAACTGGAATGGTAGCGGTAATAGGCTGCAATGGCGCCCGCGACAAGCTGGCTTTGCCGCGCGATGCATTGACTTCTCTTCCCATCCGAACCAAGTGAAGGCTAACAAATTCCGGAGCATTCCCCATGGGTTTCAAGATGGGCATCGTCGGCCTGCCCAATGTCGGCAAGTCGACCCTCTTCAACGCGCTGACCCGCACGGCTGCCGCCCAGGCAGCCAACTTTCCGTTTTGCACGATTGAACCCAATGTCGGCGAGGTCTCGGTGCCCGATGCGCGGCTCGACCGGCTGGCCGTCATCGGCAAGTCGATCAATGTCCAGCCCGCCCGTATGAGCTTTGTCGACATCGCCGGCCTCGTCAAGGGCGCCAGCCAGGGCGAAGGCCTCGGCAACCAGTTCCTCGCCAATATCCGCGAATGCGACGCCATCGCCTATGTGCTGCGCTGCTTTGAGGACGGCAATGTCATCCACGTCGCCAACAAGGTCGATCCGCTGGCCGACGCCGAAGTGGTCGAGACCGAGCTGATGCTGGCCGATCTGGAAAGCCTCGAAAAGCGCCGTAACGGCGTCGAGAAGAAAGCCAAGCAGAACGACAAGGACGCCAAGCTCACGCTCGAGCTGATCGACCGGTCACTGGTCCTGCTGCGTGAAGGCAAGTCCGCCCGTTTCGTCAAGCGCGACGCCGAGGAAGAGAAATCCTTCCAGGAGCTGCAGCTGCTGACCTCCAAGCCGGCGCTCTATGTCTGCAATGTCGACGAAGGCTCGGCCGCCACCGGCAATGCCATGAGCAAGCTCGTGGAAGACTATGCCAAGGCGCACGATGCCGGCGTGGTGGTGATCTCGGCCGAAATCGAATCCCAGCTCGCCCAGCTCCCTGATGCCGAAGGCAATGAATATCTCGAATCGCTGGGCCTGCACGAAGCCGGCCTCAACCGGCTGATCCGCGAGGCTTACGCCCTGCTCGGCCTGCAGACCTATTTCACCGTCGGTCCCAAGGAAAGCCGCGCCTGGACCATCCACAAGGGCGACAAGGCCCCGGCCGCTGCCGGCGTCATCCATTCCGATTTCGAACGCGGTTTCATCCGCGCCCAGACCATCGCCTATGAGGATTTCGTGGCCCTGGGCGGCGAAGTGGCTGCCAAGGAAGCCGGCAAGGCGCGCGACGAAGGCAAGGAATATGTCGTCAAGGATGGCGACGTCATGCTCTTCAAGTTCAATACCTAAGGGTGATCACACTCGCGCCGGTTACGCCCGAGACCCCTGGCTTTGCGCCGCTGCTGGCAGAAAGCCAGGCGGGGGGCCACAACATGCTGCGCTTTTTTGCCGAGAACTGGCATAGCGGCGCCAATGTCTTTGCCCGCCGCGGCGAGATCATGCTGGGTGCCTGGGACGGCGACAGGCTGGTGGGGACCTGCGGACGCAATGTCGACCCCTATGATCCCAATCCGCGGGCCGGACGCGTGCGCTACCTATACGTGGCCGAAAGTGCCCGCCTGCATGGCGTTGGCCAGTTGCTGATCGCGGCCATCCAGCGCGATGCGGCGACCTATTTCGACTATCTCAACAGCAACGTGCCCGAACTGGCTTTCCCCTTCTACGCACGCCTGGGCTTTGAGACCCTCACCGACGAATATGCCACGCACCGCTTCGCCCTGCTGGACGACTGACCGCTAACCCTCGATCGTGTCCTTGCGCATCTGGCTGGGCGTCATGCCATAGGCCTTGCGGAAGTGTTCGTAGAACTGGGTCTGCGACACAAAGCCGGACTGGTAGGCCACATTGGCAATCGACAGGCTGCCGTCAAACAGCAGCGAGCGGGCGCGGATCAGCCGCATCCTTGTGACGAATTTCTGTACCGAGATATGCATGACCTTGGTGAAGAGGTTGGTCGCATAATTGGGATGCAGCCCCACCACATCGGCAATGCTCTCGGCACTGAGCGGCTCGGTGATATTCTCCACGATATGGCGCACCATGCGCACCACATAGCGCACCGGTGACCCGGTCCGGGTGCGCGAGCCCACCCCTTCCACCCAGGGCAGCAGCAGCGTGTCCCAGCCAGTAATGGCGGCGCGACGAAACATCGTACCGATCTCGGCCCGCACGATCTCGCTGCGCAGGGCATTGCCGCTGCGATAGTCCTGGTGCCAACGGTCGAGGGTTTCGAGGCCCACGCAGTCGGCATTGAGCTCGATCACCCCGCCGCCCATCAAGGTCTCGGTCAGCCGGCCCAGCTGCGGCATTTCCAGGAACGCATCCATGGGCAGGTAGATGTTGAGCTGGCGCCCCATGGCCGTCTCTGGGCTCAACCCGATGGTCTGGTGCGGAATGCCCGCCCAGAACGCCACCAGCCGCCCGGCACCCACGCTCACAGGGCCGCCGTCGAACACATAGTCCATGCTGCCCTGGGTCAGCCAGTTGAACTCGATATGCCCATGAGTATGGGCATAGGGCATGATCTGAGGCGCAAACGAGCGGATCCCGAACCGCCCAAAGGCCTTGCCGGACGAGTAGAAACTGCGGTCAGGCCGCGGGGTGGGACGGGGTGCACGCTCGCGCGGTTTTGGCGTACGTACCGCAATTTCAACAGTCATACTTATCCGCCCACTTCTTAGAAAACCGGAACAAGTCTCTATCATTCCGGATTGCAACGGCTGTGGCAAGGCGTACCATTTTTGCCTGAGCACGGGATTAGTCGGCAGGGAGTGGCCGATGCAGGCGATCAATGCCGACCCGCTGCCATGGGAGGTTTTATGAGAAAACACGCAATGGCCCTTGGTGGGGCCGGACTGATGCTGGGCGTCTCGTTATTGACGCTGCACGCCCAGGAACTGACAGGCGAACTGCCCGATCCGCCGGCATTTGCCGCGCAGAGCGAACCGACCTTTGTCAGCATTTCCGACATTCTGGAATACAAGGCGCTGCCCGAATATCACGAGCCTGACTGGGTCACCTCGAAATATGTCGACGCCGGCACATTGCCGCCCGTCGCCGAGCGCCTGCCCAAGGAGCCCATGGTCTACAAGACCGCCAACATGCCAGACGGCGTCGGCGTCTATGGCGACACCATGCGCCACGTCATCGGCGGCCGGCCCGAGGGCTGGAACTACATTGGCGGCCAGTCCCAAGGCTGGGGCGGCATTGATATCGGCCTCTCGGAATGCCTGACGCGCACCGGCCCGCTGTTCGAGGTCAAGGCCGACGAACTCGAGCCAATGCCGAACCTGGCCAAGAGCTGGGAATGGTCCGAAGACGGCCATGAGCTGACCATGCACCTGATCGAGGGCGCCAAGTGGTCCGACGGCGACCCCTTCGACGCCGACGACGTCATGTTCTACTGGAACGACAATATCCTCGACACCAATGTCTCCCCGCTCAATGGCGGCACGCCCGAGACGTTTGGCGTGGGCACGACGCTCGAAGCGATCGACGCCTACACCATCAAGTGGACGTTCAAGGAAGTCCGGCCGACCCAGTACCTCTACGCCATGGCCTATGGCACCTTCTGCCCCGGCCCCAGCCATATCCTCAAAGCCGAACATCCCAAGTACAAGCCCGAGAACACCTACGAGCAGTACAAGAACGCCTTCCCGCCCGAATATATGAACATTCCGGTGATGGGTGCGTGGGTGCCGGTCGAGTACCGTCCTGACGACATCATCGTCATGCGTCGCAACCCCTACTACTGGAAGGTCGACGAGGCCGGCAACCAGCTGCCTTACCTCAACGAAATGCACTACCGTCTCAGCACGTGGGCTGACCGCGACGTGCAGGCCGTGTCCGGTTCGGGCGACTTCTCCAACCTCGAACAGGCCGAAAGCTATGTCGAGGCGCTCAAGCGCTCCGCCGAGGATACCGCCCCTGCCCGTCTGCAGTTCGGCGCCCGCACCATCGGCTATGCGCTCGAGTTCAACCTGTCCGCCAATGGCTGGGGTGAACCCGATGCCCGCGCCCAGGCCGTCCGTGAACTCAACCGCAACCTGGATTTCCGCAAGGCAATCTCGATCGCCGTGGATCGCCAGCGTCTCGGCGACTCGCTGGTGCGTGGTCCGTTTACCGCCATCTATCCGGGCGGGCTCTATGCCGGCACGGCCTATTACGACAAGGCTTCGACGGTCTACTACCCGTTCAATCTGGACGCGGCCAATGCCCTGCTTGACGGCATGGGCCTGACCGATACCGACGGCAATGGCATCCGTAACTACCCCGCCGAGACCCTCAACGGTGCCGACGTGGAAATCACCCTGCTCGCCAATACCGAATACGGCACCGATACCAACCTGGCCGAAGGCGTGATTGCACAGATGGAGCCGCTCGGCTTGCGCATCATTGCCAACTTCCAGAGCGGTACGGCCCGTGACGACATGCAGCAGGCCGGTCAGTTCGACTGGCACGTTCGGCGCCAGGGCAGTGAACTGGTTTCCGTCGTCCAGGGTACGGCAGGTCTGGCCCCGACGGGTCCACGCACCAGCTACTTCCATCGTGCCGGCGAAGGCGACGTGCTCGACCTGTTGCCCTTCGAGGAGGAAATGGTGGGCATCGTCAACGACTTCATCGCCACCAGCGACAATGCCGAACGTACCGAGCTGATGAAGAAGTACCAGCGCGTCTTCACCGAGAACATCTACTCGGTGGGCCTGACGCAATACCCGGGTGCCCTGATCATCAACAAGCGCTTTGCCAATATCCCGGCCGGCGCCCCGATCTTCATGTTCAACTGGGCCGAGGACAACATCATCCGCGAGCGGGTCTTCGTCCCTGCCGACGCACAGGGCGACTTCGAGCTGCATCCGCAGACCCTGCCGGGCGCGCCCGGTTCGGCCGGCCCGATGTGATCGCAGCCTGATCCTGAAGACTCTCGGCAGGGGGTACGCCCCCTGCCCACCAATGAAAGGTTTCGCCCATGCTTCGCTTTCTGGTCATGCGCATCCTGGGCGCAATCCCCCTGCTGGCCGTCCTCAGTCTCGTCACCTTCGCCATCATCCAGGCGCCACCCGGCGACTATGGCGACACCATCCGCTCCATGCTGATCAACCAGGGCGGCGTTCCGCCCGCCCAGGCCGAAGCCCAGGCCGAGATCTATCGCGAGGCCAACGGCCTGAACGAGCCACTGGTAATCCAGTATTTCAACTGGATTGGCGGCATCCTGACCCGCTTCGATTTCGGGCATTCGCTCTATTACAACAAGCCGGTCGGCAATGTGGTCGCCGAGCGGCTGCCCGCCACCATCATGTTGGCGCTGACCTGCCATATCCTGGCCTCGGTGCTCGGCATTGGCCTGGGCATCGTCGCCGCCACCCGCCAGTACAGCTGGATCGATACCGGGCTGGGCATCATCTCCTTCCTGGGCATGACCATCCCGCGCTTTCTGCTGGCCATCATCATTCTCTATTTCCTGGTCTTCCGCCTCAACGTCTCGGAAGTGGGCATGTTCTTCTCGGCCAAATATGGCGGCGCGGCCTGGAGCTGGGACAAGTTCGTCAATCTGATGCAGCACATCTGGCCGGTCATCTTCATCGCCACCTTTGGCGGCCTCGCCTACAATATGCGCGTCATGCGGGCCAATCTGCTCGACGTGCTCAACAGCCAGTATGTCGAGACTGCACGCGCCAAGGGCCTGCCGGAAAGCGCCGTGATCATGAAGCACGCCGTGCCCAATGCCCTGCACCCGCTGGTCGCCTATCAGGGCGTCGTACTGCCCTATATGCTGACCGGTGAGATCGAGGTCGCCATCGTCTTCGGTCTGGCCACTGTCGGCCCCGCCATTGTCGGCTCGATGGGCGTCGGCGACGTCTTCGTCACCGCCACCTTCATGCTGGTGCTGGCCGTGACCCTGATCATCGGCAACATCATATCCGATATCCTGCTGGTCGCCCTCGATCCGCGCGTTCGTCTCGGGGGAGCCGCAGAATGACCGATACCCGCACCCGCTCCGCCATTCCCCTGCCCCCCGATGCTGGCGGCCCGATGCCGACCCCCGCCGAGGACATCACCGAGCATATCCCCCCGGTCAGCCGTTATGGCTCCGGCAGCGAAACCTATGCCACCCTGGTCTGGCGCCGCTTCAGGCGTTCGCCCATGGGCATGATCGGGCTGATCCTGGTGGCGCTGATGCTGCTGGTATCGATATTCGCCGATTTCTTCGCGCCAATGGATCCCAAGCAGGCCAACCTGCCCTTCGCGCCACCCGACGTCATTGCCTTCGAGGACCCGCAGGGCAATTTCAGCCTCATTCCCTGGGTCTATCCCGTCGGCGATACCGGCGAGTTCGACCCGGTCACCTTCCAGCCCCTGACCGGGCTGATCAAGGATGACCCGACACCCACCGGCTTCTTCGTCACCGGCCACAGCTACCAGCTGTTCTGGTTCGTCCCGGCCAATATCCACTTCTTCGGCACCACCGACGGTCGCCCCATCCAGCTGCTGGGTACCGACAAGTTCGGCCGCGATATCCTCAGCCGCGGCATCATCGGCTCGCGCATCTCGCTGATGATCGCCCTGGCCGTGGTCTCCATTACCACCATTGTCGGCACGCTGGTCGGCATCAGCTCTGGCTATATCGGCGGTCGCCTCGACAACTGGGTACAGCGCTTCGTCGAGTTCGTGCTGGCCTTCCCGCAACTGCCCCTCTATCTGGCGCTCACCTCCCTGATCCCGGTCACCGCGCCGTCCAATGTGTTCCTGAGCTTCGTCATCTTCGTCATGGCCGTGCTCGGCTGGGCGCAGCTGAGCCGCGAGGTGCGCTCGAAAACCCTGTCCCTGGCCCGCATCGAATATGTGCGTGCCGCCATCGCCGTCGGCGCCACGGACAGCCGCATCATCACCCGGCACATCCTGCCCAATGTGCTCAGCCACGTCATCGTCTCGATCACCCTGGCTGTGCCATCGGTCGTGCTGCTCGAAAGCTTCCTGGGTTTCCTCGGCTTTGCGGTCAAGCCGCCGCTGATCTCCTGGGGCCTGATGCTGCAGGACACCGGTACCTTCTCGGTGATCGGCTCCTATCCCTGGATTCTGAGCCCCGTCATCTTCGTGCTGATCACCGTGTTCGCGTTCAACGCCCTGGGCGATGGCCTGCGCGACGCCATCGACCCCTATTGAGGACCGGCCCATGAACGAACCCAAATTCACGCCGGTCTCAAACGATCGCCACGACCTTGGCAGCCATGGCCGCGAACTGATCCTCGACGCCCGCAATATCGGCGTGGACTTCAAGGTCGAGGGCGGCACCGTCAACGCCGTGCGCGATGTGTCGTTCCAGTTGCACAAGGGCGAAACCATCGCCCTGGTGGGGGAAAGCGGCTCCGGCAAGTCGGTGACCGCCCGCACGTTGATGAAGCTTCTGACCAAGCGCGCGACCATCCTGCCCGAGACGCAGATCACCCTGTCGGGCCAGAACATCGTCACCATGACCGACAAACAGATGCGCAAGCTGCGCGGCAACGACCTGGCGATGATCTTCCAGGAGCCGATGAGCAGCCTCAACCCGGTTTACACCATCGGCCAGCAGCTCTGCGAAGTCCTCCACCTGCACAACCGCATGAGCCGGGCTGACGCCATGAAAAAGGCAGAGGCCCTGCTCGAGGAAGTGCAGATCCCCGAGCCCAAGGCTCGTCTCAACAATTACCCCCACCAACTCTCGGGCGGCCAGCGCCAGCGCGTCATGATCGCCATGGCCCTGGCCAACCGTCCCGACGTGCTGATCGCCGACGAACCCACCACCGCGCTGGACGTGACTGTACAGGCCCAGATCCTGCACCTGATCGACAATCTCAAGGACAAGTACGGCATGGCGGTGATCCTGATCACCCATGACCTGACCATCGTCCGCCAGTTCAGCGAATATGTCTATGTCATGCAGAACGGAAGGGTGCAGGAGCACAATGCCACGGAAGCGCTCTTCGCCAATCCCCAACACGCCTATACCAAGCATCTGCTGGCCTCCGAACCCAAGGGCACGGCCCTGCCCCTGGCCGAGGGCGCTCATGAGACGGTGCTGGAAGGCAAGGAGGTCAAGGTCAGCTTCACCCTCAAGCGCGGCGGTTTCTTCAAACCGGACTTCTTCGAGCTCAAAGCTGTCGACAACCTCGACATAAAGTTGATGCGCCACGAAACGCTGGGCATTGTCGGCGAATCCGGCTCGGGCAAGACCACGTTCGGTCAGGCGCTGATCCGCCTTATCGGCAACCAGGGCGGCCAGATCTTTTTTGATGGCGAGCCGATCCACGACAAGGACCGTGCGGCCATGCGCCCGCTCCGCTCCCGCATGCAGATCGTCTTCCAGGACCCCTTTGCCAGCCTCAATCCGCGCATGTCGATCCGCCAGATCATCGAAGAGGGGCTGATCGTCAACCAGATCGGCGCCAATGGCCGCGAGCGCGTCGACCGCGTCCGCCAGGCGCTGGTTGATGCCGGCATGCCCGACACCATCCTCAACCGCTTCCCGCACGAATTTTCGGGGGGCCAGCGCCAGCGCATCGCCATCGCTCGTGCCATTGCGCTTGAGCCAGAATTCATCCTGCTCGACGAGCCGACCTCGGCGCTCGACCTGTCCGTCCAGGCCCAGATCATCGACCTGCTGCGCAAGCTGCAGGATGAAAAGGGCCTCTCCTATCTCTTCATCAGCCACGACCTCAAAGTCGTTCGCGCCCTCTGCCACCGCGTCATGGTGATGCAATATGGCAAGATCGTCGAACAGGGGCCTGTGGCCGACGTCCTCACCAATCCTCAAACCGAATATACCCAGCGCCTTGTCCGCGCTGCGTTCGACATAGCCGCTTAGGAGCATTAATTTATGGCAAATCCAAAAATCACTTTCATCGGCGCCGGCTCGGCGGTGTTCATGAAGAATATCGTCGGCGATATCCTGCAGCGCCCCGCGCTGGCAGGTGCCACGATCCGGCTGATGGACATCAATCCCACCCGGCTCGAAGAGAGCGAAATCATCGCCAAGAAGCTGATCGCCACGCTGGGCGTTTCGGCCAGGGTCGAGACATTTTCCAATCAGCGCCAGGCACTCGATGGCACAAATTTCGTCGTCGTCTGCTTCCAGATCGGCGGCTACGAGCCCTCGACGGTGATCGATTTCGACATTCCCAAAAAGTACAATCTGCGCCAGACCATCGCCGATACGCTGGGCGTGGGCGGCATCATGCGCGGCCTGCGCACCGTGCCCCATCTCTGGAGCATCTGCGAGGACATGCTGCAGGTCGCCCCCGAGGCGATCATGCTGCAATATGTCAACCCGATGGCCATCAACACCTGGGCCATCTCGGAAAGATACCCCACCATCAAGCAGGTCGGCCTCTGCCACTCGGTACAGGGCACGGCCATGGAGCTGGCCCACGATCTGGACATTCCCTACGAGAACATCCGCTACCGCTCGGCCGGCATCAACCACATGGCCTTCTATCTCAAGTTTGAGCATCGCCAGGCCGACGGCTCCTACAAGGATCTCTATCCCGAACTGCACCGCGCCTATGCCGAAGGCCGCGCCCCAAAACCGACATGGAATCCGCGCTGCCCCAACAAGGTGCGCTACGAAATGCTCAAGCGCCTGGGCTACTTCGTCACCGAAAGTTCAGAGCACTTCGCCGAATACACGCCCTACTTCATCAAGGAGGGCCGCGAGGACCTGATCGAAAAGTTCGGCATTCCGCTCGACGAATATCCCAAGCGCTGCGTCGAGCAGATCGCCAAGTGGAAGCAGACCTCCGAGGACTACAAGAAGGCCGACCGCATCGAGGTCAAGCAGTCCAAGGAATACGCCAGTTCCATCGTCAACTCGGTCTGGACCGGCGAGCCTTCGGTGATCTACGGCAACCTGCGCAATAACGGCGTCATCACCAGCCTGCCCAACAATGCGGCCGTCGAAGTGCCCTGCCTCGTCGACGACAACGGCATCCAGCCCACCTATATCGGCGAACTGCCCCCACAGCTGACCGCGCTGATGCGCACCAATATCAATGTGCAGGAACTGACCGTCCGCGCCATGATGGAAGAAAACCGCGAGCACATCTATCACGCCGCCATGATGGACCCGCACACCGCCGCCGAACTCGATCTCGAGCAGATCTGGAACGTCGTCGACGACCTGATCGAAGCCCATGGCAGCATGCTGCCGGGCTGGACCCAGGGCCCGCGCAAGCAGCGCGTGGCCTGACCTTCTCCCACGAGAACCGGCCTCGCGGCGCTCTGCTGCGGGGCCGAGCTCTTTTTCGGCACGTGCCAGACCGATCAACAAAAAAGGGCGCCCCGGAGGGCGCCCTGTCCGGGAGGACATCTCTGAAGGCCTAGTGGTGACCGCCCACCACTTCGCGCAGTTCTTCGACCGAGCGGACCTTTTTGCGGGCGGCGCCGTCCCAGTCGCGGGTCTTGACCGTCGACTTGGCCATGCGCGCCTTGGCGGCCGGGATGGCATCGGCATATTGCGGCAGCCACTGCGCCTGGGCGACGACCATCTCGTCGACCATGGCCCAGACCTCGTCCGGGGTGCAGATAGCGCCCACCAGCGGGTCATGCAGCACGGCCAGCTTGAGCGTATCGATATTGCCGGTCATGGCCGCCTCCACCGAGAGCCGCTGCACCGAGACCGAGACCGAGCAGGTGGCGGCGCAGGCGGTTGGCAGGGTGATGCCCTCGATCATGTTGATGCCGAAACGGTCGACAAAGCCCGGGCTTTCGATGATCGCGTCGTCGGGCAGATTGGTGATGATGCCATTGTTTCTGCGGTTGAAATGGCCGCGATAGACCCGGCCTGTTTCCATTGCCTCGATAATGTGGCTGGCATGCTCGCTGGTCCGCTTGTGCTCGCTCAGCGGCTTGTTGGCCTGTTCCTTGAACATCGGGAAATCGGTCTCGAACCAGTTGCGGCGTTCGGTCGAGTAGCGCAGATAGCCGCCAGTCTCGCCGTGGATCCAGTCGCTCATGTCGATCCAGCGGCCGATTTCCTCGGGCCGCTTGCGGTACCAGGGCAGATATTCGCTCAGATGCCCGTTGGACTCGGTGGAATAAACCCCGAAGCGCTTGAGCACGTCGATGCGCACCTTCTCCTGCCTGGAATAGACCGGATGCGCCTCGAAACCGGCGATGAGTTCATCGGCTTCAATCTTGCGGCCCTTGGCGCGGATGTCGATATACCAGGTCTGGTGGTTGATGCCGGCGCAGACATAGTCCAGTTCGTCGTCAGTCACGCCCAGCACATTGGCGATCTGATGGGCGCCGTGCTGCACCCCGTGGCACAGGCCGACGACATTGACGCCGCCATACATCTCGGCCGCCCAGGTGTTCATCGCCATGGGGTTGGCATAGTTGAGAAACAGTGCGCCAGGCTCGGCCACTTCCTTGATATCCTTGCAGAAGTCCAGGATCACCGGGATATTGCGCTGCCCATAGAGAATGCCGCCGGCACAGATCGTGTCGCCCACGCACTGGTCGACGCCATAGCGCAGCGGAATCGAAATATCGGTGGCGAAGGCCTCGAGCCCACCCACCCGCACGCAGCTCATGATGTAGCGTGCGCCGGTGATCGCCGCGCGCCGATCGGTGGTGGCGGTGACCTTGGCCGGCAGCTTGTTCACCGACACGATTGTCTCGATCACCTGTTTGACCATGTCCAGGTTCGCCGGGTTGATATCGGTCAGCGCGAACTCGCAGCCGACGAATTCTGGCACCTTGAGCAGGTCCGAGATCAGTGTCTTGGTGAAGCCGATCGAGCCGGCGCCGATAACGGTAACTTTGAATGACATGGCATTCGATCCAGTGCGACTGATTGCAGGAATATGTTGTCATATTGCTAGCCGCTGCTGACGCATGAATAGTAGAGAAAGCTTGTGCCATCGCGGGTAATTTTGTGCTCACTGAACTCATCGACCATGGCCACAAGGTGCGCCGACTGACTCTGCCCAAGAGCGCCGTGCCTCTCCATTGCATGGCCGTGAGCGCCGGCTATGAGCAGCGGCTGAACGAAGTCTATTCCTGGGACGGCCTGCAGCGCGGCGATGCGCCGTTTCTGGTGATCCAGCATACGCTGGTCGGCGAAGGCCGGCTCGATTTCGCCGGCGTCCATTATCGGCTGACACCCGGCCAGACCATGGTACTCAGCCTGCCCCATGCCCATCGCTACTGGCTCGAACGCGGCCAGCATTGGCAATATTTCTGGATGGTGCTCAATGGCCGCGAATCCCTGCGGCTGGCGCGCCAGATCATCGATGCATCAGGGCCGGTCATGACCTTGTCCCCTGCCATTGTCGACCGGCTGGCCGCGGCCTGCCTGACGCTGATCGCGCGCAGCGACATCACCCCGGGCGAGGCCTCAGCCGCCAGTTATGCCGCCATGGCGGCGCTGCATGACGGCGTCTTTGCAGCCAGTGCCGCCACCGAACGGCCGCTGCCGCCTGCCATCAACCGCGTTCTCGCCCATATCGATGCCCATCTCACCGGCCCGCTGCAGGTCGAGCGCCTGGCGGACATCGCCGACATGAGCCGCGGCCACTTCGTGCGCCAGTTTACCCAGGCCACTGGAATGGCGCCTTCGGCCCATGTCCTGGCCCGCCGCATCGAGCGCATAGAGCGGCTGCTGCTGGCCACCGACATGAGCGTGGCCGCCATCGCCAAGGCCACCGGCTTTGCCGACGCCAATTATCTGGCCAAGGCCTTCCGGCGCCAGACCGGCATGGCGCCCCTGCAGTTCCGGACATCGGGGCGGCTGGCGGCAGGCACATGAGGCGCATCTGGGTGCTCGGCAGATCCGGGTTGCCTTGCTGCACCAAAACGGGCAATACCACGCTTGACGTATAGGGCAACCCCATGACCAATCCTGTCACGCACGATCGCCGCCATTTCGAGGATCTCGCCGTCGGCGAAGTCATCACCCTGGGCCAGACCCGAGTGACCAAGGCGATGATCATTGCCTTTGCGACCGAGTTCGATCCCTTCCCGTTCCATCTCGATGAGGCGGCGGCCAAGGCCAGCCTGCTGGGCGGTCTTGCCTCGAGCGGCTGGCAGACCGGGGCACTCAGCCTGCGCATGCTGGTCGACGCCTTCCTCAGCAAGATCGCCTCGGCCGGCGGGCTCGGCTTCTCCGACCTCAAATGGAAGAACCCGGTCATGGTCGATGACACCATTGGCGGCACCGTGACCATTGTCGACCTGCGTCGCTCGGCCGGGCACCCGCAATGGGGCATTGTCACGCTCGACTTCGACGTGCGCAACCAGAAGGGCGCGCCGGTGCTGACCATGCGCCTGGCCAATCTGGTCGACACGCGCAACGCGGGAGCCCCGGCATGACCCGCTGGTTCGAAGACATCGTGCTGGGCGAGGTCTATCCGCTCGGCAGCCACACTTTTGACGCCGACGAGATCGTGCGCTTTGCCACGCTTTACGATGCACAATACTTTCACCTCGATGCCGAAGCGGCCAAGCACAGCCATTTCGGCGGCCTGGTGGCCAGCGGCTGGCACACCGTCAGCGTCGGCCATCGCCTGATGGTCGATACACTGTTTGCCGAAGAAGAACGCCTGCGGGCCATGGGCCTTGAGCCCGGCGTCTCCGGCCCCTCCCCCGGCGTCAATTCCATGGATTTCAAGGTCCCCGTCCGCCCCGGCGACACAGTGAGCTACGAACTGGTGGTCACCGACAAGCGGGCCTCCAACTCCATTCCCGGCTGGGGCCTGCTGTTCAACCGGCTGACCGCGCTCAACCAGCGCGGCGAACTGGTCTATCGCGCCGATCTGGTCGGCTTTTCCAAGCTGCGCGACTATCGGACACCGCTGCGCCTCAAGCTGATGCTGGCCCTCGGCAAATTGCCGCTGCTGGGCCCGCTTCTCAAACGCCGTGCTTGAAAGCGCGGCGGCAGACCGGCACTGTGTCCCCATGCACCGAATCGCCCTTATTGCTGCCGTCACCGCTTTGTCCGCCACCCCGGCTTTTGCCCAGAGCTTTGAGGGCAACTGGGGCTGTCGCGACACAACCAGCGCCAAGGCCGGCATCCTGACCATCTATGGCAGTGTCTATGGCTTCGCCTCGACCACGCTGGGGGACGCTGCCTCGGGCACCGGCACCATTACCGGCTACGAGGACGGCGTTGCGTTCAATGACGGTGGGTTGATGACGGCGCGCAACATCATCGCCGGACGCGTCATCGCCGACCCCACCTATGTCGCGGCCATTCAGCTGGAAACAGCCGATGCCATCGTCATGCTGTGCACGCCCCGCTGACACCCGCCATCGCTGCTGGAAGATTTTTTCTGCCGCAGGGCTTGAACTCATTGCGCCGCGCTATATCTAACCTAGGTGGCGCCGGGCCCCTCTGGCGAGAGCATTGAAGCTTTCGTGATGTCGGAGCCACTCCAAACGAACATGGAGATGGTCCGGCGATGGAAACGCTGTTTGCTGCCCTGACGGGCGAATTTTTGGGTACGCCCGTTTATTTCTGGGTGGCCTTCGTCACCATTGTCATTGCCCTGTTGGTTTTCGACCTCGGCATCCTGCACAAGGATGAGCGCGAGATCGGCGCAGCCGAAAGCCTCAAGCTCTACGGCTTCTATGTGACCATCGCCATGGCCTTCGGCGGCTGGGTCTGGTGGCAGCGCGGCGCTGAAGCCGGGCTTGAATTCTATACCGCCTACCTGATCGAACAATCGCTGGCGATGGACAACATGTTCGTCATCGCCACCATTTTCGGCTTCCTCGCCATTCCCCGCCTTTACCAGCATCGCGTGCTGTTCTGGGGCATTCTGGGCGTGGTATTCCTGCGCGCCATCCTGATCGGCCTGGGTGCTGCCCTGGTCTACCAGTTCAGCTGGATCCTGTTCATTTTCGGCGCCTTCCTGGTGTTCACCGGGTTCCGCATGTTCAAGCACCAGGATGAAAAGCCGGACATCGAATCCAATTTCGCCTTCAAGTTCCTGCGCAAACATTTCCGCATTACCGACAAGCTGCACGGCCACGATTTTACCGTCCGCCAGCCCGATCCCAAATCCGGCAAGCTGGTTGTCTGGCTGACCCCGCTGGCCGTGGCCTTGATCATGGTGGAAGTCGTCGACCTGATCTTTGCCGTGGACTCCGTGCCGGCTGTGTTCGCCGTGACGCAGGATACCTTCATCGTCTACACCTCCAACATCTTCGCCATCCTCGGCCTGCGCGCGCTCTACTTCGCTCTCGCTGCCGCCATGAACCGCTTCCGCTACCTGCAGACCTCGCTGGCGATCATCCTGGTGCTGGTCGGCATCAAGATCTTCCTGGTGCCACTGGGCTATCATATCGACACGCTGCTCTCGCTGATCGTTACCCTCTCCATCCTGGGTGGCGGCGTCATCTTCTCGCTCTGGAAGACCCGCAACGAGCCTGACATCAGCGCTGCGGACGAACCCGAGACCGGTCAGCTCAAGCCCTGATCGAGTTGCTTTGAAAGCGGGCGGACGACCGGTCACCGGCGTCCGCCCGCTTTTGTGGGCATGAATGGCAGCGCAGGCGCTCCTGACACGGTCTGTCATCGGGCGGTGCCAGGCTGGGGCAACCGAGGAGCCCTGCCATGACCCTGATCGCCACCTGCCATTGCGGCGCCACCAAGATCGAACTGCCACGCCACCCCACTGAAGCGGCCAGCTGCAACTGCACCTATTGCGCGCGTGCGGGCGCCGTCTGGGCCTATTACGCGCCAGGGGAACTCACCTTCCTGTCGCGCAGCGATGAGCGCAGCTACTCGACGGCGCCCGAGATCCACCAGCATTATTTCTGCGGCAATTGCGGCATGCAGACCTGGGGCGACAGCCCCGACTGGGCCAGCCTCTACAATGCCGATGGCACGCCCAAGGACGGCGCTGGCGGCGGCATACCAGCCCAGCGCAAGTTCGGCCTTAACCTGCGGCTGGTGGACGATATCGACTGGTCAAAGGTGACGGTGGAACAGCTGGACGGACGCCACAACTGGTAGCGCCTGGCCATGGCGTTGCGACGGTGCTCAGTGTCCGTCGAATTCCATCAGCGCGCTGACCGTGACGCCTTCGCCGGCCAGCTTGGCAGCGCCGCCCAGCGCCGGCAGGTCGATCACGAAGGCGGCGCCCTCAACCCGGGCCCCGGTACGCCGCAACAGGCCGACAGCGGCGATGGCGGTGCCCCCGGTGGCGATCAGGTCGTCCACCAGCAGCACCACATGGCGAGCATCCAGCACATCGGCATGGATCTCGATGGTGTCCACGCCATATTCGAGCGCATAGTTCTGTCCGATGGTCTCGCCGGGCAGCTTGCCCTTCTTGCGCACCGGAATGAAGCCGACGCCCAGCGCGATGGCCACGCCGGCCCCGAAGATGAAGCCGCGTGCCTCGATGCCGGCGACATGGGTTATGCCCCGCCCGCGATAGCGGCTGGCAATGTCCTCGACGCTCTGCTTGAACCCTTCGGGATGCTCGATCAGGGTGGTGATGTCACGAAACAGGATACCCTGTTTGGGGTAGTCCGGAATCGTGCGCACGAGGGCCTTGAGATCGAGCGACATGAATATCCTGGAGAGCTGGTAAAATCAGGGGAGCCGGCGGCCGACCAGATGCCGGGCGACGACGCCGGCACTATAGGCCGCATTGCGCGTCACATTGACCGCCACTTCGCGCGCCTTGGGATTGCTGGCAACGGCCAGGATACCGGCCCGCACGACCGGATTGCGCGAAAGGGTGACAGCGGCACCAACGACGGTCGCAGCAAGACGAATGGCGGACATCAGGGCTCCCCTCGCAGGTGATTTGCGTATGGCCTATGTTGCGGCGCGCCGCCCAAATGGCAAGGGGCTGAATTCGGCGTGATGGTAACGAAAAGGGCTCCGCAAGGGAGCCCTTTGATTTGATGGGTCGGCGTATTCGTGCCCTGCGAGCGTAGCTCTTCGGGCCTGATCATCTAAAATCGCCCCACCGGGGCGATTTTACCGCGAAGCGGCCGATGATCAGTGCTCGATACCGGCCCAGATCTTGCGCTTGGTGCCATACATCAGGCCGGCGAAGACGATCAGGAACAGCAGCACGACAAAGCCGGTCTGCTTGCGACCCGCTAGGTGCGGCTCGGCCATCCACATCATGAAGGCCGAAACGTCGGTGGAATACTGTTCCAGCGTTTCCGGCACGGCCATCTGGCCTTCTTCAACGGTGTAGGTGATCTGCCCGTCCGCCAGGGGCGGCGCCATGCCGATGGCATGACCGGGGAACACGTGGTTGTAATACTTGCCTTCCGGCAGCTCGAAGCCTTCGGGCGCTTCTTCCTCATAACCGTTCAGCAGGGCGTGGATATAATCCGGACCGCCTTCGGAATAGCCGGTGAAGTAGTTGAACATCCAGAACGGGAAGGCATCGTGCACACCACGGGCCTTGGCCAGCACCGAGAAGTCAGGCGGCAGCGCGCCGCCATTGGCATCGCGGGCATCCTGCTCGCTGGCAAAGGGCGACGGCCAGAGGTCGGCCGCCACGGCCGGGCGCACGCCACCATCGGCTGCGGCATCGGCCACTTCATATTCGGCGGCCAGCGCCTTGACCTGTTCTTCCGAGAACGATGGCCCGCCCTCTTCGGCCAGGGTGCGGAAGGCGATCAGCCTTGCGCCATGGCAGCTTGAGCAGACTTCCCGGAACACCTGGAAGCCGCGCTGCAGCTGGTTCTGGTCATAGGTGCCAAAAATGCCGGCAAAGCTCCAGCTCTGCTTTTCGACATGCACGACGTCTTCTGCGGCCTGCACCGAGCTGACGCCCGCCAGGCCAGCCAGAACGGCCAGGGTGGCCAGGATGGTCTTGGTATTGAACATGGTTCCTGCCCCTCTCTTACGCGTGCGACTTGGCAAGCACGCTCTCCGAGATGCTGGTCGGCAGGGGCCGAGGCTTCTCGATGCGGCTAAGCACGGGCAGGATGACGATGAAGTGGATGAAGTAATAGGCCGTGCAGATCTTGGACAGCAGCACATAGATGCCATCGGCCGGCTGTGCGCCCAGATAGGTCAGGCCAATGAAGTTGACCACGAACAGCCAGTAGAACCACTTGAACATCGGACGGAAATTGCCCGACCGCACCTTGGACGTGTCCAGCCAGGGAAGCAGGAACAGGATGACGATCGAACCGCCGAAGAAGATCACGCCCAGCAGCTTGGAGTTGATGAACAGCAGGTTGAAATCGATGGCCCGCAGGATGGCGTAGAAGGGCAGGAAATACCATTCCGGCACGATATGGGCCGGCGTGATCTGGCTGTTGAACTGGATGTAATTGTCCGGATGACCCAGAATGTCGGGCGCAAAGAAAGCGAACCAGACAAACGGGATCAGGAACACCACCATGCCGAAGGCGTCCTTCATCGTGTAGTACGGATGGAAGGGCAAGGTATCGCGGCTGTCCTTGACGTCGACGCCAGTCGGGTTGTTGTTGCCCGGCACGTGCAGGGCCCAGATGTGCAGCGCCACCACGGCGGCGATCACGAAGGGCAGCAGATAGTGCAGCGAGAAGAAGCGGTTGAGCGTCGGATTGCCCACCGAGAAGCCGCCGCGCAGCAGTTCCAGCAGCGGCGTGCCGAGCACTGGAATGGCCTCGAAGATATTGGTGATAACGGTGGCGGCCCAGCCGGACATCTGGCCCCAAGGCAGCACATACCCCATGAAGGCAGTCGCCATCATCAGCACGAAGATGAGCACGCCCAGGATCCACAGGATCTCGCGCGGCGCCTTGTAGGAGCCGAAATACATGCCGCGGAAGATGTGGATATAGACGGCCACGAAGAACATCGAGGCGCCCACGGCGTGGAACGCCTGGATCATCCGGCCGCCATTGACGTTGCGGCGGATATGCTCGACCGAGTCGAAGGCCAGCCCGATATTGGGCGTGTAATGCATCGCCAGGATGATGCCGGTGACGATCTGGATGCCCAGGCACATCACGAGAATGGCGCCGAACGTCCAGAAATAATTCAGATTCTTGGGCGTGGGGAAGTCCATCAGGTGCTCTTTGGAGAACCGGATGATGGGCAAGCGCTCATCAAGCCATTTCTCGATGCCGGAGCCTGGAGTGTAAGTTGAGTGTTCTGACATCGGAAAAGCCCCCACTAGCCGATCTGGATCAGCGAATCGCTGACGAATTCATACGGCGGCACGACCAGGTTGGTCGGCGCGGGACCCTTGCGGATGCGGCCCGCCGTGTCGAACTGCGAACCATGGCAGGGGCAGGCCCAGCCATCGAATTCGCCTGATTCGCCGGTCGGGATGCAGCCCAGATGGGTGCAGTTGGCAATCATCACCAGCCAGTTTTCATGGCCTTCCTTGGTGCGCTCGGCGTCGGTCTGCGGATCCTTGAGATCGGCAAGCGCCACATTCTGCGCCTCGGCGACTTCCTCGGGCGTGCGGTTGCGCACGAAAACCGGCAGGCCGCGCCACAGGATGGTCACCGACTGGCCGGGCTCGATGCCGTTCAGGCTGAACTCGATGCTGGCGACCGCCAGGGTCGAGGCATCGGGGTTCATCTGGTTGATCAGCGGCCACACCGTCGCCGCAGCGCCGACGCCAGCCACGGCGCCAGTTGCCACGAAGAGAAAATCCCGTCGTGTCGTTGAATGTTGAGCTTCCGTGGCCAAGGTCCGTTCCCCGTACTATCACATCAGACGCGGCCGGCAGCGGCACACCAGGTTTCCATGGACGGAATCGGTAGCCGACCGCCCTCAAGCGGCCCGTCAGTTGCGGTCTTTTTGCACTGTCCCATGCGCTTGTCCAGTGATCCGCACGGTGACAGCACCCAACTGCGACACTATACCCGGCAAAGCCCTGCTTTGGCGGGCCTACAAGCCTCAAGCCGCGGGATAGTCTCATGCCGGTCGACCTAGCGCTCTATCAGCCTGACATCGCCAACAATACCGGCACGCTGATCCGGCTCTGCGCTTGCCTGGACACCACCATCCATATCATCCACCCCACCGGCTTTGCCTTTTCCGCCAAGACCCTGGCGCGTGCGGGCCTCGATTATCTCGACCACGCCGCCGTGCGCGAGCATGACAGCTGGACCCGGTTCGACGCCTGGCGGCGCGCGGAGGGGCGGCGCCTCGTGCTGTTGACCACCAAGAGCCAGACCTCGGCCTATGATGCCGTCTTTTCACCGCAGGACATCGTCATGGTCGGGCGCGAAAGCGCCGGCGTTCCCGACGCTGTGGCCGCTGCCACTGACCTTGCCCTGCGCATTCCGATGCGTCCGGGCTTGCGCTCGATCAATGTCGCCCTGGCCGCAACGCTTATCCTGGGCGAGGCAAAAAGACAGACGGACGGGTTTACAGCACTGCAATGACGGGTCATTCCTCCACCACCATGACACTTCCCATCGACATCGACGCCAAAAAGGCCACCGCCCAGCTCTGGTTCCGCACCCTGCGCGACAGCATCTGCGCCCAGTTCGAGGCCATCGAGGCCGAGCTCACCGGCCCTAATGCCGACCTGCCGCCCGGGAAATTCGAGCGCACGCCCTGGGATCGCGAGGCCGGCGGCGGCGGCGGCGGCGAAATGAGCATGCTGCATGGCCGCGTCTTCGAGAAGGCCGGCGTGCACATCTCGACCGTGCATGGCGAGTTTTCCGCCGACTTCGCCAAGCAGATGCCGGGCACCGAGGCGGGCGCCCAGTTCTGGAGCGCCGGCATTTCGTTGATTGTCCATCCTTGCAATCCGCACGTCCCCGCCGTGCACATGAACACGCGCATGATCGTTACCGGCAAACAGTGGTTCGGCGGCGGCGCCGACCTGACCCCGGTGCTCGACCGCCGCCGCAGCCAGGACGACGTCGACACGATCGACTTCCACGCGGCCATGCGGGCCGCCTGCCTGGATCGCCCCGGCGTCGACTATGATCGCTTCAAGGCCTGGTGCGACGAGTACTTCTTCCTGCCGCATCGCAACGAGCATCGCGGCACCGGCGGCATCTTTTACGATCACCACAATTCGGGCGACTGGGACGCCGACTTTGCCTTTACCCAGGCCGTGGGCGAGGCCTTTCTGGGCATCTATCCACAACTGGTGCGGCGCAACATGACAACGCCCTGGACCGAGGCCGACCGGCATGAACAGCTGGTCCGGCGCGGCCGCTATGTCGAGTTCAACCTGCTCTACGACCGCGGCACGACATTCGGCCTCAAGACCGGCGGCAATGTGCAGGCCATCCTCTCGTCGATGCCGCCCGAAGTCCGCTGGCCGTGAGCTGAGGAGCAGGCGATGGCGCTGACCGATATCCAGATCACCGGCTATCGCTCGGTCCGCGCCATCAGCTTTCCTGTCCGCCAGCTTTCAGTTCTGGTCGGCGCCAATGGCGTGGGCAAGACTAACCTCTACCGGGCGCTCGAGCTGGTGCGCGCGGCGGCGACCGGCGACTTTGCCCAGGATATCGCGCGGGAGGGTGGGCTGGCATCGGTCATCTGGGCCGGCGAGCGCCGCAGTCATGAGCCGGCTCGAATGTCCCTGCGCATTGGCCTGGAACTGGCTGACGGCCAAGACGACGGCTTGCCCGTCAGCTATGAGATCGAGCCCGGCTTCCCCACCAAGGTCGATGCGGCCTTTCCCTTGGAGGCCATGATCAAGCAGGAGAGCCTGACCCTGGCCGGGCGGCGCCCGGTGGCACTGATGGAGCGCAAGGGACCGGCGATCTGGGTACGGAATGCGGAGGGCAAACGCGTGCAGGCCGATGCGGTGCTGCTTTCCAGCGAGATCGCCCTGTCAGGGCTGCGTGGCATTCCCGAAATCGATCGGGTGCGGGAGGCAATTGCGGCCTGGCGCTTCTATCACGGGTTCCGGACCGACGCGGACTCCCCGCTGCGCCTGCCGTCCCGCGCCGTCACGGCTCCGACACTCGACGCCAATGGCGCCAATCTGGCCGCCGTGCTGGCGACGCTGCGCCACATCCGCCAGGACAGCGTCGATCTCGACGAGGCCGTCGATCATGCCTTTCCCGGCGCCCAACTGGTCGTGCCGCCGCCCGAACAGTTCGCCAGCTTCGCCATGCGCTTTGCCGATATGCCCAAGCGGGAATTCGCCGCCAATGAGC
Source organism: Devosia beringensis (assembly GCF_014926585.1). NCBI lineage: Bacteria > Pseudomonadati > Pseudomonadota > Alphaproteobacteria > Hyphomicrobiales > Devosiaceae > Devosia > Devosia beringensis. The sequence goes on along the minus strand of NZ_CP045422.1, from coordinate 2,746,769 downwards.
TATCCGACGGTACGCTGCAGTTTCTGGCGCTGATGGGAGCGCTGCTCTCCTATCGCCTGCCGCCGCTGATCGCGCTCAACGAACCCGAAAATAGCCTGCATCCCGAACTGCTGCCGGCTCTGGCCCGCATCATTGCCAAGGCGACGCAGCGCACCCAGGTCTGGGTGGTCACCCATTCGCAGACCTTGGCCGATGCGCTGACCGAAGAGACCGGCGTGCTGCCGCGCCAGGTTATCCGCCAGCACGGCGGCACCTGGCTCGAAGGCCTAAGCCAGATCGGTCAGTTCGTCGACGACTGAACCGAATTGGCCAGCCCGCGCTTGCGCGCCAGCCGGGATTGCCGCAGCGCCCGGAACCGCGTCACGACCAGACGCACCACGACATAAAAGCCGGCAAAGACCAGCACGGCCAGCGGCACGCCGCCGATCATCATGGTCTTGAAGGTCGGCCAGACCGCCTCAAAGCCGCTCGAAAACAGGCCGTGGCTGAGCTGCTCGCCGGTGGTCTCCACCTGCGCCCCCTCGGTGACGCTGACCCCGCCCCCGCCGGTCAGCCAGTCGCCGACGGCGTAGGACGCGGCAAAGAACAAGGGAAAGCTCAGCGGATTGCCCCATGCCGTGCCGATGGCAGCCGCGAGCATGTTGCCGCGCAGGGCGAAGGCCAGCACGAAGCCGAGTACGAAATGCAGCCCGATCAGCGGCAGCATCGACACGGCGGCGCCGGACGCCACCCCGGCCGCAATGGCATGCGGGCTGGCGGAAAGCCGCATGACGCGCGTCTGCAGATAGCGGGCATAGCGGCGCAAACCCATGCGCGGCCAGACAGCATCACGAATTTTGTTCAACAAGCCTGCCCGCATGCCCGGCCTATTCCCCCTGGTTTCAGTCTCGCATCCTATAGGCAAACCCCGCCGCCGAATAGAAAAACTGCCGTGATCGAGGCGCCCAGCGGAACGAATGCCCCTCGCCAGGCGTTGTTTCGAGACAACGAAACCCAGGAGGATCGCATGAAACGATTTGAATCAGGCACACTGATCCCGGGCGCCACCTGGCATGCCGAGGCCGACAACGAGGCCGAGGTTGTGCGCAAGGCAGTCGAAAACCTGCGCAACCTGCATGGCGAGACCGAAATCCGTCCCGACATGATCGAGCGCATCAAGGAACGCATCGTCGATACCGACGCGACGCCTGCCAAACCCCACTAAAGCTGGACCAGGGTCAGCAGCGCCGGTTTGCCAAGCGCAAAGCCGCTGTCGATCCAGGCGCGCTCCAGCCGGGCCAGTTCCTTGCCCAAGTGCGGCCCCGGCTTCATGCCGAGGCGGGCCAGATCGCGTCCACTGACGGGAAAGTCCGGCACGACCAGCCCCGCCAAAGCGCGGGCGGTTTCAGCCAGCCGTGCCTGTACCCATTCCTCACGTGCCGCCACCAGCGCCAGGCCCTCTACGGCACTTTCGCCATGTCGATAGGCCGCTTCTCCGACCCGGTCATCCGCCAGCAGGGCCGCCGCACGGCCGATGTCACGCGCCTTGCCCACCATCTCGTTGGACAGCCGCCAGCTCTCCTGTGCCGCCTCCAATGCGTCACCGGCCAGCAAGGCCAGCCGCGTCGCCGCCGACTGCCCGCCCAAGGTCTCATAGGCCACCAGCGCCCGGGCCGCGACATCGTCGAATTCCAGCAGGCCCAGCTCGGCCATCACCAGCAGGCTCATCGCCACCTTGGGCAGCGCCAGCATGCGGGTGATTTCCTGGCCCACCCGTTCGCGCGACAGATGTCCCAGCCGGGACACGGCCGCGGCACAGGCCGCCAGCCCGTCCGGATCGAACTGTTGGCCCCCGTGGCTGGCCGAGAAGCGGAAGAAGCGATAGACACGCAAGCCGTCCTCACTAATCCGCTGCGCCGCATCGCCAATGAAGCGCACGTGCCCGGCCAGCGCATCCTCGAGCCCGTCCAGCGGATCGAACAGTGTGCCATCCGGCCCACAATAGAGCGCATTGAGGGTGAAGTCGCGGCGGCTGGCATCCTCGCGCCAGTCGGTCCCGAAGGCGACCACGGCATGGCGCCCATTGGTCTCGATGTCCCGCCGCAGCGTTGTGACCTCGGCCAGCGTCTCCCCCAGCTTGAGCGTCACCGTGCCATGGTCGATCCCCGTGGGATAGACGGCAATCCCCGCGGCTTTCGCCCGTGCCATCACGTCCTCGGGCAGCAGTTCGGTGGCCAGGTCGATGTCCGGATTGACGCGCTGCCGCGCCAGCAGAGTATCGCGGACCACGCCACCGACGGCCCGGGTCCGGCCCTCGGCGCCATCCAGCGCCGCCAGGATCGCCTGCGTTTCCGGCCGCACCAGCCATTCAGCCGACTTCAGCGCCTCGGCACTCATGACGCGACCTCGCCGGTAGCCAGATCGCGGAACTGCCGCGTGATATTGGCGGTAATGCCCCAGATGCGATGCCCGTCATGGTCGATCTGCCAGGTCCGGTGTTCCTTGCCATTCCGCTTGATACGGAATTCGCCATAGCTCTCGATCTGCAGGATGCGCCGTAGCGGCACCTCGAACACCGAATGCACCTCGCCCGGATTGGGCACGAAGGGCCCGCTGGGCGCGACAATCGCCACCACCGGGGTGATCAGGTAATTGGTGCCGGTAAAATAGGTCGGCATAAAGCCTACCACCTCCACCTCGCTGGCCAGCATGCCCACTTCCTCGAAGGCTTCGCGCAGCGCGGCGGCCGCGACATCGCTGTCTGCGGCATCGACCTTGCCCCCGGGAAAAGCCACCTGCCCCGAATGCGCCCGCAGGTCGGGCGAGCGTTCGGTATAGAGCACGGTAAAGCCTTCAGGCCGGCGCACCAGCGCGATCAGCACCGCTGCCGGAACCGGCGGCCGCTCGAAGGGACGCGACGGCGCCCAGTCCGGCGTCAGCGTTTCGGCCGCCGGCAGGGCGGGCGGCACCGGCAGCAGGCGGGCGGTGAGGCGGTTGATGAACGGGTCGTCGGAGGACAAGCAAACACCAGAATTTGCGTCGGGGCCGCCAGCTTAGTGCAGGCGACCGCAGCGGGTAAACCGCGTTCAGCGCGGAATGGATCCGGAACCAGTCCGGCTACCGCGATCAGTCTTCGATGAAAGCCTCGATGGGACCAGCCAGCGTGGTGGCAAGGCTCTTGTCCTCGGCCAGCAGCAGCACGCGCGTCGGATCGACCGGGCCAGGAAACTCGATATTGCCCAGCGTGGTCGGCTCCCAGCCCAGCGGGCAATAATAGTCGCGGTCACCCACCAGCATGACGAACTGGCCTTCGCCGCGGGCCAGGGCCCGCGCCGTGACTTCCCGGGCCAGCATCTTGCCGGCGCCCAGCTTGCGGAAATCGGGATGGGTGGCCAGTGGCCCCAGCATATAGCCGTTAATGCCGCCAATCGAGATTGGCGTCATCCATACCGAGCCGCAGGGCGTGCCATCGACTTCGGCAATCAGGCTCAGGCTCATGTCGATAGGGAAGCGCTCCCGAATGCGGAAGGCGGTGCGGGCAAACCGGCCCGGCCCAAAAGCGATGGCCTGCAGGTCGTCGATGAATTCATCGTCCCCGGACCGGGTCGCGGGGCGCACGGTAACGGTCCGCGCAGCAGGGGGGGAAGCAACAGCGGCCGCAGCCGGAGGCGCAGAGACAGAGGACATATCAACAATCCAGGAAAAGACGGGTAACACCAACCCGGCGCCCAATGGGCACCGCTTCAAAAGACCACTCAGGGTCGTCGAATTACCAGCAAAACCTTCGCCATCCTGGGCGCCTCCACGCCGAGATTCCGCATTAGCACCACAGGGGCCGGACGTAAACAAAAACTCATCAGCTGATCCTGCAAAACCGGCGCCCGTGGCGCGTCTGTGTTAAATATGCACAACGCTTCGTTACGCCGCTGCGGTCTTATCGGTCGCGCATTCATCGCCTATGTGTCAGTCAACGCAAGCGACGGCCGGAAGTTCACTCCGGCAATACGTCGGCAACATGACGGAAAGGCTGCACCCATGGGTCAACTGATCGACGGACAATGGTCCACCCAGTGGTATGACACCAAAAAGACCGGCGGCAAGTTCGAGCGCAGCCAAGCGGGCTTCCGCAACTGGGTGACTGCTGACTGCAGCCCCGGCCCCTCGCGCACTGGCGGCTTCAAGGCCGAAGCCGGCCGCTACCACCTCTATGTGTCGCTCGCCTGTCCCTGGGCCCACCGCACCCTGATCTTCCGCAAGCTCAAGGACCTCGAGGCGCTGATCGATGTCTCGGTCGTTTCGCCGAAAATGCCCGACGAAACCGGCTGGAGCTTCGACACCAGCACCGGCTCGACCGGCGACGCGCTGTTCGGCAAGGAACTGCTCTGGCAGCTTTATACCCAGGCGGTGCCAGACTTTTCCGGCCGCGTTACGGTTCCTGTCCTCTGGGACAAGCAGACCGGCACCATCGTTTCCAACGAGAGCTCGGAAATCATCCGCATGTTCAACTCGGCCTTCAACGAGCTGACCGGCAATACCGATGATTACTATCCCGAGGCGCTGCGTGCCACGATCGACCCCATCAATGCCCGCGTCTACGACGAGATCAACAACGGCGTCTACAAGGCCGGTTTCGCCACCGCCCAGAGCGCCTATGACGAGGCCGTCGGCACGCTTTTCACCGCGCTGGACTGGGTCGAGGACCTGCTCGGCCAAACCGCCTATCTGACCGGCGACACCATCACCGAAGCCGACTGGCGCCTGTTCACCACGCTGGTGCGCTTTGACGCCGTCTATGTCGGCCACTTCAAGTGCAATCGCCGCCGCATCGCCGACTACCCAAATATCTCGCACTATCTCAAGGCGCTCTATGAGGTGCCGGGCATCAAGGAAACGGTCGATCTCGACCATATCCGCACGCACTATTACTGGAGCCACCCCACCATCAATCCGAGCCGGATCATCCCGATCGGGCCCGAGCTGCCCTTCCTCAGCTAGGGCGGCGCCTCAATAGCCCCAGATGTCACGCCGCGGCGCCTGATCGAAATATTCGTCAATGCGCTGCGACGTGGCCGGGGTGACCTTTTCCGGCAGGGCCCGGCGGTCGAACCATCCGGCCTCGGCAATTTCGTGGTTGGGCTTGAAGGCAAAGCCCTGCTCGAACTGGCTGGCGATATAGAAGGCGACATGGTCCCGATCGGTGACCGTGCTGGAATTGTGATAGAGCCCGAACAGCGCCATGGCGCCGGTGACGCGATAGCCGGTCTCCTCGAGCACTTCGCGCCGCGCCGCTGCCTCGATGGTTTCGCCGGGGCTGACGCCGCCGCCCGGAAACTGCCAGCCGGGCACATAGGTGTGGCGGATCAGCAGTACCTTGTCGCCATCCACCAGCATGACCCGTGCGCCCACCGTCATGCGCTGCCAGGTGCCCTTGAGCAGCAGAAAGAGCCGGGCGCGCACCCGCTGGAAACGATTCATCTGCATGGTTCGGAACTCCTTTGCAGCCACCGGTAGCAGGAACTTGATCACCACAAAATTACTGCGGGGGGCGATTGAGCATTTTCTTGGCCGCTGGCTTCTGGCATTACGCCAGCAATGATCAGTCTCGCACATATCTCCGACATTCACCTGTCTCCCATGCCCGCCGTCGGGTGGCGCGACTTGCTGGGAAAGCGCCTCACCGGCTATCTGAACTGGAAATTGCGGCGCCACGACGAGCTCAACAGCGAGACGCTGGCCAGTCTCGTGGCCCACCTGCAGGCCCAGAATGCCGACTTCACCGCCGTCACCGGCGATCTGGTCAACCTGGCGCTGCCCATGGAGATCGAGCGGGCGGGCACCTGGCTGGAGGCCCTCGGCCCGGCCGACAGGATCGCCGTCTGCCCGGGCAACCACGACGCCTATGTCGCCGGCACGCTGGAATCGGCGCAGCAGCGCTGGGGCGAATATCTCAAGGGTGAAACCCTCGATACCGGTGCCTTCCCCTTTGTCCGCCGCATCGGCGAACTGGCGGTCATTTCCTGTTCAAGCGCCGTGCCGACCCGCCCGTTCCTGGCCATCGGCCGCTTTGACCTCGAGCAGGCCGAGCGGCTCGGCCGCATCCTCAAGGTGATGGGCGAGGCGGACTATTTCCGCACCGTGCTGATCCATCACCCGCCCAATCCCGAACTGCAGCATCCTTCCTTCGGCCTCAAGGGCCACAAGCTGTTCCGCGAGGTCATCGCCGAGCATGGCGCCGAGCTGATCCTGCACGGCCATACCCACCGCTCCTCGATCCACTCCATTCCCGGCCCCAAGCACGAAGTGCCCGTGGTCGGCGTCGCGGCTGCCAGTGCGGCCCAGGGCGGCACGCTGGATGATCCGGCACGCTACAACCTCTTCCGCATCGAGCGCGCCGGCGATGGCTGGACCTGCACCATGCGCGAATATGGCTATCAGCGCCTGGGCAGCGAAATCGTCATGCGCCTGCAGATGCGTATCTGCTGAGAGTCCCGCAGGGCAAATCGCGCCAGTGGCGCGATTTGAGCGAAGCAGGCCATGAGACCTACGGTCGAATGGCCCAGACAACCCACCACCCGGATCTCCAATCCCCCTGCGCCACTCAGCCCTGACGCTGCTTTTCCTTCTCCGCCACCCGATTGTGGATCGCTTCGGCCTCCGGCGTCATGATCGCGGCAAAGTCGGCCATTTCGAAGAAGGGCCGGATCTCGATCTCGCTGGGTCCCAGCATTGGATTGGGGCAGCGCTTGACCCATTCGACGGCATGATCCATGTCGCGCACCTCCCAGACCCAGTAGCCGGCGACCAGTTCCTTGGTCTCGGCAAAGGGCCCGTCGATGACGCGGCGGCTGGGGCCGTCAAACGCGACCCGCTTGGCCTGGCTGCTGGGTTTGAGCCCGTCCCCGGCCAAGAGGATTCCTGCATCGACCAGTTCCTCATTATACCGGCCCATGGCCTCGAGCAGTTCGGACGGGGGCATGACGCCTGCTTCGCTATCTTCGGTGGCCTTGACCAGAACCATCACACGCATCGCTTTTCTCCTTGTTGCGGGGCACTGGCCCCCAATACCGTCACGACGAATGGTGCGCGACAAGTCAGACATGGCGCAACCCGCCAGTCCCCCTCCCGCCCGGGCCGCAAATCACCTATATGTGGACCAAGCCGCGAGGACTCCTGTTGACCGACCAATTTCTGATAGAGCGCCCCACCTACGATCCGGACACGGCCCAGGCCCGTTTCATGTATGATCTGGACGGGCTGCATTTCGAGGAAACCCTCGATTTCCCGGCAGGTGCCTTGCCCGGAGCCGCCACCAGCCCGAACTTCATCAAGCTGCTCGACCTCACCGCCATCGTGCTGGGAGTGAGCTATTTCAAGCTGCAGGCACCCCATGTGATCGCGGCGCCGCAGATCCCGCTCAATGCCGCCGAGCGCGCCTTTGTAATCGACGTCTATGAAAACGGGCTGGGCGAATTCTATGCCCGCAACAATCTGCAGCGCTTCGACAAGCTCTCCATCATCGCGCCGCATGACGCCGCTGATCGCCAGCCTGCCATAACCCTGCCCGACCGCACGCTGCTGCCCATTGGCGGCGGCAAGGATTCCCTGGTCAGCGTCGACCTGCTCAGCCATACCGGGGTTGACTTCACCCCCTTTGCCGTCAATCCCAAGGGTCCCATCCTGACCTCGGTCGACAAGATCGGCACGCCGCCCATCTATGTCACCCGTACGCTGGACCCCGAGATGATCCGGCTCGGCACCCAGCCCGGCTTTTTCAACGGCCACGTACCCTCGACCGCCATCAACTCAATGATCGCAGCGCTCTGCGCCCTGCTCTATGGCTACAGCCAGATCGTGCTGTCCAACGAGCGCTCGGCCAGCGAGGGCAATGTCGAGTTCGACGGGCGCGAGACCAATCACCAATATTCCAAGTCGCTGGGGTTCGAGCTGCTGATCGCCGCCATCCTGGGCGACGCCACCGGCGGCGCCCTGAAATACTTCTCGCTGCTGCGCCCCTATTCTGAAGCCCGCATCGCCTCGCTGTTCACCCACGAGACCCGGTTCGACAGGGTCTTTTCCAGCTGCAACCGCAATTTCCGGCTCACCGGCAATGACGGGGCGCTGTGGTGCGGGCAATGCCCGAAATGCCATTTCGTCTTCTTGATCTTTGCCCCCTTCATGGCCAAGGATCGGCTGCTCGCCATCTTCGGCAAGGACCTGCTCGACAATCCCGCCCATGAAGCCTCCTTCCGCGAGCTGGCGGGCCTGGCTGGCCAGAAGCCCTGGGAATGCGTCGGGGAAATCCTTGAGGCGGCCGCCTGCCTGTACACCTTGACCCGTCACGCCGACTGGCACGAGGCCGCCGTGGTCCGCGCGGTCAAGGCCGACCTGCTGAGCCAGTATGGCGAACCGCGCCTGCAGGCGGCGATGGCCGAATGCCTGACCGATAGTCACGATCACCACATCCCCCCTGCTCTGGCTGCCAAGGTGTCCGCTTATGCTGTTTGAAGAACCCGTCCTGCTCTATGGCGCTGGTCGCGAAGCCAGGTCCACCCGCGCTTTTCTCAAGGCCGAGCAACCTGACCTCAAGGTCTTTGTGACCGTTGACAGCGGCCCGCACGACATCGAAGACACCGCCTTCATGGCGCCCGAAGACATCAAGGACGCTGCCCGCATCCACCGCTTTGGCCATATCATCAAGAGCCCGGGCGTCTCGCGCTACAAGATCGTGTTCGATATCGCCCGGGACCGCGGCATCCCCGTCACCTCCAACCTCAATCTGTGGGGGCATGCCTTCAGCGACAAATGCACCTCGATCGCCATCACGGGGACCAAGGGCAAATCCACCACCGCCACCCTGGTCCATCTGATGCTGACCCGGTCGGGCATCGATGCGGGGCTGGCCGGCAATGTGGGCGTGCCACCGCTCGATATTGCCGACAAGCATGCCGTCGTCGTCTTCGAGCTCTCGAGCTACCAGACCGCCGACATGAATTTCCTGCCCAACATCGCCGCCATCACCAACCTCTATCCCGAGCATGTCGACTGGCATGGATCTGTTGAGCGCTACTACCACGACAAGCTGCGCCTGATCGATCGCGATGGTGGGTTCCCCGTTGCGCTCGGGGCTGGCGCCAAGGGCAACGCCCTGGTGGCCCAGGCGACCCGCGACCATCGCCGCCTGCTGCGTGACCTGACACCACAGGAACTGCAGGTGGTGGAGTCGGCGGTGTCGCGCTCACGCCTCAAGGGCGCCCACAATCTGGACAATGCCATTCTGGCCGCGCAAATCGCCCTGGCTGCCGGCGGCACGCTCGATGGCATTGTCGACGGCATCAAGGCGTTCAAGCCCTTGCCGCATCGGCTCGAAGAGCACCGCTTTGGCGACAAGCTGTTTGTCGACGATTCCATTGCCACCACGCCGGAGGCCACGAAGGCGGCCTTGTCATCCTATCCGGGCCAGCGCCTGGCGCTGATCGCCGGCGGCCATGAACGCGAGCAGGACTATACCGAACTGGCGGGCCTGCTGGCAGGCCATGGCGTGACGACGCTGGCCTGCCTGCCCGTGACCGGCGCCCGCCTGGCCGAGGCCACCAAGAGCGTCGCCCCAGGGATAACCGTCCTGACGCCACCTGATCTCGACGCAGCCATGCAGGCGCTCCACGCCCAGCGCGATGCCTTCGACGTGGTCATCCTCTCCCCGGGCGCGCCCTCCTATAACCAGTTCAAGAACTTCGAGGAGCGCGGCCAGCGCTTCGTCGAGCTGGCCAGGACATTGTTCGGGCCCGCCTCCCCATGAGCGGCGCGCTCTACCTCGCCATCGCCATTGCCGGCGAGGTGGTCGCCACCTCGTTCCTGCGCGCGTCCAACGGCTTCACCGCCCTGTGGCCCACCGCCGTGGTGGTGGTGGGCTATGGCATCACCTTCTACTTCTTCTCCCTGGCCCTGCAGACCATTCCGGTCGGCATTGGCTACGCCATCTGGTCGGGCGTCGGCATCGTGCTGATTGCCACGATCGCCTATTTCATGCACGGCCAGACCCTGGATCTGCCCGCCCTGGTCGGCATGGCCCTGATCCTGTCCGGCGTGCTGGTGATCAATCTGTTTTCCCAATCCTCGGCGCATTAGCCCGAGGCCGAAATCGGCCTAGAAGGCGCCGTTGATCGCCTTGAGCGGCACGCCGGCCGCCGTCAGGGCGGCCTGGATCTGCTCCAGCAGGGCCTTGTCCTGCACCCGTTCACGCAGCCGCGGCAACACACCCACCGCCCGGAAACTAGGCAAGTCGAGAACCTGCGCCAGATAGCGATTGACCATGTCTCCGTCGCCGCTGCGCTGCCCGGCCAGGATGGCCAGGATGGGACCCAGTTCAGCATCGGCCAGCGCATAGCGCTCCGCCGCGGCGATCGCCCCGGCATTGTCGCCGGCCTGCAGAGCCAGCAAGGCCGGGACACAGAAGTACCAGTCGGGCGGGTTGGGCGTGCCGTCCGCCGCGTCGCGCGCCATGCTCTCGGCCTCGGCGATATTGCCGCCCAGGGCCAGCAGCCTTGCATAGGCCGCCAGCGCATCTCCATTGGCCGGATTGAGCTGGATGGCGGAGCCATATTCGGTGCGGGCCCTATCGAACTGGCCCATGTCCTGACGCAGCCGCGCATGCTGCTCCCAGATGAAGGCGCTGACCGGAGCTGCGCTAATGGCACGGTCGAGGTCCGCCTCGGCCAGGCGCATCCGCTCGGCATAGGCGGTGTCCCGTCCGGACGGGGCAATATCGCGCTCGGCCAGCAGGCTCGCCGCCATCGCCAGACCCGTCGGGGACTCCCGATCATCCGCAGCAAGTCCGGACAGGCACGTATTGGTCCGGTCAGCCTCTGCCGCGCTGCCGCTCGCCCGGTAGCTGTGGAACAGCATGCGACACAAATAAAGGTTGGCATTGCCGCTCAGCGCCGGCGACTGGGCCAGCAGTTGACGCGCCGCACCATGCAGCGGCCCGCGCGGACTGCCCAGCACCAGGCTGAGCCGACGCGACACTGCGTCGAGCACACCGCTCTGGACGGCTTCGGCCAGCGGCACGGCAAATGTCTGGTTCCAGACCACCCCGCCTGATCGGCTGTCGGTCAGGATGGCACTGTATTGCACCACCGCGCCGTCCTTGCGGACGATGCCCGTGAGCACATAGTCGGCAACGCCATTGGGGGCCACCGCTATGGCCACGTCGGCACCGCCGCCATAGCGCACATCGATATCTTCGAACTGGTCCAGATCGGTCACGAGCTCGATGGCCAGTCCCGCCACCTGCGGGGCGTCGCTTTGCCCCTCCGCCAGGTTCTGGAACTCGACAACCGTGACGCTGGGGCGCGCCAACTGCCCCATGCTGCCGGCAGTTTCCGACATGGGGTTGAAGATGAACAGCGCCAGGCCAAGCGCGGCGACGCCCAGGGTGATGACCGCCACGGCAAACCAGGACATGGCCAGACCGCCGGCAAGTTGCGCCCGACCCGTCATCGCTGCCGATGGCGTTTCATCGACGGCTGCGCGGATGCCGCCGGCCGGCTCCATCCAATGGAAATCCGGCACATAGCGCCCCACCGGCAGGGAGATTCGCACAGCGTCGCCACTGCCGGGTCCGCGATAATATTCCTCGATCAGGCCGCGCAGCCGGCGCGCCTGCACCCGTACGATCGGATCTGCCTGGGGATCGAAATCAGCCGCCCGACCCAGCACATCGACAGCAATAGAATAGGCCTTTATTGACTGTTCATCCCCCGCCAACGTGCGTTGCACGATGTAGTCGAGGAACTTCGACAGTTGCGGCGAACGAGAAATTTCAGGCCACTCAAGCATTTGCGCAAGACAGGCCAGAATCACTTCGCGCTGTGTCGTCGGATCGGGCACACAGACCTCCGGAACTGGCCGGGATTGTCGCGTGTTACATGTAAATTACAAGCCCTCGTTACCGTTATTTTACCTGCAGTTGCCTAGCGACGGGCGGGCCCTTCGCCCATAGGCCGGGGAGTCACCGTCATCTACGTGACACCGTTCTCCGCCGGCTAGGCCCCTGCAGAGACATATGGACCACCCCGTTAGTACATCCAGACCGGGCGCATTCTCGCGTTCCGGGAGGAAGATTATTGCGTTCCGGTAGACCACTCAGCGACCCGTTTGGCGATGAGCGGTACCTTGAGGTGAGTTGTGAGCAACTATGTGAACTATGCGTCCTTTGTGGCGCTGATTGATGATGATGAGCATTCGGCTCACCTGCTGACCCGTACCCTGGTCGATCAGGGCGCCCATGGCGTGCAGTCCTATGGCGATGCGAACCAGGCCCTTGTCCGACTGAAGGCGGTGCTTTCCGACGTCACTGCAGCCTGGCCCGCGCTCATCATCCTCGATCTCAAGGAACACAGTGGCGCCAATCTCGAATTTCTCGACACCATCGGGCAACTAACGTGCCAGCACGGCGTTCCTGTGGTTGTTCTTGCTCCCCAGCAAACCGAGCAGTGCCGCCAGGCCTTGCTCGCAAATGGGGCCGCCGCCGTTTTTGTCCGCCATGCTGAACGGGACGCCTATCGGCGCGTCGCGGCGGACATCGTTGAATTCGTGACGCTGTCGCAGCGCCCCGAAGCAGTTGGCATGTAGCTCCTGCGTCCACAGGCTGCATGCTGCGGTCGGAAGCGCGCTGCAGGACGGTCCTGACCATCCTGCTTCCCAGGCGCCTTCCGACCAATCGACTCCCTTTTGCCTGCCAGGATGGCGGGCAGAGGGGGTACCGGCCCTACTCCAAGGGGGTCAGGTACATGGGCGCGAGCGCGGCACCTCCCGGTCGCGCGCGCACGGGGAGAGAAGCAGAGCTGGACGGGCGCTTGTCCCTCGGGCGCCAGACCGCAATCCTGCTTCTCTCCGCGGCCCTCGCTTCTGCGAGCAAACGCGTCGCGCCTAGGGATCAGCGTCGCCGCTTTCCAAATGCCCGCCGATCACCCGGTGCGACAGCGCACGCAGCGCCGCCAGCACCAGCACCGCCAACAGTGCCGTACCGGTCGCAATCACATAATAGCCCAGCGCGGTGGCGAGGCCGACCGCACCTGCCAGCCACATCCCCGCGCCGGTGGTGAGACCCTGTACCCCGCCACCATTGCGGAAGATTGCCCCGGCGCCCAGAAAGGCAATCCCCGCCGTGACCGCCTCGACGGCGCGGATCGGGTCGGCCCGGCCCCGCCCGTCGTCCATGGGCAGGGTGTGGTAGATTTCGAAGGCCAGGATGGTGAACAGCGCTGCGGCAACCGACACCAGGATATGGGTACGCAGACCGGCGCCGGATGTGTGCCATTCCCGTTCGAAGCCGATCATTGCCCCCAGCATGGCCGCAATCAGCAGGCGGATGGCGATGATGTGGGTGGGCAGAAAAGTCGGCACCAGGCCGAATTCGTTACCGATATCCATGGCGAACCTGTTTGTGACACTACCATGACAACCTGTCGTGCCCGGCTTGGTTCCAGCTGTCCACCAGCGGCTGCGCCCAACCGGCGATGAACCGCCGCGGCGGTAGGATGATCCAGCCATCGGCATCGCCCACCGCCACATAATCGCCGGCCGCCACGCCCAGCGCCGATATCGCGCAGACCAGTGCCGCCCGCTCGTCATGGTTGCGCACATCCGCCAGCGCGCCCGCCAGGCGCCGACCGGGCAGGTGATGCGCCAGCAGGCGCTCCAGCGTCCCATCGGCCACCAGCGCCGTGTAGTAGCGGTCTGAGCGCTGTTGTCTGATCCCCTTCTCGGCCGCCTCCAGCATCAGGCCGAGAAAGCTCGTCGGAAACGCCTCGAACAGCGCCAGGCTGTGCACGGCCTCCGGGTGCCGCGCCGTGGCCAGCCCGCCGCGTTCGATCAGCATGGCGGCAAATTCGTTGGTGTGTTGGTTGAGCAGCCGCCCCACCGGGCTGCGCGAGGAGCCGGGCTGGCTGATCCGGCTCGCAATGGCCTTCTGGCTCAGCAGCCGCTCGGCCGTCCGGTAGCGGTCGATCACCGCGAGGTCGCCGCGCAGCGGGCCGTCAAGGCCCACTGCCAGCAACAGGCGATCCCCCGCCACCGCCGCAAGATTGTCTGCCCGGGCCTCGGGGTGACCGGTAAAATGCGCCAGCGTCCAGCTGATGGTCTGCTCGTCCCAGTCGAGCCGGCAGATGCCGCTCGAGGCCGCCTTGAGCGACCAGCCGACATCCACGCCCAGCACCGAGCCCGATGCGGGCAGCATCAAACGGTCTTGAGCCACCCGCCATCCACGAAATAGGTCGACCCGGTCGAGTAGCTGGCCTTGTCCGAACACATGAAGACGAAAAAGTTCGCCAGTTCTTCGGGCGTGGCAAAGCGCTTCATGCCGCCCGCTTCATTGGCAACCCCCTGCAGATGGGCCTGCCAGCCATCCTCGCCGGCGATCTGCTTGGCTGTCTTGACCCAGTCCGGCGTCAGCACCAGACCGGGATTGATCGTGTTGACCCGGATATTGTCGCCCACCACCTCATTGGCCAGCGTCTTGGAAAACATCATCAGCGCGGCCTTGGTGGTGTTGTAGATCGGCTCGTACCACAGCGGCTGCACCGCGCAGATCGAGGCATTGTGCAGCACCACGCCGCCGCCGCGCTTCTTCATCGCCGGCATCAGGCCACGCGCCAGCCGCACGGCGGCCATCACATGCAGGTCCCAGTAATATTGCCACTTGGCGTCATCGGCCTCGGCAATGGTCTCGTTGGAGCCCGTGCCCGCATTGTTGATCAGGATATCGGCGCCGCCAAAGGCCTGCCGCGTGCCATGGATCACCGCGTCACAGCCTGCCGCCGTGGCGACATCGGCGCTGATCGCAGTGGCGATGATGCCGAACCTTTGGGCCACCTGCACCGCCGCATCCTCGGCCCGCGCCTTGTCGCGGCCGACCAGCACCAGGTTGACGCCCTCGGCGGCCAGGCCCTCGGCCACGGCCAGTCCGATCCCTACCGTGCCGCCGGTGATCACGGCCACCTTGTCGCGTAAATTGAGATCCATTGTGTTCCTCCTCGCCTCAGCCGAAACTTAACCCGCGACCCTGATCTGAAGCTTCACGTCGCTGGGCCGCGCTTCCACCGCCCGGTCAAACGCCTTGATCGAATCCTCGAAGGCAAACGTTTCCGAAATCAGCGGCTTGAGATCGACCTTGCCCGAAGCGATCAGCGCAATGGCCCGGTCATATTGGTGGGCATAGCGGAACACGTTCTCGATCCGCAATTCCTTGACCGACGCGCCGGCAATGTCCACCGCCACCGGCTCGACCGGCAGGCCAACCACCACGATCGTGCCGCCGGGACGCGGCAGGTCCATGATGGTCTTCCAGGCATGCGGCGAACCCGAACACTCAAACACCACGTCCGCCCCCCAGCCTTCAGTGAGCCGGGCGACCTCATCGACGATATTCTTCTCGCGGATATTGACCGGAATCACGCCCTGGTATTGCGCGGCAATATCGAGCTTGGGCTGCGCCAGATCGGCGACGATGACGCGGGCACAGCCTCCCGCCAGCGCCGCCAGCGCCACCATGGTGCCGATCGGACCGGCCCCCAGCACCACGGCGGTATCGCCCGGCGCGATGCGGGCCTTGCTGGCCGCCTGCATGCCGACAGCGAAGGGTTCGACCATGGCGCCCTCGGCAAAGCTGACATGATCAGGCAGCTTGAAGGTGTAATTGGCCGGATGCACCACTTCCGCCGTCAGCACACCATGCACCGGTGGCGTCGCCCAGAAGCTGACGGCCGGATCGACATTGTACATGCCCAGCCGGCTGGCCCGCGAATTGGCATCGGGAATGCCCGGCTCCATGCAGACGCGGTCACCGACCTTGAGATGGGTGACGCCCTCGCCCACGGCGCTGACCGTGCCGGCCGCCTCATGCCCCAGCACCATGGGGGCGTTGACCACGAAGGGGCCGATCTTGCCATGGGTATAATAGTGCGCATCCGAGCCGCAGACGCCCACGGTATGGATGGCGATCCTGACCATGCCCGGCCCCACGTCGAGCGGCAGATCGATATCGCGCAAAGCCAGCTCATGCTGACGTTCAAGGACAAGGGCGCGCATTTGGCTCATGGGGTCAGGCTCCGGGATATCAACGGTGTCGGCAGGCCGTTGGGCCGCGACCACCCCATTTCTATCCCAGCCCAGGCCGCGCGCGAAGGCGGCAAATGTGCTTCCTGCCCAGTGGCGCCAAAATGGCTGGGCCTTTTGGCGGGTCGCGGGCGGTAACCAGTCCTAAATGCGCCTGCCCTATGCTGATTTCCAACAAGTTCCTCAACCGGTTGTCTGATGCAGCCCGCAACGTCGACAATCGAACGCTGGCATCCAACCACCGTCGCGCTTTTGCCGATGGTGCTGGCCCTTATTACCGCGGTTGTTGCGGTGCTGGGCTTTGTCGTCTGGTCGACCGGCAATATCGATCAGCGCGCTGCCGAGCGGCAGACCACCATGATAAGCCATGTGGTCGAAGGCCGCCTGTCGCGTATCGTGCGCGAGACGGCCAGCGTCGCCATCAATGACGAGACCTTGCGCAAGACCAGCGCCGCTTTCGACAGCAACTGGATCGAAACCAATGTCGGTGAGTGGCTCTACCGCTACTTCCGGCACGACCAGACCATTCTGCTCAGCGCCCAGGGTGCCCCGGTCTACGCCATGGTCGATGGGGCTGCCGTCGATGTCAGTACCGTTCGCGATATGCTCGCCGGCCTCGAGTCGCTGATTACCGAGGCGCGCGCGCTTCGCCCCGGCCAGCGCCCGCCCCCCGCGCCACTCGATGCCCCGGCCGGGCTTGAGGGACAGCCTCCCATCCTGCCACCCCGCCCGCCACCGCCGTCCGTGACCGACTTTGCCATCATCGATGGCAAGCCTGCCATCGTCGCAGCCTTGCCCGTCATTGGCGAACGCGCGGCCCTGCGGCCGCAGCCGGGAACCGAGCCGATCATTCTGGCGGTGCAATTTCTCGACGGGCGCGCCGCCAGCCAGATCAACCGGGAGTTTCTCTTCGACGACGGACGCTTTACCTTGGTCGAAAGCAGCAATCCCAACCGCCTCGTCTACCCGATCCTCAGCGCCAGCGGTCGCTTCGTGGCCTTCTTCGAATGGAACCGCGATCGTCCCGGCTATGTCATGCTGTTGCAGACCGGGCCGCTGCTGGTCGGCGCGTTCTTGCTCGCTGGCATCCTGATTTTCCTGCTGCTCGGTCAGTTGCGCCGCTCGGCAGCGGCGGTCGAAAACGCCCGCCGCCTCAGCCTGCACCAGGCCAGTCATGATGCGCTGACCGGGCTGGATAACCGCATGAGCTTTGACGCCAAGCTGGCAGAAGCCGCGGCCGACAAGCACAATGCCAATGCGCATCTGACCTTGTTCATGCTCGATCTCGACCGGTTCAAACAGGTCAACGACACCCTCGGCCACCAGGCCGGCGACGAACTGATCTGTACCGTGGGCGACCGCCTGCGCGCCATCTTCGGCACCGGCACCATGATTGCGCGGCTCGGCGGTGACGAATTCGCCGTTCTGGCCATCACCCATGACAAGCCCGTCGATGTGATGGAGGTGTCCGCCCGCATCATCGAATCCATCGGGCGGCCCTTCACCCTCAGCCGCTTCAAGGCCCATGTCGGGGTCAGCATTGGCATTGTCATGGCCCGCGGCCGCGATGCCGAGCCCACAGAACTGGTGCGCCGCGCCGATATCGCCCTCTACGAAGCCAAGGCCGGTGGCCGCAACCGCGCCGCGGTCTATGAGGAGCACATGAACGAGCTGCTGCAGCTGCAGCACACCATTGAAGCTGAACTGCGCGAGGCCCTGTGCCGCGACGATCAATTGTCCATCGTCTTCCAGCCCCTGATCGACCAGGTGTCGCGCAAGGTGATCGGCGCCGAGGCCCTTGCGCGCTGGTACCATCCCAAATTCGGCCAGATCTCTCCGGCCCGTTTCATTCCCGTGGCCGAAAGCACCGGCCTTATCGAAACCCTGGGTGAATTCGTATTGCGCCGCGCCTGCCTCCTGGGGGCCACCGTTCCCGGCCGCACCATTGCCGTCAACATTTCGCCGACCCAGCTGCGCAACCCGCAATTCTCCCACCAGGTCTTCGATATACTGCACGAAACCGGCATGCGGCCGCTCGATCTCGAGCTCGAGATTACCGAATCCATCCTGCTCGACGACGAACATGTGTCATCGCAGAACCTGCGCACCTTCCGGGCGGCCGGAATCCATATTGCGCTCGACGATTTCGGCACCGGCTATTCATCGCTCAGCTACCTCAAGCGCTATCCGGTCGACCGCATCAAGATCGACCGGTCCTTTGTCAGTCAGCTCACGGACGGCCATGTCTCGGTCGCCATCACCGACGCCATCGTCAAGCTCGCCCATGCCATGGAACTGCAGGTCACCGCCGAGGGCGTGGAGACGGAGGAACAGGCAACGATCCTGGGCTCGCTGGGCTGCAATACGCTGCAGGGCTTCCTGTTTTCGGGTGGGATGGTTGCCGACCGGATCACCGACATCTTCGCCGCGCCCGAAAACGCAATGGTCAGCCGGCAGCAACGCCGTACCGCAATGCGCGCGAGCACGGCCGTCCGCGCCCAGCCCGACCAATCCCTCTAGCGAACCGCGGCGAGCACCGCGCTCAGCCGCTTTTCTCGGGCCAGCAATCCGGTCCGTCCGGCGCCGGCACTCTCCCACAGCGCCTTGAGCTTGCCGTCGTTGAACAGCTTGAACAGGCAAGGCGCGATATAGGACTTGCGACTGATCATCGGCGTATTGCGCAGCACGCTGGCCACCTCGCGCGCCACCTGCGCCATCTGCCGCCGGCGAGCTGCCTCGCTGACGCCCACCTCCAGTTGCGCCAGGGCGGCCCCGGCAATCGCGCTGGCATGCAGGGTGCGGAAATCCTTGGCCGAAATCTCGGCCCCCGTTATGGCCCGCAGATAGTCGTTGACGGCGCCGGTCTTGATCGGCCGCACCTTGCCCGCCTCGTCGCGATAGACCAGCAGACGCTTGCCCGGCAGGGTCTTGATGCTGGTTATGGCGGCAGCCAGCTTGGAGTCGCGCAGGCAGTATTCGGCCCGCTTGCCGCCCTTGGCATCAAAGCGCAGGCAGATCTCTGATCCACTCACCTCGACATCGCGGGTATAGAGCGTGCCCGCCCCGCGCGTGCCGCTGGCCTCGAGATATTTCTCGCGCCCCAGGCGCATCGCCGTCTTGTCGATGAGCGCAACCGCCAAAGCCAGCGCCAGGTCGCGACTGCCCGCCGGCGCGCCGAGGCCTTCATTCACCTTCTTGCGCAATCGCGGCAGGGTCGTGGTCAGTGCCTTGAGCCGCTGCTGCTTCTTGCCGTCACGGCGTAGCGTCCATTCAGGATGGTAGAGATACTGCTCGCGCCCGGCCTCGTCTTGGCCAAGCACCTGGATATGGGCCTTTTCACTGGCCGCGATGCGCACCTCGGTCCATGCCGGGGGAATGCCAAGCGCCTTGATCCGGGCCTTGATCGCCGGATCGGTCACCAGAGCCCCCGTCGCGTCGAGATAGCTAAAACCCGTGCCGCGCTTGCGGCGCAGCACGGTTAGATCGTTCCGTCCAACCCTGACCAGCCGCACGCTGGTTACGCGGGAGCGGTCTGGGTCATGGCATAGACCACGTAGATGATGACAAACAGCACGACTATGCTGATCATGGACCCCATGAGCACACGCAGGTTCATCTTGCGCGGATTGGCCTGGCGCACATCAGTCTCGGTTTTCTTGGGATCGTAGGTTTCCATGGGACGCTCCGTTAAGCTCTGTGCACCAACGTGTCCCGACCGCAGCGGTTCCGTTGGCCCCTTGACGCAAGGTCGCAGGGCGCCGACCCTTGCTGCTTGACCAAAACCAGGAATGCTTGATGACCAGTGCCGCAAGTCTCACCCGCATGATCATGGCCGGCCAGGGCAAGGTGCCCGCCGACCTGGTGATCAAGAATGTGCAGATGCTCGACGTCATCACTGGCGCGGTCACCACCACCGACATCGCCATCGTCGCCGACCGCATCGTCGGTACCCATGCCAGCTACGAGGGCGAGACCGTCATCGACGGCACTGGCCGCTTTGCCGTGCCGGGCTTTATCGACACCCATCTGCACATCGAATCCTCGCTGGTCACCCCGCTCGAATTCGACCGCTGCGTGCTGCCCTATGGCGTCACCACGGTCATCTGCGATCCGCACGAGATCGCCAATGTGCTGGGCGCCGAGGGTATCCGCTACTTCCTCGACAGCGCCGAACAGACGGTGATGGACGTCCGCATCAATCTCTCCTCCTGCGTCCCGGCCACCGGCTTTGAGACCTCGGGCGCGGCGCTGGAAATCGCGGACCTCGAGCCGTTCCGCGCCCATGCCAAGGTGATCGGCCTTGCCGAAATGATGAACTTTCCCGGCGTGCTCAATGCCGATCCCGGCATTATCGCCAAGCTGGTGGCGTTCCAGGGGGGCCATATCGACGGCCACGCCCCGCTGCTGCTGGGCACCGCGCTTAACGGCTATCTCGCCGCCGCCATCCGCACCGACCATGAAGCCACCAGCGCCGCCGAAGCGCGCGAAAAACTGGCCAAGGGCATGGCTATCCTGATCCGCGAGGGCTCGGTCTCCAAGGATCTCAAGGCGCTCGCCGAAATCCTCGACGAGAACACGTCGAGCTTTGTCGCGCTCTGCACCGATGACCGCAACCCGCTCGACATCGCCGAGGAAGGCCATCTCGACAGCTCGATCCGCCGCCTCATCGCCATGGGCCGGCCGCTGCATCACGTCTATCGCGCCGCCAGCCATTCAGCCGCCCGCATTTTCGGCCTTACCGATCGTGGCCTCTTGGCCTCGGGCTGGCGCGCCGATATTGCCCTGCTCGACAGCCTTGAGGATTGTCGCGTCTCCGACGTCATCGCCGCCGGGCGCCTCGTGGTCCCGGCTTTGTTCGATGCCCGCCAGCCCGTAGCCCCGGTGGGCCTCAGCTCAATGAAGGCGACGCCGGTCAGCGCCGACAGCTTCATTACCGAGCCCAAGCCCGGCCAGAACAGCATCCCGGTGATCGGCGTGCGGCCCGGCCTCATCCTCACCTTCCGCGAGGAAGCTACGCTCGCCACCACCGAGCGCGGCCTGCAGCCAGATCTCGATGCCGATGTCATCAAGGTGGCGGTAATCGAGCGGCACGGCAGGAACGGCAATATCGGCCGCAGCTTTGTCACCGGCTTTGGCCTCAAGCGCGGCGCCATTGCCTCATCGGTGGGTCACGACAGCCACAATATCACCGTGGTCGGCGCCAATGACGCGGACATGGCCGTGGCGGTCAATCGCCTGATCGAACTGGGCGGCGGCTTTGCCGTGGCCGAGGGCGGCAAGGTCACCGCCGAGCTGGCTCTACCCATAGCCGGGCTGATGAGTCTGGAGCCCTTCGAGACGGTGTCGCATGACCTGCACGTGCTGCGCGACGCCGCCCTGGCGCTCGACTGCGTCCTGCCCGAGCCATTCCTCCAGGTCGCCTTCCTGGCTTTGCCGGTCATCCCCCATCTCAAGATGACCGACCGCGGCCTGTTCGACGTCGATCTGTTCGACTTCGTCAGCTGACGCCAATCGAAGTCTACTGATCAGGATGCCTGCTGTCGCGCGCCTTGACCTTGCGGCGCGCGGCATGCAGCAGCGGCTCGGTATAGCCGCTGGGCTGGTCG
The DNA here is from genome assembly GCF_014926585.1 of Devosia beringensis. Classification (NCBI taxonomy): domain Bacteria; kingdom Pseudomonadati; phylum Pseudomonadota; class Alphaproteobacteria; order Hyphomicrobiales; family Devosiaceae; genus Devosia; species Devosia beringensis. The sequence continues at coordinate 2,725,071 of NZ_CP045422.1, read as the reverse complement.
GCGCCGCGCAACGCCAGGTCGAGCGCCGCATTGAACGCCACCGACTGGAAGTTGTCACCCATCGGCCGATAAAGCGGATCGTCCTCATTCTGCCGATCCACCACCCCGGCCATGCGCTCGAAGGTTGCTGTCACCTCGTCGCGGCTGACCAGGCCATGGCGCAGCCAATTGGCAACGGCCTGCGATGAAATCCGGCAGGTGGCGCGGTCTTCCATCAGTCCCACATTGTTGATGTCGGGCACCTTGGAACAGCCCACGCCCTGCTGCACCCAGCGCACCACATAGCCCAGAATGCCCTGGGCATTGTTTTCGAGCTCGCGGGTGATTTCCTCGCGGCTGAGCGAAAACGGCGCCTGTACGGGCATCGAGAACAGCTCGCCCAGGCCCGGCAGGGCCTCGTTGTGCCGGCGGCGCTGCGCCGCGAACACGTCGATCTCATGATAGTGCAGCGCATGCAGGGTGGCCGCCGTCGGGCTGGGCACCCAGGCCGTATTGGCGCCGGCATTGGGATGGCCGGCCTTGGCCGCCATCATCGCCGCCATGTCGTCGGGCCGGGCCCACATGCCCTTGCCGATCTGCGCCTTGCCCGAGAACCCGCAGGCCAGCCCGATCAGCACATTGCGATCCTCATAGGCGCCCAGCCAGCGCTCGTTCTTGATCTCGTCCTTGCGCAGCACGGCGCCCGCTTCCATGCCGGTATGGATCTCGTCGCCGGTGCGATCAAGGAAGCCGGTATTGATGAAGAACACCCGATGACGCGCTTCATAGATCGCCGCCTTGAGATTGGCCGAGGTACGGCGCTCCTCATCCATGATGCCGATCTTGATGGTATTGGCGTCGAGCCCGAGCATGGCCTCGACCGAGGCGAAGATGGCGCAGGCAAAGGCCACTTCCTCGGGCCCATGCATCTTGGGCTTGACGATGTAAATGGCGCCTGTGCTGCTGTTGACCTGGTCATGCATGGCGCAGAGCACGGTCAGCGCCGCATCCATCAGCCCTTCGCCGATCGGCTTGTCTTCGAACATTACCGCATCGGTGGTCATCAGATGGCCGACATTGCGCACCAGTTGCAGCGCCCGGCCCTTGAGCACCAGGTCGCTGCCGTCAAGGGCGCTAAAGACGGCATCCTTCTTCAGGCGCCGCGTCATTTTCCGGCCGGATTTCTCGAAGGTTTCTTCCAGCGTGCCATTCATCAGGCCCAGCCAGTTGCGATAGACGCCCACCTTGTCCTCGGCATCGACTGCCGCCACCGAATCCTCGCAGTCCTGGATGGTGGTCAGCGCCGACTCGACGATGACATCGCTGAGCCCCGCCGCATGGGCGCCGCCGATGACGCTGGCTTTGTCGATGGCCAAGATCACATGCAGGCCGTGATGGCGCAGCACGATCTCGGCCTTGTTGCTATCCCCGCCCTCGCCATAGGCGACAAAACCCGCCTTATCCTGCAGCGTCACCGGGCCGGCTGCGCCGTCGATGACCAGTTCGGCCACCCCGCCGGTCGTCACCACCCGATAGGCCGTCACATCCCGATGGCTGCCCTGGCTCAGCGGAAAGCTGGCATCGAGGAATTCGCTGGCCTTGGCCACCACGGCGGCGCCACGGGCCGCGTTATAGCTCTTGCCCGGCGCCAGATCGCCGTCGCGGGCAATCACATCGGTGCCGTAATAGGCATCATAGAGGCTGCCCCAGCGCGCATTGGCGGCATTGAGCGCATAGCGGGCATTGCTGACCGGCACCACCAGCTGCGGGCCGCACAGCGTGGTGATCTCGGGATCGAGCCCCTCGGTCTCGATGGTGAAGTCCGCCGGCTCGGGCAACAGATAGCCGATTTCGCGCAGGAAGAATTCATAGCCCTGCGGGTTGCTCGCCACCGGCCCGTATTTGTGGTGCCAGTCATCGATCTGGCTCTGCAGCAGATCACGCTTTGCCAGGAGGGCGACATTGGTCGGCATGTGCTGGGCGACCAAGCCTTCGAGGCCTGTCCAGAACTGCTCCGCCGTGACGGGAAGCCCGGGCAGCGCTTCTTTTTCCACGAAGTCGACCAGCAGGGAATGTACCGAAAGGCCGGATTTGGTCTGATAGTCGCTCATGAAGCTCTTCCCTGGATCAAGTCTTCCAGACTTAGGACAAGGCCGGCTCGCTCACAACCCGCCTAAAGTCGACTTCATCCTTGCGCCGGCCACATAGACCTCGGCGATCGAGCGGTCGTCGCCCAGCGTCTGCAGCAGGAACAGCTCCTCGACCAGCTGCGTCGCTGTCTGCATGCGCAGCGCCATGGCCGGCGTGGCCGAAGAGTCGAGCACCACCAGGTCCGCCGCGCAGCCCGGCGCAATGGTGCCGATCGTGCTCTCCAGCGACAGCGCCCGGGCATTGCCCAGCGTCATCATGTAGAACGAATTGAACGGCGTCAGCCGTTGGCCGCGCAATTGCAGCACCTTGTAGCCCTCGTCCAGCGTGCGCAGCATGGAAAAGCTGGTGCCACCGCCAATATCGGTGGCCACCCCTACCCGCACGCCATGCTGGCGCAAGCGGTCATGGTCGAACAGGCCCGAGCCGAGGAAGAGGTTCGAGGTCGGGCAGAACACGGCGACCGCACCGGTTTCGGCCAGCACGCCGGTCTCGCGGTGGTTGAGGTGGATGCAGTGGCCCAGCAGCGTCCTGGGACCGAGCAGGCCATAGGTCTCGTAGATGCCGGTATAGTCCGGCGCCTCCGGATAAAGCTGCATGGAGAGGGTGATCTCGGCGTCATTTTCGCTGAGATGGGTCTGCACATAGGCCTGGGGATGCTCGGCCACCAGTGCCTGCGCCGCCGCCAGCTGCGCTGGCGTCGAGGTAATGGCAAAGCGCGGCGAGATGGCATAGAGCCCGCGGCCGCGCCCATGCCAGCGCGCGATCAGGGCCTTGCTGTCATCGTAGCTGGACTGGGCGGTGTCGCACAGCGCCTCGGGGGCGTTGCGATCCATCATCACCTTGCCGCCGATCATCAGCATGTTGCGCTTTTCCGCCTCGGCGAAATAGGCATCTACCGATTGAGGCGCGCTTGAGCAATAGGCCACTGCCGTGGTCGTGCCATTGCGGATCAGCTCGTCGTAAAAGGCGCTGGCGACAACAGTGGCATGCCCCTGCTGGCCGAACTTCTGCTCTTCCACAAAGGTATAGGTATTGAGCCATTCGAGCAGCGAGCCGGCATAGGAGGCAATCATCTGGCTCTGCACATAATGCAGATGGGTATCGATAAAGCCCGGCATGATCAGATGCGGGCGATGATCGATGACCTCAGCATCACCCCCGGACACAAACTCGCCCACGGCGATAATCTTTCCGTCCTCGATAGCGACGGCACCATCTTCAATGTAGCGATAGCTCGCCGCGTCATCGAGCCCGTGCGGTTCGCTGACAAAGCTCAGCACGCGGCCGCGCAGTATGGTCATGCTCACAAGGCCGACCCCTCGCGAAACCATTCCACCAGCAGCGCCCGCTCGTCATCGGTCATGCCGCTGACATTGCCCGGCGGCATGGCATGGGCATAGCCGGCCTGGATGGCGATATCCCGAGCATGGTTGGCAATGGCATTGTCATTGTCGAGGATGACGTTCTTGGGTGGCTCATAGACGCCCTCCCAGGCCGGCTCGGCCGTATGGCACATGGCGCAGCGCGTCTGCACCGTCAGGCTGGCGGCGGCGAAATGCTCCGCGGCGAGAAAGGGCTCGGCCGCCCGCGACGCCACCGCCTCTCCTGCCGAACCCGGCACTTTCGGCCCGCTCGATAGCCAGGCGATGAGGATGAAGAGCACAATGGCCACCGGCCAGGTCCAGTGCGGATTGCCCTTGCGGGCATGGCGGGTGTTGAAATAGTGCCGGATGACCACGCCGACCAGGAAGATCAGCGAGGCGATGATCCAGTTCCACTGCGTGGCAAAGGCCAGCGGATAGTGGCCGCTGAGCATGAAGAAGATCACCGGCAGGGTGAGGTAGTTGTTGTGCAAGCTGCGCTGCTTGGCGATCTTGCCATATTTGGCGTCGGGCACGCGCCCTGCCTTGAGATCGGCCACGACGATGCGCTGGTTTGGAATGATGATCATCGCCACATTGGCCGCCATAATCGAGGCGGTGAAGGCCCCCATATGCAGCAGCGCGGCGCGGCCGGTAAACACCTGGGTATAGCCCCAGCTCATCGCCACCAGCACGGCAAACAGCACCAGCATCAGCCCGGTCTGGCTCTCGCCCAGCGGCGATTTGCACAGCCGGTTATAGATGACAAAGCCGAGCACGATCGAGCCCATCGACAGCAGGATCGCCGCCCAATTGGGCATATCCAGGACATTGCGGTCGATAAGATAGAGGTCGGCGCCGACATAATAGACCAGCACCAGCAGCATGAAGCCGCTCAGCCAGGTCCAGTAGGCTTCCCATTTGAACCAGGTCAGGTGCTCGGGCAGGAAGTCCGGCGCTACCAGGTATTTCTGGATGTGGTAGAAGCCTCCGCCATGCACCTGCCACTCCTCGCCATGCGCCAGGGGCGGCAGACTGGGCGTCTGGCGCAGGCCCAGGTCGAGCGCGATGAAATAGAAGGACGAGCCGATCCAGGCCACGGCCGTGATCACGTGCAGCCAGCGCACGGCAAACATCAGCCATTCGTAGAAGATGATGTAATCAGGCATCGTTCGCTTCGTCCCCAGCAGACCTCATGGCCGTGAAAAAGGGGCGGACGACGCCCGCCCCTCTCAGATCAAACCAGTCCTGCCTTAGGCGGGCTGTTCGACGCCTTCGACATACCAGTCCATGCTGAGCAGTTCGGCATCGGTCATGGTGACGCCCGCTGCGACGCGCTCGGCGCCGGTATTGTCCTTGATCGGTCCGGTGAAGATGTGGAACGAGCCGTCGATCTGGCCGGTGCGCACTTCTTCGGCCGCAGCAACCACCTCTTCGGGCACCTTGGCGCCGTAGGGCCCCATCTGCACCACGTCTTCCTTGAGGCCTTCCCAGGTATTGCCCGGGGTCCAGGTGCCATCGAGCACGGCCTGCGCCGATGCCAGATAATGCGGACCCCAGTGGTCGATGATGGCGGTCAGCTGGGTGTCCGGTGCGAAAGCGCTCATGTCGGCGCCCTGGCCGAAGCCGCCGACAATGCCGCGTTCGGCAGCGACCTGCAGAGCAGCCGGGCCGTCGGTGTGCTGTGCAATGATATCGATGCCCTGGTCGATCATGGCGCGGGCAGCGTCAGCTTCCTTGGCCGGATCATTCCAGGTCGAGATATAGACCGGCTTGACGGTGAAGTCGGGATTGATGCGGCGCCCGGACAGGGCCAGGGCATTGATGCCCATGACCACTTCAGGGATGGGGAAGGAGCCGATATAGCCAGCCTTGCCAGTCTTGGACATGTGGCCGGCAATGGTGCCGCAGACCGCACGGCCTTCATAGAAGCGGGCATTGTAGAGGCCCACATTGGGCGCGCTCATATAGCCGGTGGCGTGCTCAAAGGCGATCTCGGGGAATTGCGGGGCAACCTTGATCACCGAGTCGCCAAAACCGAAGCTGGTGGCGAAAATCAGATTGCAGCCCTGCTGTGCAAGTTCGCGCAGCACGCGCTCGCAATCGGGGCCTTCCGGCACGTTTTCGACATAGATGGTCTCGACCTTGTCGCCCAGATTTTCCTCGACATAGATCCGCCCCTGATTGTGGGCATAATTGTAGCCGTTGTCATTGATCGTGCCGACATAGATGAAGCCGATCTTCACCTTTTCCACCTGGGCAAAGGCACGCGCCCCCAGCATGGGCAGGGCCACGGCGGCACCGCCGATTTTAACGAAAGTACGACGCGACAGTCTCATGGGTTTCTCCTGATTGACGTTTGTTGAATTGAGCCGGTCATTGGTGTGCCGTTTCAATTGGAAGGCAAGAACGGCTTGCCGAGGCAGGCCGGAGCATTGCTGGAAGCATCGCGGCGGGTGGAGATCAGCACCAGCACGACGATAGTTGCAAGATAAGGCAGGGCGGCCCAGAGCTCGGACGGCACGATATTGAGCGGGCCGCTGCCGGCCTTGGCATAAAGCTCCATGGTCATCACCAGCCCGAAGAGATAGGCGCCGGCCAGCAGGCGAAACGGCTTCCAGGAGGCAAAGACTACCAGCGCCACCGCAATCCAGCCGCGTCCCGCCGTCATCCGCTCGGCCCATTGCGGCGTCAGCAGCAGCGGGAAGCAGGCCCCGGCAATGCCGGCCATAGCGCCGCCGAACATCACCGCCAGATAGCGCACCCCGATCACCGAATAGCCGATGGAATGGGCCGACTGGTCATTCTCGCCGACCGCCCGGAGGATCAGCCCCGAACGCGTCCGGTGCAGGAAAAACCAGATGGCCACCACCATGGCGAAGGTGAAATAGACCGGAAAGGGATAGCCCAGGATCACCCGTGCCAGCGGATGAGCGGTGAACTCGACAGGCAGCAGCGGCTGCATCAGCGTCACGGGCCGCGCCGAATAGGACGAGCCGGCCAGCGCCGAAAAGCCGGTACCGAAGATGGTCAGCGCCAGCCCGGTTGCCGTCTGGTTGGCCGACAGGGAGAGCACGAGAAAGCCGAAGATCAGCGACGCCGCCATGCCTGCGGCCGCGCCCGCCAGCAGCGCCAGATAGGGATTGCCGGTATGGAACTGCACCACGAAGCCGGCAATGGCGCCGATCAGCATCATTCCTTCGACGCCCAGGTTGAGCACGCCGGCCCGCTCCACTACCAGTTCGCCCAATGCGGCGATCAGGATGGGCGTTGCCGCCCCCACCACGGTTACAAGGATGGCAAGTGTCAGATCCATCTAGGCCGCTCCCGCCGAGGGCTGCGGCGCCACGCGCCGGACCCGGTACTTAATGAGGATATCGCCCGCCAGCAGGAAGAACAGCATCATGGCCTGGAAGATGCCGGTCGCCGCGTTGGGAAGACCGATCGTGGTCTGCGCCACTTCGCCGCCGACAAAGGTAATGGCCAGCACCACCCCGGCAACAATAACGCCTAGCGGATTGAGCCGGCCGAGAAAGGCCACGATGATGGCGGTGAAGCCGTAATTGGCCGGGAAACCCGGCACCATGCGCTGGAACGGCCCCGCCACTTCCAGCACCCCGGCCAGACCGGCCAGCGCCCCGCTGACCAGCAGCGCCAGCCAGATCGTCTTGTTTTCGGAAAACCCGCCATAGCGGGCAGCATGCGGCGCGGCCCCGACCACCCGCATGCGATAGCCGAATACCGAGCGGGTCATGATGAACCAGGCAACCAGCCCGACCAGGACGGCGATGGGCACGCCCAGATGCACGATGGTACCCGGAATGATCGTGGGCAAACGGGCCGCCTCGGAGAACAGCCGTGTCTGCGGAAAGCCCATGCCCATCGGATCCTTCCAGGGCGCGCGGATGAGGTAATAGATCACCTGCACCGCCACATAGGTCAGCATCAGGCTGGTGAGGATTTCATTGACGTTGAGCCGCGTCCGCAACAGCGCCGGGATCGCCGCATAGGTCATGCCGCCCAGGACGCCCGCCAGCACCATCAGGGGCAGTATCCACCACCCCGTCATGCCCCAGGTCAGCAGCGCCACGCCCGTGCCGGCCAGCCCGCCCATGATATACTGGCCCTCCGCGCCGATGTTCCAGACATTGGCGCGATAGGCGATCGACAGGCCCACCCCAATGATGATCAGCGGTGCGGCCTTGACCCCCAGATCCTGCCACTTATAGGCATTCGTGAGCGGCGTGAGGAAGATTTCCCTGACCGCGCCGACCCCGTCATATCCGATCAGCGAGAAGATGATGGCGCCCACCAGCATGGTCAGTGCCACGGCGACCAGGGGCGTCGCATAGACCATGAACTGCGATGGTTCGCGTCTTTTCTCAAGCCGGAATAGCATCATGCATCTCCCCGGCCCCGTGCACGCCGCCCATCAGCAGGCCGATCTCTTCCACGCTCACCTCGCCGGTCGGCCGGGGCGGCGACAGCCGACCCATATTGATCACCGCCAGCGTATCGCACAGCGCCCGCAATTCATCGAGATCCTGGCTGATCACCACGATGGCCGAGCCGGCCGCGGCCAGATCGACCAGCGCCTGGTGGATGGCCGCCGCTGCGCCGGCATCGACGCCCCAGGTCGGCTGGCTCACCACCAGCACGCTGGGCTTTTGCAGGATTTCCCGGCCCATGATGTATTTCTGCAGATTGCCGCCCGACAGCGAACCGGCCATCGATGATGGGCCTAGCGCCTTGACGGCAAATTCGGCGATCACCTGGCCAGTATATGTCCTGGCCGCGCCCGAATTGATCAGTCCGAGCACCACCATGCCGAGCCGGTCACGCGCGGTCAGGATGCTGTTGTCCGACAGCGAGAACTCGCCCACCGCCGCGTGGCCATTGCGCTCCTCGGGCACGGCACAGAGGCCATATTTGCGCCGTCCGGTCGTGTCGAGCAGGCCCAACGGATAGCCGTCCAGCGTCACGCTCTGGCCGTCATCGCTGCGGATCTCGCCCGACAGCGCGTCGAGCAGGGCGTTCTGCCCATTGCCGGCCACACCGGCAATGCCGACGATCTCGCCGGCCCGCACGGTGAAGCTGACATTATCCACCGGCACGTCGAAATGCCCAGCCTTGGTGGTCGAGAGGTGCGACACAACCAGCTTGGCCTCGCCCAGCAGGCGGCCCTCGGCGCGCACGATATCCTTGAGTCCGGCGCCGATCATCTTTTCGGCCATCGATCGGCTGGTTTCCGCCTTGGGGTCGCAGGTATCGACCAGCTTGCCGCCGCGCAGGATGGTGGCCGTGTCACACAGCGCCTTGATCTCGTGCAGCTTGTGAGAAATGTAGAGAATGGAGCAGCCCTGCGCCGCCAGCTTGCGCAGCACGGCGAACAGCTGCTCCACCTCCTGCGGCGTCAGCACCGAGGTCGGCTCGTCCATGATGAGCAGCTTTGGATCGAGCAGCAGCGCCCGCACGATTTCGATGCGCTGGCGCTCACCGACGCTCAGCGTCGCCACCGTACGATGCGGATCAAGCAGCAGGCCATATTTGAGCATGACCGCGCGGATGCGCGCTTCAAGCTCGCGCCCGGGAATCTTGGCATCCATACCCAGGGCAATGTTTTCCAGCACGGTCAGCGCCTCGAAAAGCGAGAAATGCTGGAACACCATGCCGATGCCCAGCTTGCGGGCGGCCTTGGGATGGGCGACCGTCACGGGCTCACCATCCCAGACCATCTCGCCGGCATCGGGCTGCATGATGCCATAGATCATTTTGACCAGCGTGGATTTGCCGGCGCCGTTCTCGCCCAGCAGCGCGTGGATCTCGCCCGGCCTGACCGCAAAACTGACATTGTCATTGGCCAGGACGCCCGGAAAGCGCTTGGTGATGCCCTTGAGTTCCAACCGATACGGTATGCTAGCGTCCAATGGCCACCCCCGATGTCTCAGGGGTGCGGACCCGGTCCGTTTCAGCTTCCCATCGCTCAATGTGAACCATTATTTCGGCCGCCGCCAGTGCTGCGATGACGGCTGGTCTTTTATCCCCAAGCCCCATCTGGCCGATGGGCAGCACCAACCGCTCGACCGCCGCCGCCGAGCCGCCCTCGCCCCGATACCAGCTGGCAAAGCGGGCCCGCTTCGTGCGTGAACCCACCATGCCGATATAGGGGCTGTCGACCCGCGCCAGAGCCTCCTGGGCAATGAGAAAATCGAGCGCATGGTCATGCGTCAGGATGACAAAACTGCTCCCCGCCGGCGCGGCGCGCACCACCGCCTCAGGCATGGCAACGGCGCGAGAGGCGATATGGTCCGGCAGCAGGTTAAGTTCTTCGCGCCGCGTATCGATCACCTCGAGCTGCACCGGCAATAAAGCCAGCATCTGCGCGAGCGCCCGCCCGACATGGCCGGCACCGAAAACATAGACATGGGGGAGCGCCGCATCCTCGGCCGTCACCTGCGCCAGCAGCGCCGCGCGCCGCGCCGCATCGGCATAGTCGAGACCGACTTTGACCCGTCCGCCGCAGCACTGGCCGATTTCAGGCCCCAGCGGCACATCCATGGCGTCTTCGGCGTGGCCTGAAACGATCAATCGGCGCGCATGCTCGATCACCATATATTCGAGCGCCCCGCCGCCGATGGTGCCGAACAAGCCCGCCTTTCCGACCAGCATGAAGGTGCCCTGCGCCCGCGGGCTGGAGCCGCGCACGGACGTCAAGGCGCAGACGATGGCGTCCGGATTTGTGGCCAGGAATGCAGCGAGTTCGGCAGCCCGACTGGTCACCCCCGCGCCTCCCGCTTCATCCGCTGCACACCCATCAGCACGCGCTCCGGCGTCACCGGCGTATCGAGACGGGGGGCGATGGCATAATCGGCCACGCTAGCCACCGCCATCGACAGCGCTTCCACCACGCTCATGGCCAACATGAGCGGCGGCTCGCCCACGGCCTTGGAGCGGCCGATGGTGGGCTCGGCATTGACCGACCATTCGGCCAGCCTGACATTGAAGATCGGCGGGACGTCTGATGCCAGGGGGATCTTGTAGGTCGAAGGCGCCTTGGTGCGCAGCTGGCCCTTGGCGTCCCAGACCAGCTCCTCGGTGGTGAGCCACCCCATGCCCTGGATGAAGCCGCCCTCGATCTGGCCGATATCGATGGCCGGATTGAGCGAGCGTCCGACGTCATGGAGGATATCGACGCGATCAACGGTATATTCCCCGCTCAGCGTATCGATCGTGACCTCGCTGACCGAGGCACCATAGGCATAGTAGTAGAAGGGATGGCCGCGCCCGGTTGCCCGGTCCCAGTGGATCTTGGGCACCTGGTAGAAGCCGGCCGCCGATAGCTGCACCCGGTTCATATAGGCCGAGGCCGCCAGTTCGGCGAAGGGCACGAATGTGGCGCCCGCCTGGATACCGCCGGGCACCCAGAGTACTGCCTCGGGCGCGCACTGATAGAGCTTGGCGGCATGGGCCACCAGCCGTTCCTTGATCTGTCGCGCCGCGTCAAAGGCCGCCATGCCGTTGAGATCGGAACCCGACGATGCCGCCGTGGCCGAGGTATTGGGCACCTTGCCGGTACTGGTGCCCATGATCTTGACCACGTCCAGCCCAACGCCAAACGCATCGGCCAGCACCGCCGCCACCTTGATATAGAGCCCCTGCCCCATTTCGGTGCCGCCATGGCTGAGATGGATCGAGCCATCCTTGTAGACATGCACCAGCGCCCCGGCCTGATTGTACCAGGTGGCGGTGAAGGAGATGCCGAACTTGACCGGGGTCAGGGCAATGCCCTTTTTCAGCACCGGGCTGCCCTCATTGTATTTCAGGATCGCCGCCCGCCGCGCCTGGTAGTCCGACGAGGCCTCGATCTCCCCGACCACCCGGTGCACGATATTGTCGGTTATCGTCTGGTGATAGGGCGTCACATTGTTGCTGTCGGTGCCGTAGAAATTGGCCTTGCGGATCTCGAGCGGATCGCGGCCCAGCGCGTAGGCAATGTCCTCGATCCAGCGCTCGGCCGCCAGCATGCCCTGCGGCCCGCCAAAGCCGCGAAAGGCGGTATTGGAGACGGTATTGGTATAGAGCGGTTCCGACCGCACCCGCACGGCGGGGTACCAATAGGCATTGTCGGCATGAAACAGGGCCCGGTCGGTCACCGGACCGCTGAGGTCCGAGGAAAACCCCGCCCGCGCGCCATAGACCGCGTCCACCGCATGGATCCTGCCACTCTCGTCATAGCCGACATCGTAATCGACCACGAAGTCGTGCCTTTTGCCGGTGGCCGTCATGTCATCGTCGCGGTCGGGGCGGACCTTGCAGGCGCGGTTCCATTTCTTGGCCGCCAGAGCCGCCACGCAGGCAAACAGGTTGCTCTGGGTTTCCTTGCCGCCAAAGCCACCGCCCATGCGCCGCACATTGACCGTCACCGCATGCAGGCGAATGCCCAGTACCTGCGCCACCATGACCTGCACTTCGGTGGGATGCTGGGTCGAGGAAAACACCGTGACGTCTTCGTCCTCGCCCGGCACGGCCAAAGCAATATGGCCCTCGAGATAGAAGTGATCCTGCCCGCCGATCTCGAAACTGCCCTTGACCCGGCGCGGGGCGCCCGCCAGCCCGGCCGCGATATCGCCGCGTTCGAGCTTGAGCGGTGGCGTCACCAGCGTGCCGCCTGCCGCCTGCGCCGCCCGCACATTGGTGGCAAAGGGCAGGTCCTTGTACTCGACCTTGGCCAGGTGCGCGGCCCGCCGCGCCTGATCGCGCGTCTCGGCAATCACCGCGAACAGCGGCTGGCCCCAGAAGTGAACTTTGTCCGTGGGCAGCAGCGGCTCGTCATGGCTGTGATTGGAGCTGACGTCATTGTCGCCCGGCACATCGGCCGCGGTCAGCACGCCAATCACCCCCGGAGCCGCCCTTGTGGCGGAAAAATCGATACTGATGATCTCTGCATGCGGGTTTGTCGACAGCCCCAGATAGGCATGCATGGTGCCGGCCGGCTCGACCATGTCGTCGATATATTCGGCCGTGCCGGTGACATGCTTGGACCCGCTATCATGACGGACATCCTTGTGCAGCGAGGCTAGGGCGATCGGGGCTTGCAGCTTGTTCATGCCACCTCCCGCCGCAACCTTTGGCCATGGCCGGTGGTCTCGAGGAAGAAGCGCTGCAACATGTTCTGCGCGCTCAGCAGCCGGTATTCGGCACTGGCCCGCATATCGGAAATCGGCTGATAGTCTTCAGCAAAGGCCACCACGGCGGCATCGATGGTCGCCTGCGTCCAAGGCTTGCCAACCAGCGCCGCCTCGACGGCCTTGGCGCGCTTGGGCGTTGCCGCCATGCCGCCAAAGGCGATGCGGGCCATGCCCACCGTGCCGGCATCGCTGACAAACACCCGGAAGGCGCCGCATAGGGTGGAGATGTCCTCCTCGCGCCGCTTGGACAGCTTGTAGACGGCAAACTTCTCGCCCGCCGGCAGCAGCGGCACGGTGACGCTTTCGACAAATTCGCCGGGCTGGCGGTCCTGCTGGCCATAGGCCAGGAAATAGTCTTCGAGCTTGATCTCGCGCCGATGCGCGCCGCGCCGCAGCGTCAGCCTGGCGCCCAGCGCGATGAAGGGCGGCGGCGTATCGCCGATCGGCGACCCATTGGCGATATTGCCGCCGATCGTGCCCATATTGCGCACCTGCTCGCCGGCGACGCGATCCCACAATTCGGCCATGCCCGGGAAGTGCTCTTCCAGCACGGGCTGCGCCTGCGAATAGCTGACCCCGGCATAGAACCGCACTTCGCTGGCATTGTCGGCAATGGCCCGCAATTCCTGTAGCTGGCCGATAAAGATCACCGGCCCGATGGCGCGCATGAACTTGGTGACCCAGAGCCCGACATCGGTCGAGCCGGCCACGATAGTCGCCTCGGGATTTTCCGCATAGATCTCGGCAAAATCGTCGAGGCTCGCCGGCACGATGATCCGCCCGACGCCTTCACCGATCTCGACGCGGCTGCCGTCATGGATCGCCTTGATCTGTTCCTTGAGCGCAATGCGCTCGGCCCAGAGCGGATCGCCCTGCGGCAGACCGTAGGTCGACATTGCCTTGCCCGCGCGGATGATCGGCGCATAGCCAGTGCAGCGGCAGAGATTGCCCTGCAGCGCCTTTTCGATGGCGCCCTGGCTCGGGTCGGGATTGCGCATCCACAGGCCATAAAGGCTCATCACAAAACCCGGCGTGCAGAAGCCGCACTGGCTGCCATGGTGATCCACCATCGCCTGCTGCACCGGGTGCAGATTGCCGTTCTCGCCGCGCAGATGCTCGATGGTGACCACATGGGTGCCGTGCAGGCTGCCCACGAAACGGATGCAGGCCGTCACGGAGTCATAGATGATTTCGTCGCCCATCAGCCGCCCGACCAGCACGGTACAGGCGCCGCAATCGCCCTCGGCGCAGCCTTCCTTGGAACCGCGCAGCCGCCGCTCCAGCCGCAGCCAGTCGAGCAGCGTCGTGTCCGGCTTCACGTCGGTCAGGCTGATCGCCTCGCCATTGAGAATGAAGCGGATGGCGTTTGAAACCACGGTCATGCCTCAGCTGCCCCGATAGGTGGAATAGGCAAAGGGGCTGACCAGCAGGGGCACATGGTAATGCTTGTCTTCGCTGATGGTGAAGCGGACCGGCACCACGTCGAGGAACGGATTGGCCAGTTCGACCCCCAGCCGCTCGAAATATTGCCCGACGTGGAAATGGATCTCGAACTCGCCATGCTGGAACTGCTGCTCGTCGAGCAGCGGCGCGTCGACCCGACCGTCCGCATTGGTATAGCTGTCGGCAATATGGTGATTATGGTCGCCATGCACGAACAGCAATTCGATCCGCATGCCGCGCGCCGGCGTGCCGTGCATCGTGTCCAGCACATGCGTGGTGAGGCGTCCACTACCCGCCATAAGTCTGCTCCATTGGTCTTCCCCGGCCTCAGACTAGCGCATCAACGCTGATCCGCAATGCCCATATTTTACCATCTGGTCCATTTTTGTGCATCTTGATTGCGGCCGTCAGGGCCATACTATCATCCAGTACCAGCTCAAAGAGTCTTCATCCATGCGTTACCCCCGCGACATGCACGGCCACGGCCCCACCCCGCCTCACGCCAATTGGCCTGGCGGCGCCCATGTCGCCGTGCAGTTCGTGCTCAATTACGAGGAAGGCGGGGAGAACAACATCCTGCATGGCGACGCCGCCTCCGAGGCTTTCCTCGCCGATGTCATTGGCGCCGCACCCTGGCCCGGCCAGCGCCACGCCAATGTCGAGAGCATGTATGAATATGGCGCCCGCGCCGGCTTCTGGCGGCTGCACCGCCTGTTCACCGAGGCCAATCTGCCGGTGACTGTCTATGGCGTCGCCACCGCGCTGATGCGCGCCCCGACCCAGCTGGCGGCCATGCAGGAGGCCGGCTGGGAAATCGCCAGCCATGGCCTCAAATGGGTGCAGCACAAGGACATGCCGCCCGACGAGGAGCGCGCCCAGATCGCCGAGGCCATTCGCCTCCACACCATCGCCACCGGCGCGCCCCCGCGCGGCTGGTACACCGGCCGCTCCAGCCTCAACACCATTGACCTCGTCGCCGAGACCGGCGGCTTTGCCTATATTTCCGACACCTATGACGATGACCTGCCCTATTGGCGCGTCCACCAGGGCAAGCCACAGCTGATCATTCCCTATACGCTCAGCGCCAATGACATGCGCTTCGTCACCGCCCCAGGCTTTGACAATGGCGAGGAATATTTCCAGTTTCTCAAGGACAGCTTTGACTGCCTCTATGCCGAAGGCGAGGCCGGCAGCCCCAAGATGATGTCGCTGGGCCTGCATTGCCGGCTTGTCGGCCAGCCCGGCCGCTTCCAGGGTCTCAAGAAATTCGTCGATTATATCCTCACCTTCGACAAGGTCTGGATCCCCACCCGCCTCGCCATCGCCGAGCACTGGGCGGCTGAACATCCCTATATTGCGCCCGAGGTCATCCCCTCCCAGCTCGACAAGGCCGATTTCGTCGCCCGCTATGGCTCCATCTTCGAGCATTCGCCCTGGATCGCCGAGCGCGCCTGGGAGGGCGAACTGGCCCCGGTCAACGACACCGCCATCGGCCTGCATTTCGCGCTGCGCTGCCAGTTCCGCATGGCTGGCCCCGAGGAACGCCTGGGTGTCTTGCGCGCCCATCCCGACCTCGCCGGAAAACTCGCCGCCGCGGCCCGGCTCACCGCTGAATCCACCGCCGAACAGGCCTCGGTGGGTCTTGATGCGCTGACCGATGGCGAGCGGCAGCGCTTCACCATGCTCAACACCGCCTATGTCGACAAGTTCGGCTTCCCCTTCATCATCGCCGTGCGCGACAATACCAAGGCCACAATCCTCGAGGCCTTCGAAGCCAGGCTGCAGAACAGCGCCGAAGCTGAATTCGCCACCGCCTGCGCCCAGGTCGAGCGCATCGCCCTGCTGCGCCTCAAGGCCTTGTTGCCCTGAAGCATGCACGGCCCGGTAAGGGCCGTGCACCAATCGCGTCGGCAGCGCCGGGGCGCTCAGGCGATCTCGGTCACAAAGTCGGCGGTCGACCGACGCACCTTCTTGAGCCCCTGCAACCAGTCGCCCGCGCTGGCGCGGTAGCCGAGCGCCAATACGCAGACCGAGCGCAGACCCTGGGCCTTCAGACCAAGGATATCGTCAAACTGGGCCGGGTCGAAACCTTCCATCGGCGTAGCGTCCACGCCTTCAAAGGCCGCCTGGGCGATCGACATGCCAAAGCCGATATAGGCTTGGCGGGCGGCGTGTTCGAAATTGCTCGCGGCTTCGCGCGGCAGATACATGCCCTTGAGGCGCGTATAATAGGCGTCCAGCGTGTCGCTGCTGCCGCCGCGTTCGGCAATGGTCAGCGCCAGCACATTGTCGATGCGCGCTTCGGTGTAATTGTCCCAGGCGGCAAAGACCAGCACATGGGAGCCGTCGGTCAGCTGGGCCTGGTCAAAGGCGGCGGCGCGCAGCTGCGCCCGCACTTCGGGACTGCTCACCGCGATCACCTGGAAGGGCTGCAGCCCGCTGGAGGTCGGCGCCAGGCGCGCGGCTTCCAGGATGCGCTCCACCTTGTCGGCGGCGACAGGCTTGGCAGGATCCATTTTCTTGGTGGCATAGCGCCAGTTCAGCTTCTCAAGCAGCATAGTCTTGGTCTTTCCAGAGATAGGCGGCCTGCATGGCTGGCTCCGGAGGAGAACCTGCCACAGGCCGGGGTCCCTATCTGGCGATGCAATCCACCACCACAAGAAGGCACCAAAACCATACCGCGTTGATTTATCAATATTTTTTTCAAACGCGGTCATCGCCCGCACCGAGCCCAGCGCGTCTGCGTTGTCGGATCAGCCGAACCCATTTTGCGCGGGGGTAAAGCCGGCCGCTTGCACCCGGCAAGGCCGCAGGCTAACTCCAATTATCTTTGGAGGTCCGTCCATGTTCACGCTCATCATCGGCAACAAGAACTACTCGTCTTGGTCGCTGCGGCCCTGGTTGCTGCTGCGCCAGCTCGGCATCCCCTTCACCGAACGGCTCGAGCCCTTCATCCCCCATGGCAGCCACGACGCCTTCCGCGCCTTTTCGCCCACCGGCCGCGTGCCGCTGCTGGTCGATGGCGACATCAAGGTCTGGGATTCACTGGCCATTGCGGAATATGTCGCCGAGAGCCATCCCCAGGTCTGGCCCGCCGACAGAGCGGCGCGCGCCTTTGCCCGCGCCATCAGCGCCGAAATGCATGCCGGCTTTGCCACGCTGCGCAATGCCTGCGGCATGAATTGCGGCCTGCGCATCACCCTGCGCGCCGTCACCCCGGCTTTGCAGGCCGATCTCGACCGCATTGATGAAATCTGGTGCGAAGGCCTTGCCCGCTTCGGCGGTCCATTCCTGACCGGCGCAAGCTTCACCGCCGCCGACGCCTTCTACGCCCCGGTGGCGCTGCGCCTGCAGACCTATGGTCTGACGCTGAGCCCGCCCGCCGCCGCCTATGCGGCGCGGCTGCTGGCACTGCCTTCCATGCAGGATTGGTACAATGCGGCGTTGAACGAAACTTGGCGCGAGCCCAGCCATGAGGCCGAGGTCGCCGCCGCCGGCACCATCACCAGCGATCTGCGCCGCACGGCCTAGCCACCGCGCGCGATACCTGCCAGTTTTGTGTTGAGCACCAACCGCCCGGGACCCCATGCCAGATCCAACCTACGCCTCGCCCAGCGGCGGCCTGCCGCCGCAAACCGCGCTGCATACCGGTCGCGCCGTCTTCACCGAGGCCTATGCCGTCATCCCCCATGGCGTGATGCGCGACATCGTCACCAGCTACCTGCCGCACTGGGCCGATACGCGCGCCTGGGTGATCGCCCGGCCGATGTCCGGCTTTTCGGAGACCTTCTCGCAATACATCATGGAAGTCTTTCCCGGCGGCGGTAGCACCCAGCCCGAGCCGAACCGTGAGGCCGAGGGTGTGCTCTTTGTCGTAGCCGGCCAGGTCACCTTGACCGTCGACGGCAAGACGCACCTGCTCAAGCCCGGCGGCTACGCCTTTCTGCCCCCCGGCTGCGCCTGGACGCTCTTCAACAAGAGCACCGAACCGGTCCGCTTTCACTGGGTGCGCAAGCGCTATGAAGCCGCCGACGGCATTGCCATGCCCACCGCCTTCGTCGCCAATGAGAACGACGAGCCGATCATCTGGATGCCTGGCACCGGCAACACCTGGGGCACGACCCGCTTCGTCGATCCCACCGACCTGCGCCACGACATGCATGTCAATATCGTCACCCTTGAGCCCGGCGCGGTCATTCCCTTCGAGGAAACCCATGTCATGGAGCATGGTCTCTATGTCCTTGAGGGCAAGGCGGTCTATCGCCTCAACCGCGACTGGGTCGAGGTCGAGGCCGGCGATTTCATGTGGCTGCGCGCCTTCTGTCCCCAGGCCTGCTATGCCGGCCCCGGTCGCTTCCGCTACCTGCTCTACAAGGACGTCAATCGCCACATGAAGCTGGGCCTGTGATGAGCACCATTGTCATCGAGCCACTGAGCGCCGAGGCCTTCGCCCCTTTTGGCCAGGTCATCGAACTGGCCGGTGCCACCCACTACCCCATCAACAATGGCATGACCGAGCGCTATCACGATCTGGCCCGCATCGAGCTGGGCGGCGTGCATGCGCGGCCGCTGCTCTCGCTGTTCCGCGGCCAGCCCTATGCACTGCCCCTGAGCTTGCCCCTGGTCGAGCGCCATCCCCTGGGCAGTCAGGCCTTCTATCCGCTCTCGACCAATCCCTGGCTGGTCATCGTCGCCGAAGATGATGGCGGCACCCCCGCCCGCATTCGCGCCTTCCGCCCGGCCCCCGGCCAGGGCGTCAACATCGCCATGAACACCTGGCATGGCGTGCTGACCCCACTGCAGGCCGAGAGCGATTTTCTGGTGGTCGATCGCGGCGGCGACGGCAACAACCTTGAGGAATATCATTTCGACACGCCCCCGATCGTAATGGCCTGAAGCAACATTTCGTCGTGCCGGGCTCGAAACAAGGACGGCGCTCCGGTAATCTCCTCGGCAAAGAGGAGGACATCATGCTTGTGCGAACCATCAAGGGCGCTGTGCTGGCGCTTCTGGCGCTTGTAGTGGCTACCCCCGCCTTTGCCGCCGATCTCAGCTTTACCGGCCAGGTGAGCTATCGCGAGCGGATGGCGCTGCCCGCCAATGCCGAGCTCTGGGTCACCCTTGTCAGCCTGCCCGATCAGGTCCCGATCGCCAGCGCGGCCGCCGCTCTGCCTGCTCGGTCGCAAGTGCCCCTGCACTATACGCTCAACGTGCGCAGCTCGGTCGTCAGGCCGACCGGCGCCTATGGGCTGATCGCCGAAATCCGCGCCCAGGGCCAGACCCTTTTCCGCAATTGGCAGCCCATCGGGGCTGAATCAGGCGGCCAGACCGGCACGCAAATTCTGCTCGCCTTCACGCCGCCGCCGCCGCACCCCGCGCCCGAGCAGATTCTGCCGCCACCCGAAACACCCAATCCGCTGGTCGATATCGTCTGGACGGTCACCAGCATTGGTGGCGATCCGATCCTGCCGCAGAGCAAGGTCACCCTCTCCATCGCTGGCGATCAGCGCGTAGGCGGCAATGGCGGCTGCAACAGCTATTTCACCGAGGCCGATTTCGCCGGTCCGCCCCTGACCTTCTCGCCCATCGCGGGGACCAGGATGGCCTGCGATCCGGCCGTGATGGCACAGGAAGGCCGTTTCTTCGCCGCTCTGGACGCCACCGCCGGCTACGAGCTGGCCGGCAATGCGCTCAAGCTCGTCGACGCGGCGGGGGTGCCGCTGGTCGGCCTGGTGCGTCAGCCCTGATTGGCCTTTCCAAGGCCACTGCCGATGGTTAGGCTTCGCCAAACGTGACGGGGCGACCATGGATAATGCTGATTTGATCTCTCGCCTGTTCGACGTCATCCAGACTGACATTGCCGCCCGCACGCAGCAGGGTGTCCGCACCGGCAACAAGCTGTTCGGCGCCGCCATCCTGCGCAAGTCCGACCTGTCGGTGGTGGTCGCCGAGACCAATAACGAGACGGAAAACCCGCTCTGGCATGGCGAGATGCACGCCATCAAGCGCTTCTACGAACTGCCCGCCGACCAGCGGCCGGAGGCCAAGGACTGCATATTCCTGGCCACCCACGAGCCCTGCTCGCTGTGCCTGTCGGGCATAACCTGGGCCGGATTTGACAATTTCTATTATCTGTTCAGCTACGAGGACACCCGCGACAGCTTCGGCATCCCGCACGACATCGCCATCCTGAGGGAAGTCTATGCCGTTCCCGATCCCGGTACAGACGTCGTCGCGCCGGACCGGCCGCTCTACAACCGGGTGAACAAGTTCTGGACCAGCCATAACCTGATCCAGATGATCGCCGCGCTCGACCGTGCTCATCGCGAAGCGCTGATGGCTCGGCTCGACGATATCAGCGCCTTTTACGCCGAAGCCTCGGCGGTATATCAGAAGGACAAGGGCAGCAAGGGCATTCCGCTGGCCTGAGGCTCAGGGCTGCGTGATAACGCTGGGCTGGAATTCGCTATAGGGTACCTCGGCAAACGAGGCGGCAAAGGTCAGAAGGCTGAGCACCAGCGCCACCAAAACCGTCACCAGCCATTGCGGCAGTCTGTTCAATCCAGGCAGGGGCAACAGGTGCATGGCTCGGTAAACTCGCTTTGCCGTTCGGTACGATGGCCTCCGAGCAATGCGTCAATCAGGCCGCCCATAGAATAGCCGCAGCCGCATGCCAGCCATGTGACAGGCCTGTTGAGCCGAACCAATGCCGCTCTAGTGCGTTATTGTACCGAACCAGTCCCCATGAGGCCCACCATGCCACAGACAGACACCAGCGCCCCCGGGGCGCCCTTGCTCGCCATCTTCACCGATTTCGATGGCACGCTTGTCGAACTGGCCGACACGCCCGACAGCGTCGCCGTGCCATCCTCGCTTGCCCAAAACCTCGAACAGACGGCGCGCGAGTTCAATTCCGCCTTTGCCGTGCTGACCGGCCGCGAGATCGCCGAGATCGACAGGTTCCTGTCGCCCTTGCTGCTGCCCGTTGCCGGGGCGCACGGCACCCAGCGCCGCCGCGCCGATGGCGTGCTGGAAGATATCGATCCCGCCTCACTGGCCGGCGCCGAGGCCATTGCCGAGGCCCTGAGCGCCTTGGTCGAGGCCGAGCCGTCGCTGATCCTGGAAACCAAGCAGGGCGCTGTCGCCGTGCACTATCGCCAGGCCCCGGAGCTCGAAGAAGCCGTGCGCGAGACCATGCAAGCCATCGTCGACAGGCATGACCACTTTGTGCTGGTGCCCGGCAAGATGGTGTTCGAGGCCCGACCACGCGGCGTCAGCAAGGGCGATGCCCTGCGCGCCTTCATGCTCGAGGAGCCCTTTATCGGCCGCACCCCGATATTCATCGGCGACGACGTCACCGACGAGGACGGCTTCATCGCGGCCCAGGAACTGGGGGGCGTCGGCATCAAGCTCGGCGATGGCGACACCGCTGCCCGCATGCGAATTGCCGATGTCGGCTCTGTCCGCGCCCTGCTACAGGGTCTGGGGGACATTGCCGCACGTGAACGGGAGTTCGCACAAACACATTGACTGAATAAACGCCGTGGGGGCACTGGATGAGTAGACTGATCGTTGTTTCGAACCGCACGCCGGGCAAGGGCCCGGCGGCAGGCGGCTTGGCCGTGGCCTTGCGCAAGACCTTGGCCGAGCGCGAGGGCTTCTGGTTCGGCTGGTCGGGCAAGCTGGTCGAGACGCCGTCATCCCAGGCCCATTTCGAGGATATCGATGGCCTCTCTGTCGCCCAGATCGACCTGACCAAGTCAGATCATCATGCCTATTATGCCGGCTTTTCCAATTCCATCCTCTGGCCCAGCTTCCACCTGCGGCTCGATCTGGCCACCATCGAGGGCCATTGGTACGAGGGCTATCGCGCCGTCAACCAGCAGTTCGCCCGTGCCTTGCTGGCGCTACTCCGGCCCGATGACGTGATCTGGGTGCATGACTATCACTTGATCCCGCTGGCCAGCGAATTGCGCAATCTGGGCGCCCGCAACCGCATCGGCTTTTATTTGCACATCCCCTTCCCCACCACCGATGCGCTTTACGCCATTCCGCACCACAACGAACTGATGCGCGACCTCTCGCGCTACGATCTGGTGGGCATGCAGGCCAATCGCGACGTCACCGCCTTCACCGAATTTGCCGATCACCAGTCGCCCTCGTCCATTTCGGGCAATCCGCTGCGCTCGGTCGATTTCAGCCGCAGCGAGACGGCCGCTTTCCCCATCGGCTCCGATCCCGATGCCTTTGCCAAGCTGGCCGTCAGTCCGGCCGGCACCAAGATGATCAAGCGCGTCGAGCGTGTCCTGCCCGGGCAGCGGCTGATCCTGGGCGTGGATCGGCTCGATTATTCCAAGGGCCTGCCGCAGCGGGTGGAAGCCTATGAAAAGCTGCTGGCCAATGATGCCCGCTTTCGCCGTACCGCCCACTTGATGCAGATCGCGCCCCCCTCGCGCGATACCATCAAGGAATATCAGGAAACCAGCGATACGCTCGACGCCATCTGTGGTCGCGTCATGGGCCGCTTTGCCGAGCCCGACTGGTCACCGCTGACCTATGTCAAGCGCGCCTATGGTCAGCCCAGCCTGGCCGGGCTCTATCGCCTGGCCCGCGTCGGCCTCGTGACGCCGCTGCGCGATGGTATGAACCTGGTGGCCCACGAATATGTCGGCTCCCAGGACCCGGCCAATCCCGGCGTGCTAGTGCTGTCGCGCTTTGCCGGCGCGGCCGAGATCTTCCCCGACGCCATTCTGGTCAATCCCTTCGACACCGACGAGACCGCCGAGGCTCTGCGCATGGCGCTCGACATGCCTCTACAGGAGCGCATCGATCGCTGGACCACGCTGATGGAAGCCGCCCGCACCTATAGCGTCGACAACTGGGCGCACAGCTTCCTCAATCGACTGTCGCCTCCCAGCGCAGCCACCGCCTCGGGCACGCGCGATATTCTTTACGTCGCCTGAACGATCCAGGGACTGCCAGACGCCGCCAGCAGGGTTACCATCAACCTGTTCATCGGCGTGGCAATGCCATGCTTTTCGCCCAGTCGGACGATGACGCCATTGCGGGCGTCAATTTCCATCTTGTGGCCTTCCATGCGGTCAACCTGGAGCGAACTCCCTCGTGTCCCCTCTGACATGGTGCGGGCGCTCTCGATCGTTGCCTCGACCACGCTTTGCGCAATGGTCGCCCCCTCGGCCCGCCCCACCATGGCGCATTCCTCGACCACGCCGCGGATAATCGCCTCGATATCGGCGTTCCACACCGGACCGGTCGCCCGCAGCGTCAATGCCGGAAAAATGGCGGCGCTGTTGCTGCAGAGTTTGATCCAGACCTGGGACAGGAAATCAGGATCGACCAGGGCCTCAATCTCGGTATGGGCGAAAAGCGCCACCAGATCGTCGCCGTTTTTTCCAGCTGGTACGGCGATGATGCCATGGCGCTGTTGCACGATCCGCCCGGGTGCGCTGCGCGCTGCCGGCAGATTGATCATCACCGGGACGAGGCGTTCAGGCGATACGAGATGCGAGAACAGCCGAACATGTTCCACCCCATTCTGGATGATGGCGACCCGTGTATCCGCGCCGACCAGATGGTCCAGCCAGGGTCCGGTCCCTTCCACGTCATAGGTCTTGGTCGCCACCATTACCCAGTCGACGACCCGGGCCGAGGCCGGATCGGTCAGCACCTCGGGATGGGCAACAATGGTGCCACTGGGCGTCGTCACCTCAAGGTCGGCAAAGGGTGTCCGCGCACAGACTGTTACGGAAAAAGCTGGGTTCTGCGCGAGCCAGGCGGCAATTGTGCCGCCGATCGCGCCAGGTCCGATGATGGCTATTCTGGTCATGCTGTCCCTCCCGACATGCAAAAAGGGCGGCCAGAGGCCGCCCTTTGTCAATCTTGTCTACGCAAACTAGCTGGCATTGCGCGCGGCGCGGCCAGCATCCTTTTGCGGCTTGCCCCAGCGCTGCTTGCCGCCGGCGGGCTTTGCCGCCATCGGCTTGCCGGTTTCCATGTCGCGACGCACGCCGCGGGCTGGCTGACCGCCCTCGGGACGGCTGCGCGGCGCATCGACCGGACGGGTCCGCTGGCCTTCGCCGGCTGGACGCGTGCGCGGAGCATCGACAGGGCGCGTGCGCGGGGTCTTGGACGTGCTTTCCTTGCCGAATTCGGCAAAGGGGCGACGCTCGGCGGGCGAGCGACGATCGCCCTGCGCCGGGCGGGCGCTCTTGTTGGGGGCACGACCGGCACCGGGCCGACCGCCCGAAGGCTTCTTGTAGGCCGAGCGTGGAGCTTCCACCACGCCGGTCTCATTGGCCAGGTGCAGGTCGCCGGTATAGGGCAGGGTCCGGCGGATCAGCCGTTCCACATCGCGCAGCTTGCCGCGCTCGGTGCCATCGCACAGGGTGATGGCAAAGCCCGAGGCGCCGTTGCGGCCGGTACGGCCGATCCGGTGCACATAGTTTTCCGGATCGTCCGGCAGTTCATAGTTCACCACATGGGTGATGCCGGGGACGTCGATGCCGCGGGCAGCGATATCGGTGGCGACCAGGATGCGCACATCACCGCTGGAAAAGCCCTTGAGGGCTGCCTGGCGGGCGTTCTGGCTCTTGTTGCCATGGATGGCGGCAGCCTTGTGGCCGTCGATTTCGAGGTTCTTGGCGACGCGGTCCGCACCATGCTTGGTGCGCGAGAAGATGATCACGCGATCCATCTTCTCTTCGTCGCTGCCCAGCAGCTCATTGAGCACGCCGCGCTTGGCCTTGGCACCGGAGAGGATCACGCGCTGGTCGATCTTGACCACGGTGGAGCCGGCAACCGACGCATCGACCCGCACGGGCTCCTGCAGCAGGCTCTTGGCCAGGTTGGCCACTTCAGGCGCCATGGTGGCCGAGAACATCATGGTGTGGCGCTTCATGCCGATGGCCTTGACCACGGCACGGACGGGGGCAATGAAGCCCATGTCGAGCATCCGGTCGGCTTCGTCGAGCACCAGCCAGCGTGTTTCGGCCAGCTTGATCTTGCCGTCATCCATCAGGTCCTTGAGGCGACCCGGGGTGGCGACGACAATGTCGACGCCGCGCTCGAGGCGCTTGACCTGGTGGTAGCGCGACACGCCGCCCAGCAGCAGCACGGTGTCGAGCTTCATCTTGGAGCCGGCAAACATGCGCAGGTTTTCGTCAATCTGCACGGCCAGTTCACGCGTCGGCGCCAGGATCAGCGCGCGCGTTGTCATCGGCCGCGGGCGGCCGGTCAGGGTCAGCAGGCCAGCCAGGATGGGCAGGCCGAAAGCGGCCGTCTTGCCCGAACCGGTCTGGGCAATGCCCATCATGTCACGGCCTTCGAGCAGCTTGGGAATGGCTTCCTGCTGGATCTTGGTGGGCGTGATGAAACCGGCTGCAGTCAGGCTGTCAGTCAGGATTTCGGGCAGGCCCAGGGAAATAAAGTCGTTCAAGGAACAATTCTTTCTGCGCCGATTTGGCGCTACGCCGCGCGCAGAACACTGCAGCGCGTATCGCCAGTCGCACGTGCGAATGGCGGATCAACAGATGCAATCGGGCGATAGGATTTGGATTATCGCGCGGGTGCTGGCTCGAACCCGGACAAGAGTTTCCGGGCTGACTTCGCCGCTCACCGCAAGGGGATAAGAGATGAAGTCCGTCACCACATTCTGGCGCCAGCGGATCCATTCAAGGTCCATGCGCCGGTGACGATGGCGCATAAATGGGGGAGACCCGCTGAAATAGCAAGGAAATTCGGGATCACGCCACGCATGGGGGGTGTGCGCTGCGGTTGCCCGCCGAGGCTAGATACCGCCATACCAGTCATAGCCCAGGTCCGGCCAATAGCCGCCCTTGCCCTTGCCGAAGCTCGACAGATCATCGACCAGCTCGATGGTGTGCAGATATTTCGGCTGCTTGTAGCCCAGCGCCCGCTCGATGCGCAGGCGTACCGGCGCGCCATTGGCCACCGGCAGCACCTGGTCGTTCAGCCCATAGCTCAGCAGGGTCTGTGGATGATAGGCGTCCACCAGATCGGAACTCTCATAGTAGAGAATGTCCCCGCTCAGCGTGCGCTGGATATTGTCAAAGCAGTGATAGACGGCAAAACGCGCGCCCGGCTTGACCCGCGCCATGTCCAGAATCGGCCCGAGCGGTGTGCCGGTCCATTTGGCAATGCAGCTCCAGCCCTCGACGCAGTCGTGTCGTGTGATCTGGCTCTGCGCCGGCATGTTGCGCAGCTCGGCCAGGCTGAATTCGAGCGGCTGCTCGACCATGCCGATGACCTTGAGCTTGTAGCTGGCAAAGTCCTGCGCCTTGAGAAACGTGTATTCCGCCGTGGTGGGATCGGTCGAGCCATTGGGGCGCTGGCCCTGGCGGATTTCGCTTTCCGCATAGGTGCGCGCCAGCGTCTGGTCGCCGATCAGCGCCCGCTGCACATTATAGGTGAGCACATTGGCCTGCTCCATCACGTGGCGAACCTGGTTCTCCTTGGAGCCCAAGAAATCGAACTGGTTGCAGCCGGCCAGCACCAGGCTTGACCCGGCCAGCACCGACCCGCGCAGGAAGTTGCGCCGTGTGATGATCGAGCCTGATTTCGCGCTCATGGCTTGTCTCCCTGAATGGTGGGCGTGCCCGGGCTGGCGCGATACCAGCCCGTGATCATCGAGCGCAGCTCGTTGAGCGGACCGGCCGCCAGCACCATGACGATGTGAATGACAAAGAAGCTGACCAGCAGCACCATCACGCCGAAATGGACCGTGCGCGCCGTCTGCCGCCCGCCGAACAGGTCGAGCAGAAAGGGCCAGGCCGCATTCATGCCCGGGCTCATGGTCAGCCCCGTCAGCACGATCAGCGGGAACAGGATGAAGAACACGCTGAAATAGGCGATGCGCTGTAGCGGCCCATAGCTGCGGCCATGCTTGAACTTGAGCGTGGCGTGGTCGACCACGTCGCGCGGCACGCCCGCCAGGTCGGCTGGCCGTACCAGGATGTCGCGCCGGATATGCCCATTGATGAAGCTGGCCAGAAACCAGACGAACATGGTGCCGACAAACAGCCAGGCAAAGAAGAAGTGGATCACCCTTCCGGTACCCAGGTCCCGAAACGAGGGAATGGTGACAGCCGCCGGAAAGGCGACAAAACTTGGCCGCTCGGCCGAGCCGCTGACCCCCAACACCCCGGTGGTCTCGAAGGTTTGCCCGAAAATGGTGGTGCGACCGACCGGTCCTGCCGGCGTGTTGAACGCCCCGATCTCGAGGACGGCATTGTCGAACTCAAAGCCGGATTGCTGGCCGATATAGAGCGCGGGATGCGCGTTGAATATCTGCAGGCCCGTGAGCAGCAGGAAGAACAGGCAGATCGCCCAGATCCAGTGCGTTACCCGCGTAAAGATCGACTGGCGATAGATCAGCGGCCCCTTGCCGGCCGGCACTGCTGTTGAATCGCTCATCTTTCCCCCAGTCGCTCATGGACCATTTGCTCCGCCCCAGCAGTAACGGCTGCGGGCGGAACAAATGACGTTTAACACGGAATCGTTATGGCTTGGCAGGCGCCATCGCATCGGTTGCCATCGCATCGCCGCCCATGGCGTCGCCCATCATGCCATTGTGCATGTCGTGACAGGCTGCCGCGGCTGCCTCCATGACATGGGCAAAGGTGATCATGCCGGCCTGCTCCAGGCACAGCTTGAGATCGTCATCGCTCATCGGGGCCATCGCATCGGCATGCATGGCATCGGGCGCCATGGCGTCGGTGGCCATGGCATCCTGGGCAAAGCCGGATGAGGCAAGGGCGAGAGTGAAGGTGGCCGCCGCCAGGGCAGCGAGTGAAAGAGGACGAAGCGCAAGCGTCATGATCTGTCTCCAGGGTGGTGCCACGCCCATTGGCGCGGTGATGCCCTGCCATTCGCCAGCCCGGGGAATAGCGTTACCGCATCACGCGCTCGTGAACGCGAAGAGGTCGTTCCCAATTCCCGCGCGGCCATGTAACCATTGTCAGGCAGGGAGCGAATGAGTGGACAATGCAGACTGACCCGACCGAGACGCGACTGCGCGGCCTGATGCTGGCGTCGCTTGATGGCGACGCGGCAGCCTATCGGACTTTGCTCGCCGAACTTGGTCGACATCTGCGCCCCTATTTCGCCCGGCGGCTGACCCCCGCCTTTGCCACCCACGCGGAGGATCTGGTGCAAGAAACTCTGCTCGCCATCCATACCCGTCGCATGACCTATGACCGCTCACGACCCTTTACCGCCTGGCTGCATGCCGTGGCGCACCACAAATTTGTCGACCACGTGCGCCGCCAGTCGATCCGGCTGACAGTGCCGCTCCAGGATGACGCGCCAATCTTTGCCCATGATGACCATGCCGACGCCGCCGCGCGTCGCGATCTTGGCGTGGTGCTCGAGAGCGTGCCGCCCCGCACCAGCGATCTCATTCGCCGCACCCGCCTTGACGGCGCCACCGTTGCCGAGGCCGCTGCGGCCCATGGCATGACCGAGACGGCAGCCAAGGTCTCCATTCATCGCGGCCTCAAGGCACTGACCGCCCGCTTTTCGGGAGGCAACAAATGACCGACGATCTGATCGCCCGTCTCGCCACCGACCTCAAGCCCGTGCGGCCCGATGCCCTGCCGCGCCTGATCATGGGCGCCGTGCTGGTCAGCGCGGTCGTCGCTGCCATCGCCATGCTGATGTGGCTGGGCACGCGGGCAGACATGGCCACCGCGCCAGGCACCATGATGTTCTGGACCAAGTTTGGCTACACTCTGGCGCTGGCCATGCTGGGTGGGGTGGCGACGCTGGCGCTGGCGCGTCCTGACGGCAGCATTCGCTGGCCATGGCTGGCCGCTCCTGTCCTGCTGGCGCTGCTGCTGGTCGGCGCCGTGCTCCAGCTGGCCAATGCCGCGCCCGACGAGATGATGCCCCTGGTCATCGGCGGCACGTCGCTGGTTTGCCCCTGGCGCATCGTGGTTCTGGCGCTGCCGGTGCTGCTTGCGCTGCTGCTGGCAATGCGCCGCCTCGCCCCGGCCAATCCGACGCTGGCCGGCCTTGCTGCGGGCCTTTTTGCCGGCGGCACGGGCGCCTGGATCTATTCCTTCGCCTGCGGCGAACACGGCATGATGTTTGTGGCGCTATTCTACACGCTGGGCATTGCCATCGTGGCCGGCCTCGGGGCCCTGCTCGGCCGGCTCCTGCTGCGCTGGTAGATTTTTCGCCGCTCAGGCTTGGGCGTAGGCGTGCCAAGCTCCTCGTCAGGCCGAGACGAAAATGCCTGTCTTCGAGAACCCGAACGGAGCGTACTAAAGTACGTGAGTACCGGAAGCGCAGAAGACAGGCGTTTGCAGGTCGGCATGGCGTGGAGAATGGTGCGTCTACTCTTCCCGCGCTGCCCAGTTCATGCCGCGGCGCATGATCGTGGCCATGTCGGCATGCTCGAACTCCTTGGCCTGGTGACCCAGGGTCGAGTGGAACACGCGTCCCTTGCCATGCAGCCGCTTCCACACCACCGGCATCACCACGCCGTCGATCCAGGGCGCGTGTTCACCGGTAAAGGTGGTCGTTGCCAGGACATGGTTGGAAGGGTCGACATGCATGTAATATTGCTCGGATGTATAGGGGAACGACTTGATCCCCTCCATCACCGGGTCCGCCGCATCGGCAACGTCCACCGTGTAATCGATGATATTGCCCGGATGAGCCACCCACTGCCCACCGACCATGAACTGATAGTCTACGGCGTCGCGAAACGCGTCGCTCATGCCGCCATGATGGCCAGCCAGGCCAACACCGCTGGCGACGGCCTTGGTGAGGTTCTCGACCTCGGCCTTTTCGATCTTGCTCATCGTGAAGATCGGGATGATCAGGCTCAGATCATGGATGGAGGGGTCGGCAAAGGCGCTGGTCTCCGTCGCCATGCGCACCGAGTAACCATCCTCATGCAGCCAGCGGCGATAGATGGCCGCACATTCCTCGGGGTCATGGCCCGACCAGCCACCGTAAACGATCAAAGCACTCTTCATACCGCACACTCCGCAAATCAGACGACGCAGAGAATACCTGACTGACCGGGCATTGAAACCCCAAGCCTACATCGCCAGTGTCGCCACCGCCGGCCGGTGCGCAAACGCCCAGAAACGCAGCACCGCGTAATTGACGCTGGCCGTCAGCACGACCACGGCAATCGACGCCAGGACCGTGGGCAATGCCACGATCTCGTGCACGCCATAGGAAAAGCCCGCCGCCAGCAGCAGCGCCATGCCCTGCACCGCCAGATAGCGCGGCAGCGCCTGGCCATGGTCCGCCGCCGAGGCAAAGGAAAACCGGTGATGCAGCAGATAAACCGGCAGGATCAGCACCGCATAGCTGGCGGTATTGACCACCCAGTCGGCATAGCCGGTGTGCAGCCAGACCAGCAGGCTCGACAGCACGACAAAGGCCGCCGCGCCGCCCGCACCCACGCCGATAAAGGGCAGCACGCCCGCGCCGGGCGCGCGCTCCCGCGTGGGACGGGGCGCCTCGAACATCAGGCTATGCAGGGCTGCGCTCATGGAACGGACCGATCCTCTATGGTGTCATTCGTGCAAGCCAACCTGCAGCATCCCGCTTTCCCAAGCGTTACGCCGGCACACTCTCTTGAACCATGGTTGACGCTTGTTGAAGCCATGCCGCTGCATGCCTGCTCGGCAGTTTGACCAGAAGGTCCACTTTTCACTGTCGTA
The DNA here is from genome assembly GCF_014926585.1 of Devosia beringensis. Lineage (NCBI taxonomy): Bacteria > Pseudomonadati > Pseudomonadota > Alphaproteobacteria > Hyphomicrobiales > Devosiaceae > Devosia > Devosia beringensis. Next base: position 2,694,228 of record NZ_CP045422.1, on the reverse strand, counting down.
AAAGGCTGCTTAACTGTGTCCAGGACGTGGCGGACTCTCCTCATGCCGCCAAACGCGGCACCCCGGGGACGGGCCATTGCGGCATCGGACGTCAAGCAAACCAAGGAAAACAGGGATGAAAAAACTTCTTCTCGGCGCCACGGCGCTCACCCTCTGCGCTGGATTCTCCAGCGTGGCCTATGCGGAATTCACGTTGAACATCCTCCATATCAACGATTTCCATTCCCGCTTCGACCCCATTACCGGCACCGATTCCAACTGTGACGCCGAAACCGACGCGGCCGGCGAATGCTTCGGCGGCATTGCCCGCCTAAAGACCATCATCGACGAGACCCGCGCCAAATATGATGGTGGCAACTCGCTGCTGCTCTCGGCCGGCGACAATTTCCAGGGCTCGCTCTACTACACCACCTACAAGTCCAAGGTGGTCTCCGACTTCTTCAACCAGATGGGTTTTGACGTGGTCGCCACCGGCAACCACGAATTCGACGACGGCCCAGAAGAGTTCATGAAGTTCATCGATGCCGCCGAATTCCCCATCATCGGCGGCAATTTCGACGTCACCCGCGATGAGAACCTGCGCGGCAAGATCAAGGGCTCCTTCGTCATCGAAGTGGGCGGCGAAAAGATCGGCATCATCGGCGCCACCACCGAGGACACGCCCGAGATCGCCGCGCCCGGCCCCAATGTCGAATTCACCGACGTCATCCAGTATGTCCGCGGCGCCTCCGAGGCGCTTGATGCCGCCGGCGTCAACAAGATCATCCTGCTCAGCCATATAGGCTACACCGTCGACATGGATGTTGCGGCAGCCCTGCCGCTGGTCGACGTCATCGTCGGCGGCCACAGTCACACTCTGCTGTCCAACACCGCAGAAGGCGCTGCCGGCCCCTACCCAACCATGGTGACCAATCCTGACGGCGTCGAAGTACCGGTGGTACAGGCCAACCAGTATGGCAAATATCTCGGCGACATCGCCATCACCTGGGATGACAATGGCGTCGTCACCAAAGCCGAGGGCGAACCCTTCCTGATCGATGCGTCGGTCTCCGCCAACGAGGACTTCAAGGGCCAGCTGGCTGCCCTGGCCGGCCCCATCGAGGAAATGACCAGCGAAGTCATCGGCTCCACCACAGCCCTGCTGGAAGGCTCGCGCGAAGTCTGCCGCGCCATGGAGTGCTCGATGGGCAATCTGCTCGCCGATGCCATTCTCGACCGCGTCGCCGACCAGGGCGCCACCATCGCCTTCCAGAATGGCGGCGGCATCCGCTCCTCGATCGACGCCGGTGAAATCACCGTCGGCGACGTGCTGACCGTCCTGCCCTTCTCCAATACCTTGGCCACCGTCCAGGTCAGCGGCGCCGATGTCATTGAAGCGCTCGAAAACGGCGTCAGCGATGTCGAGAACGGCGCTGGCCGCTTTGCCCAGGTCGCCGGCCTGAAATACAGCTTCAACCTGGCCGAACCCGCCGGCAGCCGTGTCAGCGATGTAATGGTCAAGGGCGAAGGCGACGCCTGGGTGCCGATCGACGAGGCTGCCACCTATACCGTGGTCACCAACAACTATGTCCGCGGCGGTGGCGACGGCTTCGGCACCTTTGCCGAAGGTGCCAACCCCTACGATTTTGGCCCGCCGCTTGAGCAGGTCGTTGCCGAATACATCGCCAAGCTGGGCGGCGAATACACGCCCTATACCGATGGCCGCATCACCGAGATCAAATAGGCTCGCGGAACCACCAAAACCAAGGGCGCCCCCCGGGGGCGCCCTTTTTCATGCCGAACGGGACCGGACTGCTGAGCGGCGCCACTAGTCCCTTGCCGATGCCCCCATGGCCGCAAGGAACGCCGGCGATGCCACCTTCGTCGCCAACGCCCGCAGTTCAGCTCCCGCATTGGCCCCCAGCACCTCATCCATGCGCAGGTTTACCGCCTGCCAGAGTGCATACATCTGCCGCGTCTGCTTCATGCCCTGCTCGGTGAGCACGGCCCGCTTGATCCGGCCATCCTTGGGGTCGGCATGCAGTTCGAGCACGCCATCGCGCACCAGCGGGCGCAAGGCATGGGTCAGCGCCGAAATCTGGATCGACAGGCGCTTGGCCAAAGCCTGCAGCGACGGGCCGGTGCCGCCGGGCGCTCCGCCCATCTCATCGAGGCGGCTGACCAGCATGGCCTGCGACGAGGTCAGCCCGGCCGGCGCTATGGCATCATCGTAGACCTGCGTCAGCTGCCGCGAGGCCTGGCGCATTGCCGTATGCGTGCAGTTCATCAGGTTGAAAGGCTCAACGCTGTCGACATCGGGCGGCACTTGCTTGGCCATGCTTGATCTCCTGTCCAAAAAATAGTTGAGTACATCACCATTGACAAGGGCACGGCCAAACGCCAGATAGTTGAGCACTCAACTAAAGGAGCGAAGCCATGTCCAAAACTGCCCTCATCACCGGCGCCTCATCCGGCATCGGCGCCGTCTATGCCCGGCGTCTCGCCGCTCGCGGCTACAATCTCATCCTCGTCGCCCGTCGCGCCGAAAAGCTCTCCGCCCTTGCCGCAGAACTTGAGCAGAGCGATGGCATTGCCGTGCGTAGCCTTGCCGCCGATCTGACCGCCGAGGCAGGCATTGCCAGCATCGAGCAGGTGCTCCGCGACGAGGCCATTGCGCTGCTGGTCAACAATGCCGGCATGGGCCCCTTCGCCACCACCGCCAACATGTCCGACGCCGATGCCGCCGCCACCTTGACCCTCAACGTCACCACGCTGATGCGCCTCACCCGCGCCGTCCTGCCCGGCATGCGCGCCCGCAAGTCCGGCACGGTGGTCAATATCGGCTCGGTCATGGGTTTCTTCCCATCACCGATGAGCGCCCTATACAGCGCCACCAAAGCCTTCGTGCTTACCTTCAGCCGCGGCTTGGCCGAAGAAGCGGCGGAAAATGGCGTCTTGGTGCAGGCCGTTCTGCCGGCCGGCACCGTGACAGACTTCTATGAGACAGCCGGCATATCGATCGACAATTTCGATGCGTCAGTCTTCATGACGGCCGAGCAACTGGTCGATGCCGGTCTCGCCGGCATGGATCGCGGCGAGCAGGTCACCCTGCCCTCCGTGCACGACGAAGACCTCTGGGCCAGCTACGACGCGGCCCGCGCCAAGCTCTTCGCCGGCACGCAGAACGGCCAGCCCGCGCCACGCTACGTCTGAAATTGATAGCCGAGCAAACAAAAATGGGTGCCGCAAGGCACCCATTTGCTCGTTCGATAATCCAGACTTAGCGGCGGCGGGCGACCTGGTTCCAGATCAGCAGGATGATGACGGCACCAATGATGCCGCTGATGAAGCCGATACCATCGCTCTGCGCACCGCCAAAGATCTGCTGGCCCAGCCACGTGGCCAGAACCGAGCCGATAATGCCCAGCACCGTGGTCAGAATGAAGCCGCTAGGCTTGTTGTCGCCCGGCGTGATCCACTTGGCGATCAAGCCCGCGAAGAAACCGATGATGATGGCCCAGATGATACTCATGGCGATGACGCTCCTGTGAAATATACCCGGGACAATTCACGAGCCCGCCATTCAGTTGCACCGCGGACCGCGTCATCCCAACCAAATGTGATCACTCACCCTGCAACCACAGCGGGTTAGGGTCGTTACCCGACCGTCTTCAGGGGTGACGAAAGGAGCAATTCATGGACAAGATCATCCTGGCTACCACGCTATCAGCCCTGATGGCGGCCCACAGCCTGCCCGCCCATGGGCGGGAGGCTGGTCCACTGCGCCGTGCCGGCAAACCGGACAACGCATGTGGCCTACGGGCGGCAGCCGGTCAGCCGGCCCGGCCCGTGGCCAGTCCGGCTGTCGCACAAAGCGCCTAGCGCACCGACAGTTCGTGCCGGTCGCGATCGGTGACCGTAGCCAGATCAAGCACCCGCTGGATATTGGTGGCGTGGCGGAAGCTGGGTTCGAGGTTCTGGCCGCTCTGCACCGCCTCGAAGAAACGCATGTAGTTGGTCGGCACCGGCTCGACATCCACTTCCGTCCAGGTGCCGGTTTCCGCATCGTCGCCCAGGCAGGTGAACAGCTTGCTCCAGTCATGCCGGTGCTGCACCTCCACAGAGCCCAGCTCGCCATAGATTCGCAGGCGCAACTCGTTGAAATGCCCGGTTGCCCAGCGCGTGGCATGGATCACGCCCAGCGCGCCGTTTTCCAGCTGCGCCGTCATGGCAAAGCTGTCATTCGCGTCGAGGTCATATTCGCCGATTCTGTTGTTTTCCGCCTTGGCAAAGGTTTCGAGCCGGCAGAAGACCTTGGAGAAATCGCTGCCCGCACCGAAGGCGGCAAAGTCCAGGATATGCACACCGATATCGCCCAGCACGCCGTTTGAGCCGTGCTTCTTGCTCAGCCGCCAAAGCCACTGGCTCTCGGTGCGCCAGTCGCCCCAGGCCTTCGATACCAGCCAGCTTTGCAGATAGCTGGCCTCGAAATGCTTGACCGTGCCCACCGCGCCCGACTGCACGATTTCGCGCGCCTTCTGCAGCTGGCTGACATTGCGATAGGTCAGATTGACCATGTTGATCAGGCCCATCTGCTCGGCCAGCTCGGTCATTTCCATGGCCTTGGCGTGGTCGGTCGCCAGCGGCTTTTCGCAGAACACGTGCTTGCCGGCCCGCAGCGCCGCCATGGTCGTGGGGTGATGGATCGAGTCTGGCGTGACATTGGCCACAGCGTCGAACTCGCCCCAGGCCAGCGCCGCATCCAGCGAGCCGAAGCCCCGCTCGATGCCGTGGATCTGGTTAAACGCCTCGACCCGCGCCGGATCGACATCCACCCCGCCCACCAGGGTCACCCCCTCGATGGCCGCAAAATGCTTGGCATGGGTATTGGCCATGCCCCCGGTACCCAGAATGAGCAGCCGCATTCTCTTAATCCTTCTCGATCACCGCGGTGATCCGTTCATTGCCTGACAAGCCGGTTTGGCAGCAGATTGGTTTGTTATGGGGGCACCAAGGATATGTCGGGGTCCAGATCAGGCTGAGGCGAAAATGATGGTCTTTGAGAGCCGGAGCGGAGCGTACTGAGGTACGTGAGCACCGGAAGCGCAAAAGACCACCATTTGCAGGCCAGCCTCACCTGGAGACCGGCTCATCCTACTTGAAGCCTTCTTCGCGGCCGTGATGCAGCTTGGGGCCGCGCTCGACCAGCGGTTCGATCGACTCTTCTACCGGCGTATTGGGTGCCTCGAGCAGTTCGGGATGCTGGTTGGCATTATAGGCCCAGTTCACCGCATTGCGCAGCACCAGCCCGACCGTGTCGTCGTGATAGGTCGGATAGGTTTCATGCCCCGGCCGGAAGTAGAACACATTGCCGGCGCCGCGCCGGTAGGTCAGGCCGCTGCGGAACACTTCCCCGCCTTGGAACCAGCTGACAAACACGGTCTCGAGCGGCTCTGGCACGCTGAAGGGCTCGCCATACATCTCTTCCATTTCGAGCTCGAAATAGGCCGGCAGCCCCTTGGCGATCGGATGGCCCGGGCTCGTGACCCAAAGCCGCTCGCGCTCGCCGGCCTCGCGCCAGTGCAGCGCACAGGGCGAGCCCATCAGGCGCTTGAAAATCTTGGAGAAATGGCCCGAATGCAGCACGATCAGGCCCATGCCCTCCCATACCCGCTTGGCAATGCGCTCGACGATCTCGTCCTCGACCTGGCCATGGGCCGCGTGGCCCCACCAGACCAGCACGTCGGTCTCGGCCAGCGCCTCGACGGTGCAGCCATGCTCGGGCTCCTGCAGCGTGGTGGTCCTGGTCACGATATTGCTGTCGCTGGCCAGCAGCTTGGCAATCTGGTTGTGCATCCCCTCGGGATAGTTGTCGGCGACGATTTTGTTCTTCTGCTCGTGAACGTTCTCGCCCCAGACCAGGGTACGGATCGGCATGAAATTCTCCTGTTGGATGTGCCGCAGGGAGGTGCAGCACGGCAGTAAATTGGCACGTTGCAAAGCCGGCTTCCAGCCCGATGCACGCCACGCCATTGGCGCTGTCCAATATGACGCAGTCTAGGGTCCAGATGGCCAAAGTTGGACGATGCTGACAGTTTTTTCGTGTCAGGCGATCGGTTTGCCTGCCGCATTGAACCTGTGGACCCGGTCGGCCATCGGCGTGATCTGCACCACGTCCCCGCTCCGGTAGTCATTGGCCCCATCGAGACGCACCACCACTGGCTCCTCGGTGCCCATTTCGAGGTACACGTAGCTGTCGGCGCCCAGGTTTTCCTTGTGGATCACCGTGCCGCTCCAGGTGCCATTGTCGGGCACGATGGTCAGGTGCTCGCCGCGAATGCCCACCGTATGGGCGTCGAAGGCCGCGGCCTTCTCGCCGGCGATGAAATTCATCTTGGGCGAGCCGATAAAGCCGGCCACGAACACCGAATTGGGTTGTTCATAAAGCTCCATGGGCGTGCCGACCTGCTCGATCAGCCCATCCCGCAGCACGCAGATCCGGTCCGCCAGCGTCATCGCCTCGACCTGGTCATGCGTCACATAGATCATGGTCACATTGTCCATGCTCTCATGCAGCTTGGCGATCTCGATCCGCGTCGCCACCCGCAGCGCAGCATCCAGATTGCTCAGCGGCTCATCGAACAGGAACACCTTGGGGTCGCGCGTGATCGCCCGCCCGATCGCCACGCGCTGCCGCTGCCCACCCGAAAGCTGCTTGGGCAGCCGGTCGAGATAGGGCGTGATCTGCAGCATTTCTGCCGCCTTCTCGACGCGCTGGCGGATCTCCTCCTTGCCATGGCCCTTTTCCAGCGTCAGCCCGAAGGCCATGTTGTCGAACACCGTCATGTGCGGATAGAGCGCATAGCTCTGGAACACCATGGCGATGCCGCGTTTGGACGGCGCCAGCGCATTGACCACCTTGCCGTCGAACAGCATCTCGCCCGAGGTAATGTCCTCCAGCCCCGAGATCAGCCGCAGCAGGGTGGATTTGCCGCAACCCGACGGACCGACAAAGACCATGAACTCGCCCTTGCGGACCGTCAGGTCGACCCCCTTGATCACCTCGACCACGCCAAAGGCCTTGCGGATGTTACGCAGCTCGATGCTTGCCATTGTTTAGCTCCTCAACCCTTGACGCCGCCGGCGGTAAGGCCCGACACAATTTTACGTTGGAAAATGAGCACCAGGACCACCAGCGGCACGGTGACGATCACCGACGCCGCCATGATCAGGCCCCAGGGCGTTTCATATTGCGAACCGCCCGACAGCAGCGCAATGGCCACCGGTACGGTGCGGGTATCGTTCGATGACGTGAAGGTCAGCGCGAACAGGAACTCATTCCAGGCCCCGATAAAGGCCAGCAGGCCCGTGGTCACCAGTGCCGGCCACATCAGCGGCATGAACACGCGGGTAATGATCACCCAGGGGCTGGCCCCGTCGACAATGGCGGCCTCCTCGATCTCGACCGGCAGGTCGCGCATGAAGGTGGTCAGCACCCAGACGGTAAAGGGCAGCGTGAAGATAGTGTAGGAAAAGATCAGCGCCCAGGGCGTGTTGTAGATGCCCAGTGCGCGGATCACCTCGAACAGCCCCGCCAGCACCGCGATCTGGGGGAACATCGAGACGGCCAGGATCACCATCAACAGCAAGCCACGCCCCTGGAAGCGTACCCGGCTGAGCGCGAACGCCGCCGTCACCGCCAGGAACAGCGCCAGCATCACCGTAACCGTGGCCACGAAGACCGAGTTGAGCAGATTACGCGGGAAACTGCCCTGGTTGAGCACGGCAATGTAGTTCTCCCACGAGAACGACACCGGCCAATAGGTCACCCGGAAGATGTCGGTGCCCGATTTGAAGCTCGTCAGGATGGCGTAGTAGAACGGGAAGATGGAGACCACGACGATGACCACCACCAGCGCATAGAACAGCACCGTCTTGGTCAGTTTCCAAAGATCCAATGTCGCGCCCATCAGCGGTCTCCCCCGTCAAACCGGACTTTGCCCAGCCAGATATAGAGCACGGTCAGCACCGCGATGATCAGGAACAGCAGCGTCGATTGCGCCGAGCCATAGGCAAACTTGTCGAAGTCGAACAGGTTCTCCCGCGCCAGCACGCTCATCGTCTTGGTCGCCGCGCTATTGGGCGTCAGCACATAGATCAGGTCGAAAATGCGCAGCGCGTCGAGCAGCCGGAAGATGATCGCCACCATCAGGGCCGGCCGCACCAGCGGCAGGGTGATGGCGAAGAACTGCTTGGCCGGATGCACGCCGTCCAGTTCGGCCGCCTCGTAAATGTCCTTGGGGATCATCTGCAGCCCGGCCAGGATCAGCAGCGCCATGAACGGCGTGGTCTTCCAGATATCGACCACCAGCACGGCCTGCATGGCCGTCTCGGCCGTGGCCGTCCAGGCCACCTTCTGGCTGAGCAGGCCCAGGCGCAGGCCCAGATCGTTGAGAATGCCGAATTGGTCATTGAGCATCCAGGCCCACATCTTGGCCGAAACGATCGTCGGGATCGCCCAGGGAATGAGGATGGCGGCACGGACAAAGCCACGACCGCGGAATTCGGCATTGAGCACCAGAGCCACGATCATGCCGAACACTGCCTCGAAACTCACCGACCAGAAGGCAAAGCGCAGCGTGTTCCACACCGCATTCCACCAAGCCGGGTCGACCAGCAGGCCGCGATAGACTGTCCTGCCGCTTTCCAGCGTGGTCCAGCGTATATAATTGCCTACGCCGATGAATTCGGCCCCATAGAGGTCCGTCAGCGAGGCATCGGTGAAGGAAAACCAGATCGAGCGCAGCAATGGCCAGCCGGCCACCACGCACAGCGCCGCCAGCATGGGCAGCAGGAACCATCGTGCCGCCGCCAGCCTTTGCTGGCTCAGTTCCGTTCGTCCCTTGACCACCACGATGGGGCGGGCGGACACCGCTATATCACTCGCCATTCTGCCTCTCCCTGCGCACTATATGGGTCGGGGCGGGCGGCCGGGTCACCGGCCGTCCACCCCGTGGTGTCCTGGGAGGACTTACCAGGCGTCGCCCTTGAGCTCGGTCAGATCGGCTTCAAGAACTTCGAGGTTCTCGGCGGCCGAGCCATTGCCCGACAGCGTGTTGTGCACGGCGCTCCAGAACAGCGAGGAGACCTCGTTGTACTTGACCTTGGTGGGGGCCGATGGCCGTGGCACGGCATTCTGGAAAATCTCTTTCCAGTTGGCCATGAAGGGTGAGGCGGCCAGCACGTCTGCGTCGTCATAGAGCGACTCGATGGTTGGCAGGTTGGACTGGTTGATGGCGCGTTCCTTCTGTACCTCGGTCGAGGACAGGTAGAGCGCCAGCTTGATGGCCTCTTCCGGATCGGGCGAGTACTTGGACACAGCCACGTTCCAGCCGCCCAGCGTCGCCGCCGAACGGGCGCCTTCGCCATCACCGGCCGGGAGCGGGGCCACGTCGAACTTGCCCTTCACCGCCGAGTCATCGCCATTGCCCAGCGCATAGGCATAGGGCCAGTTGCGCATGAACACCGCATTGCCCAGCTGCCAAACGCCGCGGCTTTCTTCTTCCTGATAGGCCAGGTTGCCATCGGGCGAGATGGTGCCGATCCAGCCGGCGGCGCGATCGATGGCGGCAGCGGCCTTCTCGTTGTTGATAGAGATAGTGCCATCGGCTTCGACGATCTGGCCGCCGCCATTGGACATCACCCATTCCAGCGCGTCGCAGGTAAGGCCTTCATAGGCATTGCCCTGGAACACGAAGCCATACATGTCGGCCTGGCCCTCGGCGCGCTCGGCATCCATAATTTCCTGCGCGGTCGCGGCCATCTCGTCCCAGGTGGTGGGGACGGGCTTGTTGTGCTTTTCCAGCAGGTCAGTGCGGTAGAACAGCGCCGGTGCGTCGGTGAAGGCCGGCAGGGCGACAAGCTTGCCGTCCACGGTCTGCGACTCGATGATCGAGGGGAAGTGCTCGCCCACAACATCCTTGGCCGCATCGGTCAGATCGAGGAACTGATCGGCCAGCTGCGGCGCCCAGATCACGTCGGTCTGGTACACGTCGATATCGGCATTGCCGGCCGCCAGCCACAGCCGATACTGGCCGAACTGATCGCTCGTCGAGGAAGGCATCGGCACGATGGTGACGGTATTGCCCGTATCGGCCTCAAACTTGTCGAGCTGGCTGCGCAGGAAGGCCAGGCCATTGCCGGTATCACCCGAGACAATTGAGAGCTCCGCGGCCTGGGCCGACCCCATCACCAGGGTCACGCTCGTCAGCAGACCAACGAGCATTGTGTGCATTTTCATTAGATTTCCTCCCGAATGAAACATCCTTCGGAAAGGCATGGGCAGCCCGACACAGCTGTGCCGACATACTCGATCCCCTCCCTCAAAAGCCCTGTGTCGCGGCAATCCTGCCGTCTTTTCAAAGCGCTTTGGTTAAAAAGAAAGCAGAGCGCCAAATCTCTGTCAAGCGCGCGTTGTGGGTAACTCGCCTGACGTCGCAACGCGGTCAGATTTTATCCTTCTGGATCAGCAGGATAGAATGACAATGTGAATTTCGCGCTACATCCCGGCACAGGCATTCTGATGTACGCACCTCAAGCCAGACGGTTCGGTGTTAACTATTTTGCTGAAATTTGAAACCGCTTTGGAAGACTGACCGCGCGTCGGTTAACGCGACGTGGCGGGATGACATCCAGAGGCGGCTGTCGACAACCAGCCAAGTAGGCAACCAAAAATTGCCAGCCGCCAACAGGCATAGCCTGGCCGGTGCGGAGCAGGTTTGTTGGGGCAGCCAGGTCGGCCTGTGACCTGGCCCGCAGATCAGCCGACAGGCAGGCCGGCAGCGTCGAAGCGATGGATCTTGTCGTCGATCGGCGAGAAGTGGATATTGTCGCCGCTGCGATACTTGGTCGAGCCATCGACGCGCACCACAACCGGGTCCTCCTGGCCCATGTCGATATAGACATAGCTGTCCGAGCCCAGGTTTTCCGTATGGATCACCGTGCCGCTCCAGGTGCCGGCATCGGGAGATACGGTCATGTGCTCGCTGCGAATCCCCACCGTATGGGCATTGAACGGCTTGGCCAGTTCACCCTCGATCAGGTTCATCTTGGGCGAGCCGATAAAGCTCGCCACAAACAGCGATTGGGGCGTCTCGTAGAGCTCCATCGGCGTGCCGACCTGCTGGATCTGGCCGTCGCGCAGCACGCAGATCCGGTCGGCCAGCGTCATCGCCTCGACTTGGTCATGCGTCACATAGATCATGGTGGTCTTGGTCATGGTCTCGTGCAGCTTGGCGATCTGGATGCGCGTGGCCACGCGCAGCGCCGCGTCCAGATTGCTGAGCGGCTCGTCGAACAGGAACACCTTGGGGTCGCGCACAATGGCCCGGCCGATCGCCACGCGCTGGCGCTGCCCACCCGACAGCTGCCCCGGCAGGCGCTTGAGATAGGGCGTCAGCTGCAGCTGCTCTGCGGCTGCAGCGACCTTGGTCTCGATCTCTTCCTTGGGCGCATTGGCGATCTTGAGCGCATAAGCCATGTTGTCGAACACGCTCATATGCGGATAGAGCGCATAGCTCTGGAACACCATGGCAATGCCACGCTTGGACGGGGCACGATCATTGACCACCTCGCCCTCGATCTCGAGCGTGCCGCCGGTGATTTCCTCAAGCCCGGCAATGCAGCGCAGCAGGGTGGACTTGCCGCAGCCCGACGGGCCGACAAACACCATGAACTCGCCCGAATGGATGTCGAGATTGATGTGCTTGAGCACTTCAACCTGGCCATAACGCTTGCTGAGGTCGGTGAGCTTGAGGTTTGTCACGATCCGCTCTTCTTTCTTCTCATGAACCGTCCGGGGACGGCTGCAGGCCGAGTGCCCGACTTACTTGACTGAACCCGCCAGCAACCCGCGGACGAAATAGCGCTGCAGCGCAAAGAACACGATCAGCGGCACCACGATGGTGATGAATGCCCCGGCCGTGAGGATTTCCCAGTTATTGCCGCGCGAACCGAGCAGGCTTACCAGCTTGCCGGTCAGCACCAGGCGATCCTGCTGCGCGCCCAGGAACACCATGGCCACCAGCAGGTCATTCCACACCCACAGGAACTGGAAGATCGAGAACGAGGCCAGCGCCGGAAAGCTCAGCGGCAGCACCATGCCGGTAAAGATCTTGAAGTGGCTGGCGCCGTCGATGCGCGCCGATTCCATGATCTCCTTGGGCAGGCCCACCATGTAATTGCGCAAGAGATAAATGGCCAGCGGCAGGCCGAAGGCGGTATGGGCCAGCCATATGCCCAGATAGGTCTTGCCATCCGAGGCGCCCATGAGCTGCGCGATCTGGTTATAGAGCGTCAGCAGCGGGATCAGCGACATCTGCAGCGGCACGACCAGCAGGCCCACCACCAGCGCGACGATGAGGCCGCGGAACGGAAACCGCATCCACGCCAGCGCATAGGCGGCAAAGGCGGCGATCAGGATCGGGATGATGGTGGCCGGAATGGTCACCGTGAACGAGTTGATGAAGCTGCGCGCCACCCCGTTGGATGTCAGCACTTCCCAGTAATTGTCGAGCGTGAAGCGCGGCGCAATACGGGCCTGGTAGAAAACGCGCGGGCCGCGCGTATGGGTGAACTCGGTATCGGAGACCCATTCAAAATTGCCGTCTTCAGCCACGCTGATCGCGCCGCCTTCCGACATGGGCAGGCTGCCGCCGGGTGGCTCTGCCGCCGGCTCCCGATTGCTCAGCCCGAAGCCACCCAATTGCTTGTTGGTATCGCTGCCGAACACATTGCCGCGGATGACATAGCGACCGTCTTCGGCTGCCTGGTCGGCGGCGGTGCCGATGCGCGTCACGCCCAGCGATTCCGACGTGCTCAGCGCCGTCCACCAGCCCGACACCGCCAGCTGGTCCTTGTCGCGCAGCGAGGAGACCAGCAGGCCCACGGTCGGCAGCGTCCACAGCGCCACCAGCGCCAGCAGCACCAGATGGGTCACGACCCGTCCCGGCCGCACGCGCTGGAACCAGTTCTTGCGGCGCACGGTCGGCGCGGCGACAACGGCCTCGGATGTTTCGGTGACAGCGGTCATTAGCGTGTCCCCTGCTCTGCATTGGCGCGACGGATATTCCAGATCATGATCGGCAGCACGGCCAGCATGATCACCACGGCAATGGCCGAGCCGCGGCCATAGTCGAAGTTGACGAACATCCACTTGAACATGAAATTGGCCAGCACTTCGGTGTCCCATTGCCCATTGGTCATGGCAAAGATGATGTCGAACACCTTGAGCACCACGATGGTGATGGTGGTCCATACCACCACGATCGTCCCCATGATCTGCGGGATCATGATGTCGAAGAAGATGCGGATATCGCTGGCGCCGTCGATGCGGGCGGCCTCGAGCGTTTCCTCGGGAATGCCGCGCAGCGCCGCCGACAGGATCACCATGGCAAAGCCGGTCTGGATCCAGACCAGGATGATCATCAGGAACAGCGAATTCCAGAACGGAATGGTGATCCAGGCCTGCGGCGGCAGGCCGAAGCCGGTGACGATGGCGTTGAGCAGGCCGATCTGCACGTCACCCTCGCCGCGATAGTCATAGACGAAGCGCCAGATCACCGAGGCGCCGACAAACGAGATCGCCATCGGCATGAACACCAGCGACTTGGCGATATTGCCCCACCACAGCCGGTCCGCCAAAACGGCGATCACCAGTCCGAAGGCGGTCGCCAGCGACGGCACCACGATCAGCCACATGATGTTGTTGAGGATCGAGCGCTGGAAATTGCTGTCCGACAGCGCCCAGGCGTAATTGGCAAAGCCCACGAAATTGCGGCCGGACTTGTCGAGCAGGCTGAGGCGCAGCGTCTCGAACACGGGATAGATCAGGTAGACCGACAGGAACAGCAGCGCCGGCAACAGGAACAGCCACGGGCGGATCCGGTCGCGCAGACTGTCACGCCGGGTAACGGCTTCCCCCGTCACATTGTCGGAATTGAGGAAGCGGTCGAGCAGCCAGTTGCTGCCCCAGAAATAGGCAACACAGGCGGCGAGCGCCACGGCAATGGCGATGACGGCGCCAAACAATTGCTGCACAATATCGCCCAATTGCCGCTCCTCCCGTATCCAGACGTCTTTTTATAGGACGAAACCGGCGCGTGCGCCGGTCTCGATGATTCTTCTTATAGCCGTCTTAGTTGATGGCGTCCCAGCTTGCCTGGATTTCGTCGCCAACCTGCTGTGCAGACTTGCCGCCGACAAAGTCCACCATGCCGGTCCAGAAGCTGCCGGCGCCGATGGCGCCTGGCATCAGATCGGACCCGTCGAAGCGGAACGTGGTCGCGTCGAGCAGGATCTGGCCTTCACCCTTGAGGGTGTCATTGGCATAGGTCTCGACATTGGCAGCCAGCAGCGTCGACAGGAAGCCGGACTGAGCCATCCAGATCTCGTTGGAGATCGGGTTCATCAGGAAGTCGATGAAGGCCTGGGCAGCAGGGGAATCCTTGGTGACTACGGCAAGAGTACCGGCGCCGAGCACGGGCTGGCCCAGATCGCGTTCGGTCGAAGCGGGGAAGTAGAAGAAGTCCGCATCGGTGCCCAGTTCGGTGCCTTCAGGGAAGAAGGACGGAATGAACGAGGCCTGGTGGTGCATGTAGCAGGCTGGCGGCACGGCAAAGAGACCGAGCGGGCTTTCGCGGAAGTCCGTGGTGCCCACGGCAGCGACGCCACCGGCAACCTTGGCATCATCCTTGGCGAACCAGCCGAATTCCTCGAGCGCAGCCACGACCTTTGGATCGTTGAACTTGAGTTCATTGCTGACCCAGGCATCATAATCTTCCGGCGTATTGATGCGCAGCATGATGTCTTCGATCCAGTCGGTCGCCGGCCAGCCGGTCGCGCCGCCCGAACCCAGGCCGATGCACCATGGCGTCACGCCATCGGCAACCATGGTCTCGGTGAGCGTCTTGAGCTCTTCATAGCTCTGCGGCACTTCATAGCCGGCATCGGCGAAATTGTCCGGCGAGTACCACACCAGCGACTTCAGGTCCGACTTGTAGGGCACGGCATAGAAGGCCTCTTCGCCGCTCGCATTGGCATAGGTGCCCAGCGAGACGAAGGACGAACCGGCAGCATTGCCGGATTCAACGGCCGCCTTGACCTCGTCCGACAGCGGCACGAGATAGCCCTTGGAGGCCATGTCGGCCAGCAGGCCTGGCTGCGGCAGGATGGTGATATTGGCCGACGAGCCGGCGGCAGCATCGATCTGTGCCTGCTGCTCGTAGTTTTCCGAGGAGGCGTAGTTCACCGTTGCGCCGGTGGCATCCTCGAAATAGGCCAGCACGCTTTCAAACATTTCCTGGTCGCCGCCTTCGCGCCATGGACCCCAAATGGTCAGGGTCTGGCCCGCCAGATCGCTATGGGCGGCGGCAAATTCTTCGAGCGCTGCCCAGCTGAAGGCGCCTTCGCCCTTGGGGAACATCAGTTCCTGCGCCTGCACATTGGTCGCCGTCAACGAAATGCCCAGCAGCATTGCCGTTGTCATCATGGTGAGCTTCATAAGATATCCTCCCGGTAAGCCGAAAAAGAGAGATCACGCCATTCTGCCTGCGCTTGCGCCGGCATGAAGGGCCTGTCCTCCCGCCAAGCGCCAGCTGCACTGCCGTCTCCGGCATCAGGTCAAAGCGCTTTGGGCCGAAACCAACCAGAGTGGCCATGGCCTGTCAAGCACGGCTCTATCGCCATCACGGGATATCAGGGGCTTCAATCGATATAACCTTAACCGCACAGCAGGTTACGGCTGCCTGAGACAAACTGGCTCACCCAGGAGTGACCGCCAGCCCGCTGCGATCACGGCAAAACCACCCCATGAAAACCGGGCCTTGCGTCGCAATTTGAAATCGCTTTGAATGCGCATGGAGGAAGATGCGGACCGGCTCGATGCCGACCCGCTGCCCCCATGCCGGCCGAACGGACCAGGTGCCAGCCAAGGCACCGGCCTGCCAGCGGACGCGGAAGGGGCCACGCACGCTTATGAGACTAAAGGATCTGGCCGAGCATCTCGGCCTGTCGCAGACCACCGTCAGCCGCGCCCTCAATGGCTATCCAGAGGTCAACGAGGCCACGCGGCTGCGCGTCGCCGAGACCGCGACACGGCTCGGCTATCGCCCCAATGCCAATGCGCTGCGCCTGGCCACCGGCCGCGCCGGCGCCATCGGCATGGTGCTGCGCGGCTCCTCCGAATTCGGCCCCCATACCAGCGAGTTCCTCAGCGGCGTCGGCGGGCGCCTGGCCGAAGAGGAAATCGACATCATCGTCACCACGGTCCAGACCTATCACGAAGAAGTCGCCGCCTATCGCCGTCTGGCCGCCAGCCAGAAGGTCGATGCCATCATCCTGCATTCGCCCACCCTGCATGACGAGCGAGCCAAACTGCTGATGGAGCTTAATATTCCATTCGTTCTGCATGGCCGCACCGAAATCGGCGCGCCCCATGCCTGGCTCGATATCGACAATGCCGGCGCCATCGAGCGCGCCACCAGCCACCTGCTCGATCTCGGCCATCGCCGCATCGCTTTGTTCAACGGCTTCAAGGATCGCACCTTTGCCGTGCACCGCGAGAGCGGCTACCGCAAGGCGCTCGCGGCCCGCGGCGTGCCCTGCGATCCGGCACTGCTGAGCAATGCCGCCTTCAGCGACGAAATCGCCTTCCGCACCGCCCATGACATGCTCGAGCTGGACACCCCGCCGACGGCCTTCCTCGCCGGCTCGATGATGACCGCGCTCGGCGTCTTCCGGGCCATTCGCCAGGCCGGGCTGACCTTGGGCCAGGACGTGTCCATGATCGCCCATGACGACGTCTTCCCCTATCTCAACGCCGACAACATGTACCCCTCCATGTCGACCACCCGCTCCTCGATCAGCCTGGCCGGCATTCGCATTGCCGAGTTGATCCTGCAGATCCAGGCCGGCAAGCCCGTGGCCGACATCCACGAGGTCTGGCCAGTCGAACTGGTTCTGCGCGAAAGCACCGGCCCGGCGCCAAGCTGAGCGCCTCCGCGATCAAACATGCCATCTGTGCTGCTTGCAGGGCGGGCCACGCTGGCAAAACCGTGCACAAATCAGTGTTTCGCTGGCGTCGACATAGTCAGGTTTTCCTGGCCTTCTATCCTTGAGTCCTGCGAGGCCATTTCATGAATGCTGTTTTCCCGCGACCGCTGCAGCCCGGCGACAAGATCCGCTTCGTCTCTCCAGCCAGTCCCTGTCAGCGGTCAGATATCGAAGAAACCGCCGAGGCTCTCCGGCACTGGGGGCTGGAGGTCGATTTTGGCGAACATGCCTTTGAGCGGTTGAACTATCTGGCCGGCACTGACGAACAGCGCCTTTACGATGTCAACGCGGCACTGCGTGATCCGCAGGTAAGGGCGATATTCGCCACGCGCGGCGGCAAGGGATCCTACCGCATTGCCGACGCGCTCGATTTTGCCGCCGCCCGCAACGACCCCAAATTCGTGGTGGGCTTCAGTGACATCACCATCCTGCAACTGGCGCTCTGGAAGCACGGCGTTGGCGGGGCCGTGCATGGTGCGTTTCAGGGCGATGAGCGGGACTGGGAGAGGCAGGCCGATATTGCGCCGCTCAAGGCGATCCTGATGGGCAGTCCGGCCACTGTCTTGACGCCCCAGCCGGAAGAGCCAACCGCCAGCCTCACCACAGGCGGCACCGCCCAGGGTGCTCTGTTAGGCGGCAATCTTGACATGATCGCCACCGCGGCAGGCTGGGCCCTGCCCCCGCTGGATGGCTGCATCCTGCTGCTCGAAGCGGTTAATATGTTCATCGGGCAGGTCGACCGGCAACTGACCATGCTGCGCAAGGGTGGTCATCTTGATGGTGTCGCCGCCATTGCCATAGGGCAGTTCACCGACTTCAAGCCGAGCGGCACGCTGACCATAACCGACCTGTTGCGGGAGCATCTGCAGCCGCTCGGCATTCCGCTGCTGGGCGGTCTCCCGCTCGGTCACGGCCCCGGCGCCAGAAGCATCCTGATGGGACGACCCACGACGCTTGATGCCGACAGGCGCGAGCTCAGGGTTGCAGGATAAGCTACCCCACCCGCAGCAGGTGGTTATCGAACTGGAAGTCGAAGCGCTTGGTTTCCCGCGCCGCGCCGGCCATGCCGATCAGTTCGCCCAGCCCGCTGCTGGCAACAAATCCCGTGCCGTCCGGCGCCAGGCCACAGCCATTGCGCAGCGTCTGCGCCAGCACCGGTCGGCGTCCCTCGACGTCGATCGCCACCAGCAGGTCGCCCTCAGGCGAGGACACCGCGATGGTCGCCCCGTCGGCCGAGGCGGCAACCGAACCGACATAATTGCGCAGGTCGGCCAGCGTGCCGGGCGGCAACTCGATCAGCCTGATGTCGCCATCCATGCTGGCATAGCCCACCAGTTGCGGGCTCTCGCTGGGCGCGCCGCGATATTGGCAGCCGAACCAGACCCGGCCACATCCATCAGTCGCCATGTGGCGGATCGATAGCTGGTGCAGCCCGGAATCGAGCCGCAACTGCCCCACGAGGCCACCGTCGCGGCGGTCGATGAACACCACCGAAGGGTCCATGGTCTCGAGATTCAATTCGGTCCGGCCATAATCGGGATGCGTCTCGATCCCGCCATTGGCCACCACCAGCGTGACCCCATCGGGCATCAGCAACATTTCATGCGGACCGGTGCCATAAGTGGGAAATTCGCCGATCCGGCGATAGCCGTCACCGGCGTCATATATCCCCACCACGCCCTGCGCGGCTTCAAAATCGCTCTCGGTGGCGTAGAGCAGCTTGCCGTCCGGAGAGAACACGCCATGGCCGAAAAAGTGCCGCCCCGCCACGCTGGTCAGCGTCACCGGCGCTTCCCTGCCGCTGGGGTCGAAGACCACGGCAAAGGTCCCCGGCTGGCGGGCGAACACCACGCCGCGCCCGGCCTCGCGGCTCAGCGTGATGTCATGACCGCGATCGGGCAGGTCAATGCTGGCGATCAGCTCGCCCGCCTCGCCCAGCAGCACGGCGCCATAGTTCCCGCTGGCGGTCTGCACCGCGCTGGCAAACACCAGTTCGGTCTGCTCCAGCGCTAGCGCCTGACGCGGCAGCAGGCTCGCGGCAAAGCCCGCCCCCGCCGCCTTCAGAAACGCCCGGCGCTGCCACATGCTAATCTCCGTCCAGCGAGGAAAATCCGACGCTGAGGCCGAGCGCCGTTGGCAATTGCTCGCCGACCATCGCCTGCAACGAACCGGTCACCAGCACCAGATAACTGAGCGCCGCCGCCTGTTTGTCGTCGGCCACCGCCGCCTCGACCGGCAGCGTCACCAGGTCGAGCGCCCGCACCGCATTGCGGAATTCAAACTGGATGGAGTTGTCGAGGCCCCGATTGGCCTCGCCCACCGCCCGCGCCATCCCGGAACGGGCGACCAGCTCGGCCATGCCGTCCACATTGGCGCGCACGAATGCCATTGTCATGCCGGCGCGCCAGAACGCTGCCAGCTTGGGCTTGGCGGGGCCGCCATCGCTGGCCATGAACGGCAGCAGATGCTTGTCGCGCAACCCTTCCAAGCCGTGCGACACCAGCCCCACCAGCGCCTCCATGGCTTCGGTTTCCGAGCGATAGTCGGCATAGTCCGGCTGCGGGCTCTGCAAATGGTCGGCAATGCCACCCGGCACATACCACCCCGCCACCATTTCCTTGGCCATGCCGGCAATATTGCCGGCAATCGCCTGTCCATAGGCGCAGCGGAACGCGCCTGTCGCATCGGTCAGGCTCTCTGCCCCGGTGCCGAACAGCACGAATTCGAGCGCCCCCAGTCCCTGTACGGCCACACTCTTGGCCCTCAGGCCGGCCAGGTCGGTCGCGGTCGCATCTTCCTCGGCCAGGATCGCCTGTACCTGCTTGAGCCCGATACCGCGCCGGTCCGGCCAGAACAGCAGACGGTCGGCCCGGTTGTCTTCCATCAGCGGCCCGATGCGCAGGAAGTCGATCCTGCCATAGGCGCCTACAACCTGCTTGAACTGCTGGGCTGCGATCGCCACGCCATCCTGCGACGGCACGGCACAGAGCGCGGTCATGGCGCTGTCGAGCCCGCGCGCGCCCGCGTCAAGCCGCAGCATATTGGGGCGGATCACATCGACAACGGCGGCGTGCAGCACTTCTCCGGGCGTCGTCTCCTGCGCCGATGCGGCCCCGGCAAAGGCGAGCATCAGCGCGGCAATTATCATCAAGCGCATCAAAGGGATCCCAGAAAGCTCAGCAGGTCATCGCGGGTGGCTTTCGACATCCCGGCAAAGTCGTCGCGCGCCGCCTGGGCTTCTCCGCCATGCCACAATATGGCTTCGGTCAGATTGCGCGCGCGGCCATCATGCAGGAAAAATGTGTGCCCCGAAACGGTTTCTGTCAGCCCGATCCCCCAGAGCGGCGCCGTGCGCCACTCATAGCCGTCTGCCTGCCCCTCCGGCCGGTGATCGGCCAGGCCCTCGCCCATGTCATGCAGCAGGAAATCGCCATAGGGCCAGATCAGCTGGAACCGGTGGGCCGGATTCTCCGCGTCCCGGCTGGTGACGAATTTGGGCACGTGGCAGCTGGCGCAACCGGCCTCGTAAAACGCCTGCTTGCCGCGCAATACTTCTGGCGCATCGACATCGCGGCGCTCCGGCACGCCTAGGGTCTGCGCATAGAAGGTCACCAGGTCGAGCACTGGGTCGGGCGCCTCGGAAGGTCCCAGACGCGTCTGCACGCCGGTCGGCATGGCCAGGCATTCGGCCTGTTTGGTGGTGCAGTCGCCATGCGGCGCATCCACGAGCGGCGTGGCAATGCCGATATCGCCGGCAAAGGCAGCGGCCGACTGGCTGCGCACGCTGGCCTTGCCGGCCTTCCAGCCGAAGCGGCCGAGCATCACCGACTGGCTGACCGGTTCGATCGTCCAGTTGGCACGCCCGGAAATGCCGTCGCCATTGCTGTCCTCAGGATCGGCATGGGCCAGGATGTCTTCGGCCGGAATGGCCTCGACCAGCCCCAGCCCGCTCATCGGATTGGCCAGCCGCGGCGACAGCATGATGTCATCCGCCAGCGGCCCGTAATTGAGATCGGCAACCGAATAGGCTGGTGACCGCAGCGTCACCACCGTACCGTCGCCCAGCGTCACCGGCAGGTCGCTGTAGTCGATCACCATCCGCCCCTCGGCCGCAAGGCCGGGCACGGCAAAGTCCTGCAGCTGGCCGCCATAGATGGGGTCACCCACCTCTTCGTCCGTCACCCCGTCAATGCGCGGCCGCGGATCATCCGCCCCCGGCGGCACCGACAGGCGCAGGAACATCGACACATTCTCACCCTGCCCCTCGAAGGGCGGATGGCCGCGCCCGTCCTTGATGTGGCAGCTCTGGCAGCCACGCGCATTGAACAGCGGCCCCAGCCCGTCCGACGCTTGGGTCGAACTGGGCGAACTCACCCAGATCTTGCGGAACAGCGCATTGCCCAGCTTGAACTGCTCTTCCTGTTCAAAGCTCAGATTGTCGAGGAAGTGGCTGAAGGAGTCGGCATTGGGCGCAAAACTCGTCGTGCCCTTGCCCGCCGGCTTGCCCTCGAAATTCTCGGCCTTGCTGAAGTCCGTTGTCGGCGCCGTCACCTGCTGCACCCGCACCAGATCCTCCGGCTTCAGATCGCTTCGCACGACGCCATCCCGGGCAAAGACAATCCCGCCGGCCAGCAGCGCAACAAGGGCAAGGGTGAGGCGGGTTTTCATGGCGTCTGTCCGGTTATGGAGAGGTTACCCTCTCCGGCCTCCCCCGGAATAGGGGGAGGATTCTGCCGGGTAAACCCGGCAGCGGCGTCTCCGCTATCATATGCCTGGAGTGGAGCATCTGCTCCCTGTCGCAGGGGCGGTCGGGAGGGGGCAGCCTCCTTGGAGGCTGGCCCTTCTATTGGAACACGGCATCCGGGTTTGACAGCGAGTCACTGTCCTCGATCGTCACCGCATCGCCCAGTTCGAGCAGCGCCACGGCCCGCTCGATGCCGCGGGTCTGGGCGATCAGTCCGTCGATCGCCGCCTGCACCACGGCATTACCCTCTGCATTGCCTTCGCCGATCTGCTGGTCATAGGCCTCGCCACCCTCGGCGCGGTCGGCCATGACCTGCATCTTGGCGACGGTATCGGCCAGCAGCGCCTGGATTTCCCCGTCCAATGCCGCATCCTTGTCGGCGATAACCTGGGCCAGCGATGGGCCCTCGATCACTGTGCCGTCCACGCGGGTATATTGCCCCAGATAGACGTTCTGGATGCCCACCGCATCATTGAGGTGCGAGGCATGGGTATTGTCCGAAAAGCAGTCATGCTCTTCTTCAGGATCGTGCAGCAGCAGGCCCAGCTTCATGCGCTCGCCAGCCACCTCGCCAAAGCTCAGCGAGCCCATGCCGGTCAGGATGGTCGAAATGCCCTGCTCGGGCAGGGCCGCCCGGGCCGCGCCGTCCGCCGTCCAGTTGCCCACCATCTCCTCGAGATCGGCGACCAGCAGGCTCGACGCCGCCTTGAGATAGGCGGCGCGGCGGTCGGCATGCTCGGCCGTCGAGTAATCCGTAAAGGGTCGTGCACCGGCACCTGGGCCGGTGCCGTTCAGGTCCTGGCCCCACAGCAGGAACTCGATGGCGTGGTAGCCGGTGGCCACATTGGACTCGACGCCCGCCGCCTCCTGCAACTGCGTCTGCAGCAGTGCCGGCGTGATCTCGGTCGCATCCAGTTCGACGCCATCAATGGCCAGCTTGGGATTGGCGATGACATTGGCGACATAGAGGCCATTGCTGTCGCTCTCGCTGCCATAGCTGGCGTCGACATAGTCGATCAGACCTTCGTCGAGCGGCCAGGCATTCACCCGTCCTTCCCATTCATCGACAATGGGATTGCCGAAGCGGAAGGCCTCGCTCTGCTGATAGGGCACGCGCGCCGTCTTCCAGGCCGCCCGGGCCGCCTCCAGCGTCGCGTCGCTCGGGGCCGTGATCAGCGCATCCACGGCCGCATCGAGCGCCTTGGCCGTACTCAGCGCATCTTCATAGCTGGCCAGCGCAATGTCGGCATAGTGGCTGAGCACATCGGCTTCCGCCGGCGGAGCGGCAAAGGCCGCTACGGGCATGACCGACAGGGTCAGGGCAAGGGCAAGACGGCGCAGACCGCGCGTGCTGAACGAGATCATCACTGATCCTCCAAAGGATTTCTGTAAACCGGACTATCAATGTCACCTTGGATAATCAATTGGTACTTCAATAACTTGGAAGCATTCTAAACTATAACAACCGGGCCAATCCGGCCTGCGGGGAAATTCCCCAACCCGGCCCGCCACTTGCATCGGAACCGGTCCATCCGCCCCCGCCAGCGATGATTTTTTGACCATCTGGACGAAACTGTCACAATAGGCCACTGTCACAATTGCGACTGACGGACGTGGGGCACGATCGGGGGGCAGGACAAGCAAGACTGAATGCGCTCTGGCGAGCCCGCTCAACAGTCTATGGTCGCCAGCGCCCCTTCCGTCATCGCACTGTCATACCCGCTCTCTACTCCCTCCGCAGTTCGCCGCGACGCTCGCCAACGGGCGTTGACGAACGACTTTTCAGGGAGACTGAACATGTCCATCAAGACGTCCCTCGGCGCATCCGCGTCGATGCTTGCCGTGCTCGCCGTTTCTGCGCCCGCTTTCGCCCAGGCCGACCTCGACGCGCTCTACGCAGCCGCCAAGGCCGAAGGCCAGCTCACCACCATCGCCCTGCCGCACAGCTGGTGTGGTTATGGCGACGTGATCGCCGGCTTCAAGGCCAAGTACCCCGACATCACCGTCAACGAACTCAACCCTGACGCCGGCTCGGCCGACGAGCTCGAGGCCATCCGCGCCAATATCGGCAATACCGGCCCGCAGGCGCCCGACGTGATAGACGTTGGTCTGTCCTTTGGTCCCCAGGCCAAGGAAGAAGGCCTGATCCAGGCCTATAAGGTCTCCACCTGGGACGACATCCCGGCCGATGCCAAGGATGAAGAAGGCTTCTGGTATGGCGACTACTATGGCGTGATGGGCATGCTGGTGAACACCGATCTGGTGTCCGCCGTGCCCGCCGACTGGGCCGATCTGACCAAGCCGGAATATGCCAATTCTGTCGCCCTGGCCGGCGACCCACGCGCTTCCA
Source organism: Devosia beringensis (assembly GCF_014926585.1). Taxonomy (NCBI): domain Bacteria; kingdom Pseudomonadati; phylum Pseudomonadota; class Alphaproteobacteria; order Hyphomicrobiales; family Devosiaceae; genus Devosia; species Devosia beringensis. The sequence goes on along the minus strand of NZ_CP045422.1, from coordinate 2,670,046 downwards.
ACCAGGCCATCCAGGGCGTTTACGCCGCTGGTGTCGGCAAGACCGGCAGCCACGAGGGCGCCGCCCAGGCTGGCCTCGATTTCTTCGCCGAACTCAATGCCGCCGGCAATTTCGTTCCCGTCATCGGCAAGGCCGCTTCGGTTGCCCAGGGCACCACGCCCGTGCTGATCGCTTGGGACTACAACCTGCTCGCCTTCCGCGACAGCTTCGAAGGCAATCCGGCCGCCGAGATCGTCGTGCCGGCCACCGGTGTCGTCGCCGGCGTTTATGTCCAGGCCATCTCGGCCCATGCGCCGCACCCCAACGCTGCCAAGCTCTGGATGGAATATCTCTATTCGGACGAAGGTCAGCTCGGCTGGCTCAAGGGCTATTGCCACCCGATCCGCTTCAACGCCATGTCCGAAGCCGGCTTGATCCCGCAGGATCTGCTCGATGCCCTGCCGCCGGCTGACGCCTATGCCAAGGCGATCTTCCCCTCGATCGAGCAGCAGAACGAAGCCAAGGCGCTGATCACCGGCCAGTGGGACGCCGTCGTCGGCGCCAACGTCGCCGAGTAAGCCTGTTCCGTCACGACGCCAGCCACGACCCTCGGGTCGTGGCTGGATCCAGGCCTGTCGCACCGGCTTTTCGGGGCTCGACGGGCGCACCATGAGGTCTACTGGGGCAGCTTGATGACCGACCTTCCCGCACCGGCACCGGTACCGAAACCCCGCCGCCGCCTGTCCTTTGAATGGCTGGGCGTCGCCCCCTTCGTCATCTTCGTGGTGATGTTCCTCGTCCTGCCTACCGTCTACCTGCTCGGCGCCGCCTTCGTCAGCCCGCAGGGACAGTTCACCCTCGACAATATCTACGCCCTCTTCACGCCGCAAATCATGGCGGCCTATTCCATCTCGATCCGCATCTCGGCGGCATCGGCCATTCTGGGCGCGCTGATCGGCCTGGCCATGACCCTGGCCATCATTCGCGGCAAGCTGCCCGAGGGACTGCGCTCGGCGGTGATGACCTTTTCCGGCGTCGCCTCCAACTTTGCCGGCGTGCCGCTGGCCTTTGCCTTCATCTCGACCCTGGGCCGGCTGGGCCTGGTCACCATCATCCTCAAGCTGATCGGGGTCGATCTCTACCGCTCCGGCTTCAACCTGCTGAGCTTTTGGGGTCTGACGATCACCTATCTCTATTTCCAGATTCCGCTGATGATCCTGATCATCGCGCCGGCCATTGATGGCCTCAAGAAGGAATGGAGCGAGGCTGCCGCCATTCTGGGCGCATCGCCCTGGCAGTTCTGGCGCTATGTCGGCCTGCCCATTCTGTGGCCCAGCTTTCTGGGCACCCTGTCCCTGCTCTTCGCCAATGCCTTTGGCGCCATCGCCACCGCCTATGCGCTGACCGGCTCCTCGCTCAACATCGTGCCCGTGCTGCTCTATGCCCAGATCCGCGGCGACGCGCTGCAGAATCCGGGTCTCGGCGCCGCGCTGGCTTTGGGCATGATCGTCATCACCGCCACGGCCAATATCATCTACCTGTTCATTGCCGCCCGGGCCGAAAGGTGGATGAAATGAAAAAATCCCGCTTCTGGCCCTGGGTAGTCTTCCTCACCGGCGCCGCCTATTTCATCATCCCGCTGATCGCCACCGTCGAGTTCTCGCTCAAGATGCGGCGCGGCTATTACAGCTTCGATTCCTATCTGTCGGTGTTCTCCGACCCGCGCTTCCAGGCCACCTTCGGCTATTCGGTCGTCATCGGCATCTTTGCCATCGTCGTGGGCATTCTGGTCATCGTGCCGGCCGTCTATTTCGTGCGCCTGCGCCTGCCCTGGCTGCGCCCCTTCATGGAATTCGTGACGCTGCTGCCGCTGATCATTCCGGCCATCGTACTGGTCTATGGCTATATCCGGCTCTACAATTCGAGCTCGCTCATTCCCTTTACCGGCAGCGCCCTGGGCACCGATATCCTGCTCATCTGCGGCTACGTTACCCTGGCCATGCCCTATACCTATCGCGCGGTCGATACCGGCATGCGCACCATCGACGTGCAGACGCTGACCGAGGCGGCCCAGATCGCCGGCGCCAACACCTTCCAGATCATTTCCCGCATCATCCTGCCCAATATCCTGGTGGCGGTGCTGTCCGGCGCCTTTCTGACCTTCGCCATCGTCATCGGCGAATTCACCATTGCCAGCCTGCTCAACCGCCCTGCCTTCGGGCCCTATCTGCAGAATATCGGCGCCAACCGCGCCTATGAGCCGGCGGCTCTGGCCGTTATCTCCTTCATCATCACCTGGGGCGCCATGGCCATGATCAACGTGCTCGGCCGCTTCGCTCCCCGCACTTCCGCCAGGACCGACTGACCATGGCCGCCTTCCTCGAAGTCCAGAACCTCACCAAGACGTTCGGCACCACCACGGTGGTCAAGGATGTCAGCTTCGCCTTCGACAAGGGCGAGTTCATCTCCCTGCTCGGCCCCTCCGGCTGCGGCAAGACCACCATCCTGCGCATGATCGCCGGCTTCGAGTCGCCCACGGCCGGCTCCATCCGCGTCGATGGCCACGACATCACCACGCTCAAGCCCAACCAGCGCCAGCTCGGCATGGTCTTCCAGGCCTATGCCCTGTTTCCCAATCTCAATGTGGGCGACAATATCGGCTTTGGCCTCAAGATCGCCGGCATGCCGGCCGAGGAGCGGCGCGCCCGGGTCGAGGAAATGCTCAAGCTCATCGGCCTGCCCGGCTACGAGAAGCGCTACCCCTATGAGATGAGCGGCGGTCAGCAGCAGCGCGTCGCCCTGGCCCGCGCCATCGCCCCGCGCCCGCGCATGCTGCTGCTCGATGAGCCGCTCTCGGCGCTCGACGCCAAGATCCGCGTCTCGCTGCGCGAGGAAATCCGCGCCATCCAGCTCGATCTGGGCATTACCACCGTCTTTGTCACCCATGATCAGGAAGAGGCTCTGTCGATCTCCGACCGCATCGTGGTCATGCATGCCGGCAATATCGAGCAGCTCGGCGCCCCGCACGAGATCTATAACCAGCCCGCCACCCGCTTCGTCGCCACCTTTGTCGGCCAGCTCAACAATATCGACGCGACCGTGCTCGACCCGGCCGCCCAGACCGTTTCGATCGATGGCCAGACGGTGACGGTTCCCCATCTTCCCGCCGGTGCGACCGCCAATGCCCCCACCACGCTGACGCTGCGCCCCGAAGTCGCCTGCGTCGGGCCGCGCGAGGGCAATGACATTACTTTGAGCGGCACCATAGCCGACGTCACATTCCTCGGCTCGGTGATCCGCCTGCGCGTCAAGCTGGGGGGCAACACGCTCAGTCTTGATACCTTCAACGATCAGCGCTCCGCACCGCCCCAGCGCGGCGAGCCCATCACCATCAGCCTGGCCAGCAAGGACCTTTTGGTCCTCGCCAACTAGGCATTTGACCTCTACACGCCACAGGGCCATCCTCTTGTGGCAATCAGAGGTATCGCCGTGAATGACCCGTTCGTAACCACCGACTGGCTGGCTGCCCATCTGAGCGACCCCGACCTGGTGGTGCTGGACGGCAGCTGGCATATGCCCAATGCCGCGCGCAACGCCCAGGCCGACTATCTGGCCGGCCACATTCCAGGCGCCGTCTTCTTCGACATCGACGGCGTTGCCGACACCGACAGCCCCCTGCCCCACATGCTGCCCGCGCCGGCCGCCTTTGCCCGTATGGTGGGCGCCCTGGGCATTGCCGATACCATGACCATCGTCATCTATGACGAGATCGGCCTGTTCTCCGCCCCCCGCGTCTGGTGGACCTTTCTGGCCATGGGCGCGCGCGATGTGCGCATCCTTGCCGGCGGCGGCCCCAAATGGCGCGCCGAGCGCCGCCCCACCGAAGTGGGTCTGGTCGCCCGCCCGCGCCAGACCTTTCAGGCCCGTTTCGACGCCGCCCGCGTCGTCGATTTCGATACCGTCCGCGCCCGCAGCCAGGATGGCGCGGTCCAGATCGCCGATGCACGCCCGGCCCAGCGCTTTCATGCCGAAGTGCCAGAGCCCCGCAAAGGCCTGCGCGCCGGCCATATTCCCGGCTCCACCAACCTGCCCGTGAGCATGCTGACCGAAGCCGGTCAGATGAAATCGCCTGAACAACTGGCCACCCTGTTTGCCGAGCGCGGCATCGATCTAAGCAAGCCGCTGATCACCACCTGCGGCTCCGGCATCACCGCGGCCACTTTGGCCCTCGCCGCCGAGCTGGCCGGCGCTCCGTCGGTAGCAGTCTATGACGGCTCCTGGACCGAATGGGGCAGCCGCACCGATGCCGAAATCGAGACCTGAGGTCTGGTCCGGCCGTCCGACAGCGGTCAATCGTCGCTGTCGCCCCGCACGTCCAAGTATTCGACCGAGCTGTTTAAATCTTCCTTTAGAACTTAACCTGCACAAATGCCGTTAGGAGCTATTATCCTAGCCGAGATTTCCGATGCCCAGGTTCGTTTCGCTACTGATTGACCGTGCCCATCAACGCTATCTTGGCCTGGGCCTCTGGCTGGCGACCTTCGCGGTTGTGGTATTGGCCGGAGCAATACTTGGCGGCCAGTTCGTCCACCAGAAGATGGTCACCGAGGCCCAGCACATGCTGGAACCGCACTTGCGCCTACGCGAGAACGTTGCCGCGACATTTGCTGCAATCACGGACATCGTAACCGCCGCCCCCTGTTCGCCCGTCTTTCATGACCAGTTGCGACAGGTTGCCTTCCTGCCGGACGGTCTCAATGAATTCCTCTATGCACCCGATGGCGTCGTGCAGTGCACGGTGACCGCAGATATCCAGCCTTACGACTTGGGGGCACCGGACGTGGTATCGGATCGGGACGGGCTGTTGATCTGGTACGACAGACCCCTCGATTTTATCGGACGATCCGGCCTGACAGGCACCATTCTTGTAGACGACGGGATCGGCATTGTTACCCCGCCAGTCGATGAAGTCGCACAGTCTTCCGATTGGATGCGGTTTCAGATGGTGGACGTCGCTGCCAGTGGGCAATACTGGCCCCGCGCTGGCCAGTCAGGGATATTTGCCTCGGTACGCACCACTGACGGGCCGTTCGCGCGCTATTTTCCGCTGCACGACGGCGCTTATGCGGACATGACCTGCCTGCCGGATGGCACCATCTGCATGGCAACCACGGCGTCCCTGGTCGACGTCGTCACAGCCAACCTGCGCGGTGTCGCGCTCGCCATCCTGCTCGGCGGGTTTCTGGCTTTGGGCATCAGTGGCCAGATCCACGCTCTGCTGCGGCGCTTCTGGAGCTTTGAGGCGCGGTTTCATCGCCATTTCACGCCGCAGAGCATTCTATGCACCTACCAGCCGATCCTCTCGCTGGCCACCGGCAAGATCAGTGGCTGCGAGGTGCTCGTGCGCTGGCGTGACGTCGATGGCGCTACTGTCTATCCCGACCAGTTCCTGCCGGTCGTCGAAAAGCTCGGCCTCGGCCGCCAGCTGACCGAATATGTCGTCGCCAAGGCTTGCGAAGAACTGTCGGCCCAGATTCCGTCCGCCTATCGCCTGCAGGTCAACTTCAACATCTTCCCGCGCGATCTCGACGCCGTCTGGCTGCGCGACACGCTGCTGATCTTTGAGGCCCTCAACCAGCGCTTTGACGCCGTGATCGAGATTGTCGAAACCGAACAGTTGCAGACCGAACATGCCCAGCGCGAGATCGACGCCCTGCGCCGCTTTGGCATAAAGACCCATCTCGACGATTTCGGCACCGGCTACTCCAATATCGAGAACCTGGCGCGGCTGCCCGTCGATGGTGTCAAGCTCGACCGCTCCTTCGCCATGTCGGCCGATGGCAGCCTGATGGCGCGCATGATGCTCAACGCCATCGACATGATCCACGCCGCCGGCCATCGCATCACCGTCGAAGGTGTCGAAACCCCCGAACGCATGCTCATGCTGCGGGCCACCGGGCAGGTCGATTTCATCCAGGGCTACCTGATCTCGCGCCCGATCGACATCACCCGCTTCGTCCAGTTCCTCGCCGACCAGTCCGTGCCGACCCCCATGCGACCCCAGCTCGTCGCCAATAACTGACCCCGGCCTGACGCCCGGCAGCGACGCTGGCGCGTGCCGCTGCCCCCGCTCGGCACCCATCGACTGTACGAAAACGTACGAAACAACTGACGATTGGCCATTCCAGCCCGCGCCGGCACGGTGCGTGGAATAATTACGACCTTGTTAGTGTCTTGCTGGCAAAGATCTTAAATGCGCCTCCAGCATTAAATCTGGCTCGCCTTTGACTGCCCCTCAGGGCTGCTTTTGTTGCTGCATGACCTTTTGGCACAAATTCCAGACATTGCGATGAGCGAATTTCTCCGCTCGTGTCCGCCACCCTGCGCCTGCGCACCCTTTGTGGCAATTCCGCTGCCATTGGCCGCTTCCAACAATAGAAAATGATCCCACCGTGTCCAACCCCGCAAAGTCCAAACTGACCATCGGATTGAAGCTCACCCTTGTCGCCAGCCTGGGCATCGCCCTGGTGGCCATCATGCTTGGCGTGACGCTCTACAGCAACGCCGCGACCCTGTCCTATGCCGACAAGGAATCTCGGCAGATCTCGGTCGGCCAGGATCTCGATCAGGCCATCATCGCCTATGCCGGCATGCGCAACGCCTCGCGCGACATCCGTCTGGCCGCGACAGCCGAAGCGGTTGACCTGGCAGTTGAGGACTTGCTGGCAAAGCATGACGTCATGGTTTCCTCCTTTACCTCGTCCGCCGGCAACATGCTACTGCAGGCCAACCTGGACCGGATCGCCACGGCTGAGCAATTCGCTCAGAATTATCTGGATTTGACCGTTCAGATCGCAGAGGTAATCAAGGGGCAGCTCGCTCTTGCGACCCAGCCCAGCGCCAACGGTGCCGCGCTAGCAGCGCAACTCGCCAAGCTCTTGGTAGACCAGAAGCCCAACTCTCAGGGTATCGGCGATACCATCGCTGAACTCACAGCAGCAACCCAAGAAGCGAGAGTCGCCGCCGCTGCCGCATCTCATGCGCAGATGGCTCAGGGTCAGCTTATCGGTCTGATCATGGGCGCCCTTGTCATTGCCACCCTGATCGGCTCGGCCATTTTCGGCAGCAAGGCGATCGCCAAGCCCATCCGCGTGATCACCGACCGCATGTCTACCCTGGCCACGGGTGATCTGCAGTCCACCATTCCCTATATGAGCCGCGGCGACGAGCTCGGCGCCATGGCCGCCGCTGTCCAGGTGTTCCGCGAAAACGGCATCAAGGTCGCCGAAATGAGCCTTGAAGACGCCGCCCGCGCCAAGATCAATGCAGACCGTGCCCAGATGATGGGCAACTTCCAGACGTCCTTTGATGCGGTCATCGCCGCCACCGCCCAGGGCGACTTCTCCAAGCGTATCGACGCCCATTTCGACGACAAGGACATCGACCGCATCTCGGCCAACTTCAACGGCATGGTCGAGACCGTCAATACCGGCCTGGCCGAGGCCGGCAAGGTGCTCGCCGCTCTGGCCCAGGCCGATCTGACCAAGCGCATGGAAGGCACCTATCAGGGCGCCTTTGCCGAACTGCGTGATGACATGAATGCCGTTGGCGACAAGCTCGCTGACATTGTCGGCCAGCTGCGCAGCACCTCGGGCGCCCTCAAGTCGGCTACTGGCGAAATCCTCGCCGGCACCAATGATCTGGCCGAACGCACCACCAAGCAGGCTGCCGCGATCGAAGAGACCTCGGCCGCCATGGAACAACTGGCTGTCACCGTGACGGACAATGCCAAGCGCGCCGGCTCAGCGAGCTCCAGGGCAAAGTCGGTATCTCAGACGGCGGAAGAAACCGGCGAAGTCATGCGCCAGTCCAACCAGGCCATGGAACGCATCTCGTCCTCCTCGGCCAAGATTTCCAATATTATCGGCCTGATCGACGACATTGCCTTCCAGACCAATCTGCTGGCGCTGAACGCCTCGGTCGAAGCTGCCCGTGCTGGCGATGCCGGCAAGGGCTTTGCCGTGGTGGCCGTCGAAGTCCGTCGCCTCGCCCAGTCCGCTGCCAGCGCCTCTGCCGAGGTCAAGGTCCTGATCGAGCAGTCGGCCAGTGAAGTCACCGGCGGCTCCAAGCTGGTCGCTGAAGCCACCAACAAGCTCACCTCCATGCTCGACGGCGTCCGCGAAAGCGCCACCCTGATCGAGGCCATCTCCTCGGCCAGCCAGGAACAGTCCAGCTCGATCGCCGAAGTCACCACCGCCATCCGCCAGATGGATGAGATGACTCAGCACAATGCCGCTCTGGTGGAACAGACCAATGCGGCCATCGAGCAGACCGAAGGCCAGGCCAACGACCTTGATCGCATTGTCGAGATCTTCGTGCTCGATGGCGCCGCCCGCGCCCCGGCACGCCGCGAAGCGGCTCCCCAGCCCCAGAAGCAGGGCGGTGTTCGCGCCCTGCAGGCTCGCGTCACCAGTGCCGCCAAGTCCTATCTCAGCAATGGCAATGCCGCCATCAAGCAGGAATGGAGCGAGTTCTGATGGCTTCTGTCTCCTTCCACGACGGCCGGATGACGGCAGAGGTCCCCGTAGAGGTCCGCACGCTCGATCAGTTTGTCACCTTCACCTGCAGCGACCGGGCCTTCGGCATCGACATCATGTCCGTGCGCGAGATCCGCTCCTGGTCGCCAACCACCGCACTGCCGGACCAGCCGCATGGCGCCAAGGGCGTGCTCGATATCCGCGGCTCGGTCGTCCAAGTCTATGATCTGGCCGTGATGCTCGGCGGCTATGGCAGCGAGATTAATACCGGCCAGGTCGTGCTGGTGGTGTCGCTGCAAAACCAGGATGTGGGCCTTCTGGTCGATACCGTTTCCGACATCATCTTTGCCCAGCCCGAGGACCTCCGGCCCGTGCCGCTTTCGGGCGGCGATCGCGCCAATGCCATGGTGTCAGGCATGTTCAAGAACGAGGACCGCCTCATCGCCATCCTCAACCTGGCCGCCATGTTCCCCTCTTATCCGGGCAACTAGCCGACCTGCGCCTGCGCAGCAATACGCAAAGAAAAAGGCCGTCGGTTCACTCCGGCGGCCTTGGCTTTTCGCGCGGACAAGGCCGGCACACTCCGGCCGTGTCCTTGATGTTTGATTTGGCAGCATCATATATGCATCAGCGAACCGGCGCTTGCCGGTGCGCTGTCCGTCATCACAACAATCGCTACACTTTGTTCCCGTCCATGGCGCAAGCCACGGCTTCGGCCATGCCGACGCCACAAGGGCGCGCTCCCCGCGCGCCTGCTCGCCGTTCACGTGCCTGATCCTGACCTTTTTGAAAGACCACCATGTCCAACACGACCCTGTTCACCCCCTATACCGTGGGCGACATCAGCCTGGCCAACCGTATCGTCATGGCGCCGCTGACCCGAAACCGGGCAGCTGCCGGCTTTGTTCCCGGCCCCTTCGCCGCCCAATATTATGCCCAGCGCGCCTCCGCCGGCCTGGTGATCGCCGAGGCCACCCAGATTTCCCAGCAGGGCCAGGGTTACCAGGACACCCCCGGCATCTATACCCCCGAGCAGGTCGCCGGCTGGCGCACCGTCACCGATGCCGTGCATCAGGCCGGCGGCAAGATCGTGCTCCAGCTCTGGCATGTGGGCCGTGTCTCCCATGTCGACCTGCAGCCTGAGGGCGGCGCGCCCGTCGCCCCATCGGCAATCCGCGCCGAAGCCAAGACCTTCGTCAATGGCGGCTTCTTTGACACGTCCACGCCCCGCGCCTTGGCGCTCGATGAGCTGCCCGGCATTGTCGCCGACTTCCGCAAGGCGGCAGCCAATGCCATCGCAGCCGGGTTCGACGGCGTCGAAGTGCACGGCGCCAATGGTTATCTGCTCGACCAGTTCGCCAAGGACGGCGCCAATATCCGCACCGACGCCTATGGTGGCTCTGTTGAGAACCGCGCCCGCCTGATGCTCGAAGTCACTGCCGCCGTCATCGCCGAAGTCGGCGCCGGCCGCACCGGCATCCGCCTGTCGCCAACCACCCCGGCCAATGGCATCACCTGCAGCGATCCGCAGACCCAGTTCAACTATATCGTGGCCGAACTGGAAAAGCTGGGCCTCGCCTATATCCACGTCATCGAGGGCGCCACCGGCGGCCCGCGCGATGTGGCCCCCTTCGACTTTGACGCGCTGCGCCAGGCCTTCAGCCGCACCTATATCGCCAATAACAACTATGATCTGGCGCTGGCCAACGAGCGTCTGGCTGCGGGCAAGGCCGACCTCTTCGCCTTCGGTCGCCCTTTCATCGCCAATCCCGATCTGGTGGCGCGCCTGCAGTCCGGCGCCCCCCTGGCCGAGCTGAACCCGGCCACGCTTTATGGCGGCGGCGCCGAGGGCTATACCGACTACCCCACCGCAGCCTGATCGCACCGGCGGCGCCCTTCCCCGGCATTATGGTCAAGCCATCCGCCGGGTGAACGAGACTGCATCGACTAAAACCCAGAAGGCCGCCGGTTCATCCCGGCGGCCTTCCTGTTTGCTCGGGCGAAAGCCCGCCCAGAATGAACTGCACCAGCCCCTCAATATAGGCGCGATCGGCCGTTTCGCGCGTGATGATGACGCGCCAGTAGAGCATCCCCCCCGCGGCATCGTTAAAGAGAGCCACGTCGGTCGTGGCCTTCAGCTCACCGCGCTCGATGGCCCGCTGCACCACGCTGGCGGCGCGGCCACGGCGCTCCACCTGCACCCGGCCGCGCACATCGGCGGCCAGGGCCGGATTGCGCTGCATTTCGGCATGCAGGTCCGGCAGGATACGCCGCACCAGGCGGTGGCGCAGCACCCGCCGCAACTGCAGCAGCATGGCCCTGGTATCGCCTTCCAGCGTGCCCGTGTCCTCCAGCGACGCCAGGTCGATGCCGACATGGTTGAGCCGTTCGCTGACCATGGCCAGCTTGGACGGCCAGCGCCGATAGAGCGCCGCCTTGCCCACCCCGGCACGCTGGGCCACCCGCTCGAGGCTGATGCCGACATACCCATGCTCGGCCCAGTCCTCGAACAGCGCCCGTGTCAGCGCATCGGTGACGGCAGGCTGCATGATGGCGGCCCCCGTGGCGACCCGGCGCGGCTTGGCATCACTATTTTCGACGGAACGCTTGCGTATCATCCACACCGACCTACATATCAACGGAACACTACCGTTCCGTCCAAAATGAGTGTATCCGATGAAAAACCCGACAAGTCCAGACACCATCCCCGGCTTTGCCGCGCTTCTGCGCACCGCCTTGGGCGACCATCTCGACCCAGGCGCCACCGGCTTCGTCGACATGATGGCCGAAGATGGCGTGATGGAATTCCCCTTTGCCACGGCCGATCAACCCCTGCGGCTCGTTGGCCGCGCGGCTGTGCGACAGCATCTGGCAAGCCTGTCGGGCCTGCTGGAGATCGACAGCTTTAGCGATCTTGTCGTCCATGCCAGCCAGACCCCCGGCACCTTCATCCTGCAATTTGCCTGCACCGGCCGGGGCGCGGCCACCGGCCTGCCCTATCGGCAGCGCTATATCTCGGTGATCACGCTCGAGCAGGGTCGCATCGCCACCTATCTCGACTACTGGAACCCGCTCGTGGTGATGGCCGCCCTGGGCGCCAGCGATCCCATTGCGGCCTTGCCGGGACGGTCCTCATGAGCACCATTCTGGTGACCGGCGCCACCGGCAAGACGGGTCGGCGCCTCGTCGAACAGTTGCAGGCCCGCGCGCTCCAGCCGCGCCTGGCCATGCGTTCCGCCACAAGCCCGCACAGCGTAGCCTTCGACTGGACCGACCCGCGGACCCATGCGACAGCCCTCGATGGCATCGGCGCGGTCTATCTGGTGGCCCCGCCCGGGGTGGTCGATCCCCTTGCCATCATGCGACCCTTTCTGGAACTGGCGCTTGAACGCGGCGTGACCCGCTTCGTCTTGCTCAGCGCCTCATCGCTCGAGGAAGGCGGACCGCTGATGGGCCAGGTCCATGCCTGGCTGCGCCAGCACGCGCCGTCCTGGCTGGTACTGCGTCCCAGCTGGTTCATGCAGAACTTTTCCGAACAGCAGCACCTGCCCACCATCCTGTCCGACAATGCCATCTATTCGGCCACCCGGGACGGCCGCATCGGCTTCATCGACGCCGAGGATATCGCGGCAGTGGCCGTGGCCGGTCTTACCGCTACCGACCTCGCCAGCGGCGATCTGGTCCTGACCGGGCCGGAGACGCTCTCTTATGACGAGGTCGCCCGCCTTCTGGGCAAGCAGACCGGCAGGCCTGTCCGGCACCATCGTCTGACCGAGGCAAAGCTGTCCGATCGCTTTGTCTCCTATGGCGTTCCCGCAGCCTTCGCGCCATCGCTGGCCGCCATGGACACCGCCATCGCTGGCGGAGTCGAAGACCGCATCACCGACAGTGTGCTCAGCATGACCGGTCGCCGCCCCGCTTCCTTTGCTGACTTCGTGTCCTGCAACGCGCCGGTATGGACGCCCTAGGGCGCTGCCATCTATCGGCGCGCAGCCATCCCAAGGCGACGGGTCCATGCCCCGGTCGACATTAGGCAACAAACAAAAAGGCCGCCGGATAGTCCGGCGGCCTTTGCTTTGACGACGCTGCAGCGGCAGATCAGCCGGCGCGCTTCTTGTTGTAGAGATCGAAGAACACGGCCGCCAGCAGCACCACGCCCTTGATCATCTGCTGCCAGTCGATATTGACGCCCATGATCGACATGCCGTTGTTCATCACGCCCATGATGAAGGCGCCGATCACCGCGCCGGCCACGGCACCAACGCCGCCCAGTGCCGAGGCACCGCCGATGAACACGGCCGCGATCACGTCGAGCTCGAGGCCCTGACCTGCTTTCGGCGTCGCCGAATTGAGGCGAGCCGCATAGATCATGCCAGCGAGAGCCGCCAGCGCACCCATGATGGCAAACACATAGAACGTCATCCGTTCGGTCTTGATGCCCGACAGCGACGCCGCCTTGAGATTGCCGCCCAGCGCATAGATCCGGCGGCCAAAGGTCATCCGCTTGGTGACGAACACGAACACCGCGATCAGCACGGCCATCACCACCAGCACATTGGGCAGGCCGCGATAGGAGGCCAGCATATAGGTGAAGAACAGCACCAGCGCGGCAATCACCAGGTTCTTGGCGACGAACAGGGCATAGGGCTCGCTCTCATAGCCACGGGCCTGGCGGCGACGCCGACCCAGGATAGCCATCACGATCATCACCACGACGGCAGCCACGCCCACCACCATGCTGGTGGTATGCAGCGTCAGGGCTGGCACCGCAGCGATCGCCGCCACGCCGTCACTGGCGGGAACGGCAACAATCGCCGGCACCAGCACGGTTTGCCCGATCAGGTCGGGGATAAAGCCGGCCGAGAGCAGCTGGAACTCGGCGGGGAACGGGCCCACCGACTTGCCAGCCAGGATCGCCAGCGACAGGCCCTTGAAGATCAGCATGCCGGCCAGCGTCACGATAAAGGCCGGGATCTGGTAATAGGCGATCAGATAGCCCTGCGCCGCCCCGATGGCCGCGCCGATCACGATGCAGATGGCGCCGGCCACGAAGGGATTGGCCAGGAAGGCCAGCTCAGGCGGAAAGCGCCAGCCCACCATGAGCATGGCCGCCAGCGCGCCGATAAAGCCGGATACCGAACCCACCGACAGGTCGATATGGCCGGCCACGATGACCAGCAGCATGCCCAGCGCCATCACGATGATATAGCTGTTTTGCAGGATGATATTGGTCAGGTTAACCGGCTTGAACAGCACGCCATTGGTGAAATACTGGAAGAACAGCATGATCAGGATCAGCGCGGCGAGCAGACCATAATCGCGCATGTTGGACTTGAGCGCCCCCCACACGGTCAGCTGCTGATTGGTCGCCTGCTCGGTGGTCGGAGTGACGCCCGCTGGCGCCGTTTCGGTGGTCATGATGCCTTCCCTTCCGCACGAACAATCGCACGCATAATTTTTTCCTGGCTGGCGTCGGCCGTCGGCATTTCACCCACGATCTGGCCCTCGTTCATTACATAAAGCCGGTCGGTGATGCCAAGCAGTTCGGGCATCTCCGAGGAGATCACCAGCACGGCCTTGCCCTGCGCCGCCAGCGCATTGATGATGGTGTAGATTTCATATTTCGCGCCGACATCGATGCCGCGCGTCGGCTCGTCCAGGATCAGCACGTCCGGATTGGCGAACAGCCACTTGCTGAGCACCACCTTCTGCTGATTGCCGCCGCTCAGATTGCCGGTGATCTGGTAGACGCTCGACGAGCGGATATTGGTCTTCTTGCGGTATTCGTTGGCCACGTCCATCTCGGCCATGTCATCGATCACCCCGAACCGCGAAATGCCCTTGAGATTGGCAATCGTGGTATTGTGCTTGATGTGGTCGATCAGGTTGAGGCCATAGCTCTTGCGGTCTTCGGTGGCATAGGCAATGCCCCGGGCAACGGCCCGCTCCACGGTCGATACGTCGACCTTGTTGCCGTGCAGGAACACCTCGCCGCTGATCTTCTGCCCATAGGACTTGCCAAACACGCTCATGGCAAATTCGGTGCGTCCCGAGCCCATCAGCCCGGCAATGCCCACCACTTCACCCTTGCGGACATTGAGGTCGATATTGCGGATGATCTGGCGGTCGCGGTGCTGGGGATGAAACACGTTCCAGTTGCGGACCTCGAACACCGTCTCGCCGATCTGCGGCACGCGGGCCGGATAGCGATCCTCCAGCGAACGCCCGACCATCGAGGTGATGATGCGGTCTTCGCTGATCTGGTCCTTGTTCATGGTCTCGATGGTGCGCCCGTCGCGGATCACGGTGATCCGGTCGGCGACCTTGGAAATTTCGTTGAGCTTGTGGCTGATCAGGATCGAGGTAATGCCCTGGCTGCGGAATTCCATCAGCAGGTCGAGCAGCGCGGCGCTGTCCTTTTCCGACAGGCTGGCCGTGGGCTCGTCCAGGATAAGCAGCTTGACCTCCTTGGACAACGCCTTGGCGATTTCCACCAGCTGCTGCTTACCCAGGCCGATATTGGTCACCAGCGTATCGGGGTCTTCAGAAAGACCGACCATGCCCAGCAGCTTGCGCGCGCCGTCGCGCGTCTCGTCCCAGTCGATCACGCCGCCATGGGCCTGCTCATTGCCCAGGAAGATGTTCTCGGCAATCGACAGCAGCGGCACCAGCGCCAGCTCCTGATGGATGATGACGATGCCCTTGGCCTCGCTGTCGGCAATGGTCTTGAAGTGCTGTTCTTCGCCCTTGTAAATGATCTGGCCGTCATAGCTGCCGTCTGGATAGACGCCGCTGAGCACCTTCATCAGGGTGGATTTCCCCGCCCCGTTCTCGCCGACAATGGCGTGGATTTCGGCCTCGCGCACGTCCAGATTGACGTCCGACAGTGCCTTGACGCCGGGAAACGTCTTGGTGATGCCGCGCATCTCCAGAATGGTCTTGGTCATTGGCTGCTTTCTTCAATGCACCGGAGCGTCGCTGCATAGCGCCGATTTCCGATACGGGAAAGGGCCCCGCGTTGCCGCGGGGCCCAGACTGTCGTGGTATCGATTACATCAGGTCTTCGGCCTTCAGGTAGCCGGAGTCAACGACCAGAGCCTGGTAGTTGGATGCATCGACTTCGTACGGGGTCAGCAGGATCGACGACACAACCTTGACGCCATTGTCATAGGTGGTGGTGTCGAGGCCTTCTGGCGTGCCGCCCGAAACCAGCGTATCGACGAGGTCGGCAGTGGTCTTGGCCAGTTCGCGGGTGTCCTTGTAGATGGTCGAATACTGCTCGCCGGCGATGATCGCCTTGACGGACGGTGCTTCGGCATCCTGGCCGGAGATGATGGGCCATGCCAGGTCGGCAGAACCATAACCAACGCCGCGCAGCGACGAGATGATGCCGCGGCTCAGGCCGTCATAGGGGGCCAGAACAGCGTCAACGCGGCTGCCGTCCGAGTAGTTGGCCGACAGGATGTTGTCCATGCGGGCCTGTGCAACGGCACCGTCCCAACGCAGGGTACCAACGGTGTCCATGCCCATCTGGCCGGACTTCACCACAAGGGTGCCGTCATCGATCAGCGGCTGGAACACGCTCATGGCGCCATCATAGAAGAAGAAGGCGTTGTTGTCGTCTGGCGAACCGCCGAACAGCTCGATGTTGAACGGCCCCTTGTTCTCTGGATAGCCCAGACCCTTGAGGATCGAATTGGCCTGCAGCACGCCAACCTGGAAGTTGTCGAACGTGGTGTAGAGGTCAACATTGGCGGTGTCGCGGATCAGGCGGTCATAGGCGACAACCTTGATGCCGGCATCAGCAGCCTGCTGCAGCACAGCGCTCAGCGTGGTGCCGTCGATCGAAGCGATGACCAGGGCCTTGACGCCCTTGGTGATCATGTTTTCGACCTGAGCCAGCTGGTTCGGGATGTCGTCTTCTGCGAACTGCAGGTCGACCGAATAGCCCTTGGCTTCGAGTGCTGCCTTGAGCTCATTGCCGTCCGAGATCCAGCGCAGCGAGGACTGCGTTGGCATGGCAATGCCGATCGCGCCCTTGTCCTGGGCAAAAGCCGCGGTAGATGCGGTCAGCGCCATGGCGCCGACTGCCAGTACGGTGGCAAGCGTCTTGAAAATCTTCACGTCTCGACTCCCTTGTGTATTCCGAGTTCAGAAGCTTTGGATGGTCGTCAGGGGAAAGAACTTTGGCTCATGGCGGTGTCCGCTATGGACAGCAATGCCCGGTGAGCCCGAACCCGATACAGTCATTGAAAATGGCCGCGCAACCACCCTTGGGTGGCCGGCCTGCTGGATCTGCATGGAGTCCTCCTGCGCGACGGCACGTGCCGTCAGGGCCCTCCCCAGCCCACGCCGCAGAACCTAGGATAATCAGACAAGCGTTGTAAAGCAGCTTTGCCGTGTTTGCGCATTTTTTTCGACCATCAAATATTAACGATAACGTATGTTCTACGGCGATTGCGGTCCGCCGGAACTGACGCTATCGTGCCGGCACCTGAGGAGGAATCCGGCCACAAAGATCGCTCAAGCGACCCGGCCGGAAGCAAAGGTATCAGATAAGTTGGAGGGGATGTGAGCACAACTGACGGCGAAACACGCCCGGACCAGTCCACCGCCGCGGGCACCGTCGCCGATCATCTGGCGCAGCTGATTCTGGGCGAACTTGCCCCCGGCACCAGCCTCCCCAGCGAGGCGGCGCTGGCCACGCGCTACGCCGTCAGCCGGCTCACCATCCGCGAGGCCGTAAAGCTGCTCGAAGGCCGCGGCCTGCTCGAGATTGCCCGCGGCCGCAAGGCCGTTGTGCGCGAACCCGACGGCGCCGCCTTTGCCGACTTTCTTACATCCATCATCCACTACGATCCCAAGGGCCTGTTCGACCTGGTCGAAATCCGGCTCTCGCTCGAGGTGCAGTCGGCCACCCTGGCCGCCAAGCGCGCCTCGCGCGCCGGCATTGCCGCCATCGAAAGCGAGCTGCAGGGCATGCGCGACACGGTCGGCACAAAGGGCCAGGCCATGTCGCATGATCAGGAACTGGGCTTTCACACACATGACGTCGGCTTCCACGAGGCCGTCGCCCTGGCCAGCGGCAACCGCATCCTGGGCTTTCTCTTCGAGGCCATGGCCCAGCCCCTGCGCGAAGGTTTCTTCATCAGCCGCCGCGGCCACGAAAAGCGCGGCCACACCCTGCACGAAACCATCGAAGCCCATCAGCGCATCCTCGATTGCATCAAGGCCGGCAATAGCCGCGCCGCTGCCGACGCCATGCGATTGCACATCAAGGACACCGAGCGCGATATCCGCGTTGCACTCAGCCAGCTCGCCTTGCGGCCGGGCGCATCTTCATAAACGCCTTGCAGCAGTCGCCTGCATGCCCGAATAATCCCGGCGCAACGATGCAGGATCCCTGATGGCGCAGCGAATGGACAGTTCCAGCAACCGATTGGACGACGCCGCGCGGGCCGGCTGGCTCTATTATGTCGCTGGCAATACCCAGGAAGAGATCGCCGCCAAGCTCGGCATTTCCCGCCAATCGGCGCAGCGCCTGGTCTCGATGTCGGTCAGCGAGGGCCTGATCAAGGTCCGGCTCGATCACCCGATCGGCCGCTGCATGGACCTGGCCAGCCGCCTCAAATCCCGCTTCGCCCTCGATCTGGTGGAGATCGTCCCTTCCGACCCGAGCAGCGATTCCACAACCATCGGCGTCGCCGAGGCGACCGCCACCGAGATCGAGCGCTGGCTCAAGCGCCCCGACCCCATCGTCATGGCCATCGGCACCGGCCGCACGCTCAAGGCCGCCGTCGAACAGCTTACCCCCATGGCCTGCCCGCATCACAAGGTGGTCTCGCTGACGGGCAATATCGCGCCCGACGGCTCGGCCGCCTATTACAACGTCATCTTCAACATGGCTGATACCGTAAAGGCGCGCAGCTTCCCCATGCCCCTGCCGGTCATCGCCTCTTCGGCGCGCGAACGGCAGCTGCTGCATGGCCAGCCCATGATTCGCGAAACCCTGGCTTTGGCCGCACAGGCTGACGTGACCTTTGTCGGCGTCGGCGATATCGGACCGGATGCCCCGCTCTATGTTGATGGTTTCATCACCGATGCCGAACTCAAGGAACTGCAGAAAGCTGGCGCCGTCGGCGAGATCTGCGGCTGGAGCTTTGATGCCGAGGGCAAGCTTATCGAGGGCCTCACCAATGAGCGGGTGGCCTCAGCCCCCATTCCCTCGCGCGAAAACGCCCTTGTCGTGGCAATTGCCATGGGCGCGCGCAAATTGCCCGGCATACGGGCAACCCTGCTGCGCCGTCTGGTTAACGGATTGATAACGGACGAGCGCACCGCTGAAGGCCTGCTCAAGCTCCCGTAGCCGCTTGAAAAAACAGCATTAAATCCCGGTTTCGGCCCTCCCTAGCCCACAGCCTGCCCAGCGATTTGCGCATGGCACACTTGACTCTGCCGCATGATGTGCGAGTATTTGCCCACAGTCGGGACAATTGCCCGGCTCGTCACTGGGAGGAAAACCAATGAAATTGACACCCATTCTCGTGGGCGCGGTCAGCCTTGCGCTGATCACATCCGCCTCGGCGCAGACGCTGACCATCGCCACCGTCAACAATGGCGACATGATCCGCATGCAGGCTCTGTCGAGCGCCTTCACCGAAGAAACCGGCATCGAACTCAACTGGGTCGTGCTCGAGGAAAATACTCTCCGCCAGAACGTCACCACCGACATCGCCACCAATGGTGGCCAGTATGACGTGATGACCATCGGCACCTACGAAGCCCCGATCTGGGCCAAGCAGGGCTGGCTGGTGCCGCTCGATGGCCTTTCCGCCGATGCCGAATATGACGTTGACGACCTGCTGCCCGCCATCCGTGGCGGCCTCTCGGTCGATGGCAAGCTCTATGCAGCGCCCTTCTACGGCGAAAGCTCCATGGTCATGTACCGCAAGGACCTGATGGAAAAGGCCGGGCTGACCATGCCTGACGCCCCCACCTGGGAATTCATCGGCGAAGCTGCCCGCGCCATGACCGACCGCGACGCCGACATCAACGGCATCTGCCTGCGCGGCAAGGCCGGCTGGGGCGAGAACATGGCCTTCCTGACCGCCATGTCCAACTCCTTCGGCGCCCGCTGGTTTGACGAAACCTGGACCCCCCAGTTCGATCAGCCCGAATGGAAGGCGACGCTCGACACCTATCTGTCGCTGATGGCCGACGCTGGTCCTTCGGGCGCCTCGTCCAACGGCTTCAATGAAAACCTGACCCTGTTCCAGCAGGGCAAGTGCGGCATGTGGATCGATGCCACCGTCGCCGCATCCTTCGTGACCGGCGCTGACTCCACCGTTGCCGAGCATGTCGGTTTCGCCTTGGCGCCAGACAATGGCCTGGGCAAGCGCGGCAACTGGCTCTGGGCATGGTCGCTGGCCATCCCGACCAGCAGCCAGAATGCCGAAGCGGCCGAGCAGTTCATCAATTGGGCAACCAACAAGGACTATCTCGCTACCGTCGCCGCCAGCGAAGGCTGGGCCAACGTCCCGCCCGGCACCCGCACCTCGCTCTACGAAAATGCCGAGTACCAGGCAGCAGCGCCCTTCGCCAAGATGACGCTGGACTCCATCAACTCGGCCGATCCGACCCAGCCGACCGTCAAGCCGGTCCCCTATGTCGGCGTGCAGTTCGTGGCTATTCCTGAATTCGCCGGCATTGCCACCAATGTGGGCCAGCTCTTCTCGGCTGCCCTTGCCGGTCAGATGTCTGCCGACGACGCCCTGGCTCAGGCTCAGGACGCCGCCACCCGCGACATGACCCGCGCCGGCTACATCAAGTAGGCCTCTCCTCCCGGAGACGTGCCGCCCGGTCGATGGTCACTCTACGACCGGGCGGCACACCAGTCACGCATGCGTTTTGAGACGTCATGCTGAGCTTGTCCAAGGCACTAACCATCAGGCGGGCACGCCGACCGTGTCCCGGCCTTGGCCCTCGACACGTTCAGGATGAGGCCTGCTGATAGACCACCCGGCGCTTCCGGGTTTTGGCGAGGAAAACATGGCCACCGCACAAACCAAGACCCTGTCGCGCATCATGATGGCCCCGGCCGTCCTGCTGCTGCTGCTCTGGATGATCGTGCCGCTGGTCATGACCATCTGGTTCTCCTTCCAGAACTACAGCCTGATCAATCCGATGATGACCGGGTTCGCCGGCTGGGCCAACTACGTCTATGTCATCGGTGATCCCAGCTTCACCCAGTCCCTGATCAATACCCTGATCCTGGTGGTCGGCGTGCTGCTGATCACCGTCATCGGCGGCACCTTTCTGGCCCTGCTGCTCGATCAGCCGATCTGGGGCCAGGGGATCCTGCGCATCATCGTCATCTCGCCCTTCTTCGTCATGCCGCCGGTGGCGGCACTGATCTGGAAGAACGGCTTCATGCATCCCGGCTACGGCATGCTGGCCCATCTGTGGGAATTCTTCGGCCTGCAGCCGGTCGACTGGTTCAACCAGTATCCGCTGTTCTCGGTCATCGTCATCGTCGCCTGGCAGTGGCTGCCCTTTGCCACGCTGATCCTGCTGACCGCCCTGCAATCACTTTCCGAGGAGCAGCGCGAGGCCGCCGAGATGGATGGCGCCAATGCCATCAACCGCTTCTACTTCATCATCATGCCGCACATGGCCCGCTCGATCACCATCGTGATCCTGATCCAGACCATATTCCTGCTCGGCATCTTCGCTGAAATCCGCGTCACCACCGGCGGCGGCCCGGGTTATGCCTCGACCAATATCGCCTTCCTGGTGTTCCGCACCGGCATCCTCTCCAATGACATCGGCGCCGGCTCTGCCGGTGGCGTGGTCGCCGTCATCATCGCCAACATCGTTGCCATCTTCCTGATGCGCGCGGTCGGCAAGAACCTCGACGCGTAGGGAAACCGATCATGGCACGCACCGCATCCATCCCAACCCGCATCGGCTTCACCGCGCTCGCCTGGGCCATCGCCCTGCTGCTGTTCGCGCCGATCCTGTGGACCATCCTCACCGCCTTCAAGACCGAGGCCGAGGCCATCGCCTCGTCCCCCACCTTCCTGCCGCAGAATTTCACCCTGGAAAATTTCGCTGCCGTGCAGGATCGCTCGGACTATTTCAAGCACGCCTTCAATTCCATTGTGGTCTCGGTCGGCTCCACCCTGCTCGGCCTCGTCATCGGCGTTCCCGCCGCCTGGGCCATGGCCTTTGCGCCCACCAAGCGCACCAAGGACGTGCTGATGTGGATGCTGTCCACCAAGATGATGCCCGCGGTCGGCGTGCTGATCCCGATCTACCTGCTGTTCCGCGACCTGCGGCTGCTCGACACGCTGCATGGCCTGACCATCATCATGACGCTGATCAACCTGCCGATCATTATCTGGATGCTCTACACCTACTTCAAGGAAATCCCGGTCGACATCCTCGAGGCCGCCCGCATGGACGGCGCTGAACTCTGGAACGAGATCGTCCATGTCCTCGTCCCCATGGCCGTGCCGGGCATTGCCTCGACCCTGCTGCTCAACGTCATCCTGGCCTGGAACGAAGCCTTCTGGACCATCACCCTGACCTCGGGCCGCGCCGGCACGCTGACCGCCTTCATCTCCTCGTTCTCCTCGCCGCAGGGCCTCTTCCTCGCCAAGCTTTCGGCGGCCTCGCTGCTGGCCATCGCGCCGATCCTGCTCATGGGCTGGTTCAGCCAGAAACAACTCGTCCGCGGTCTCACCTTCGGCGCTGTAAAGTAAGGACTAGAAAAATGGGCTCGATTTCCCTGCAACACGTCAAGAAGTCCTTCGGCGAAGTCCAGATCATTCCGGACATCACGCTCGATATCGAAGAGGGCGAGTTCGTCGTCTTTGTCGGTCCCTCCGGCTGCGGCAAGTCCACCCTGCTCCGCCTGATCGCCGGCCTTGAGGACACGACCAGCGGCACCATCCTGCTCGATGGCGTCGACATGACCAAGGCGCCGCCGGCGCGACGGGGCCTCGCCATGGTGTTCCAGAGCTACGCGCTCTATCCGCATATGAGCGTGCGCGACAATATCGCCTTCCCGCTCAAGATGGCCAAGGTGCCAAAGGACGTCATCGACCAGAAGGTCGAATACGCCGCCCGCACCCTCAACCTCTCCTCCTATCTCGATCGCCGTCCGCGCGCCCTGTCCGGCGGGCAGCGCCAGCGCGTCGCCATTGGCCGCGCCATCGTCCGCGAGCCCAAGGCCTTCCTGTTCGACGAGCCGCTGTCCAATCTGGATGCCGCTTTGCGCGTCAACATGCGCCTCGAGATTACCGAACTGCACCAGCAGCTCAAGACCACGATGATCTACGTCACCCATGACCAGGTCGAAGCCATGACCATGGCCGACCGCATCGTCGTGCTCAATGCCGGCCGCGTCGAACAGTTCGGCTCCCCGCTCGATCTCTACAAGAAGCCCGCCAACCGCTTCGTCGCCGGCTTTATCGGTTCCCCCCGCATGAACTTCGTCGATGGTCCCGAAGCCGCCAAGTACAATGCCCATTCCATCGGCGTGCGCCCCGAGCATTTCAAGCTCGCCACCCAGCCCACCCCCGACACTTGGAAGGGCAAGGTCGGCGTCGCCGAGCAGCTCGGTTCCGACACGTTCCTCCATGTCCATGTCGATGGTCTCGGCCTGATGACCATCCGCACCGATGGCGACCAGACCTTCCGCCACGGCGACGACGTCTATCTGACGCCCGACCCGACCCGCATCTATCGCTTCGACGCCGCCGGTCTGGCGATCTGACGCAACCGGTATTTCAGCCGCAGCGAACCCTCATCGGGGCGAGTGAAGGACTAAAGCTTATGACGACAAAACTCTCCGCTGCCGCGCTTGCTTCCATCACCACTGCCGCCGTGCCGGCCTATGACCGCGCCGCCTTGACGCCGGGCATCGTCCATTTCGGCGTCGGCAATTTTCACCGCGCCCACCAGGCCGTCTATCTCGATGATCTCTTCGCCATTGGCGCCGATCATGACTGGGCCATCATCGGCGCTGGCGTGCGCGATGCCGATGAAGCCATGCGCCAGCAGCTGCTGGCCCAGGACTGGCTGACCACCGTGGTCGAGCAGGAAGCCGATGCCAGCAGCGCCCGCATCACTGGCGCCATGATCGACTATCTCCGCCCCGGCGACAGCGCTGCGGTCATCGCCCGCCTCGCCGATCCGGCCACCCGCATCGTCTCGCTGACCATTACCGAGGGCGGCTACTATATCGACCCGGCCAGCCAGCAGTTCGATCCGGCCCATCCCGATATCGCCTATGACGCCGCCAATATGGCTGCCCCGAGCACCGCCTTCGGCCTGATCCTGGCCGGGCTCCTGGCCCGCCGCGCCGCCGGCACGATCCCCTTCACGGTGATGAGCTGCGACAACATTCCGGGCAATGGCCACGTCACCCAGAATGCGGTGATCGGGCTCGCTAATCTGGTCGATCCCGCTCTGGCCGCCTGGGTTGAGGCCAATGTCGCCTTTCCCAACGGCATGGTTGACCGCATCACACCGGCCACCTCCGACCGTGAAAAGACCCTGCTTGCCGACAATTTCGGCATCGCGGATAACTGGCCGGTCTTCTGCGAGAAGTTCCGGCAATGGGTGCTCGAGGACAATTTCCCGGCTGGCCGGCCCGCGCTGGAAAAGGTCGGCGTGCAGTTCGTTGATGATGTGGCACCCTACGAACACATGAAAATCCGTATCCTCAATGGCGGCCACGCCACCATCGCCTATCCCGCCGGCTTGCTCGACATTCACTTCGTGCACGAGGCGATGGAGCATTCGCTCGTCGCCGCTTTCCTGACCAAGGTCGAGCAGGAAGAAATTATCCCCGTCGTCCCGCCCGTGCCCGATACTGACCTTGGCGACTATTACGCGCTCTGCCAGCGCCGTTTCGCCAATCCCAAAATCGGCGATACCATAAGGCGGCTGGCCCTAGACGGGTCCAATCGGCAGCCCAAATTTATCATTCCGTCGGCCTTTGACCGGGTTCAACGTCAACAGTCTGTTAACGGATTGGCACTCGTGAGTGCCCTTTGGTGCCGCTATTGCTATGGCACCACGGACTCCGGCGCCGTCATCGAGCCCAACGATCCCAGCTGGGCTCGCCTCACCGCCCAGGCCAAGCTGGCCAAGGCCGATCCCGCCGCCTGGCTGGCCATGGCCGACATCTATGGCGACCTCGCCAAAAACCCGGCCTTCATCACCGCCTTCTCCAACGCCCTGAATACGCTCTGGAAAATCGGCACCAGGGCAACCCTCGAGCGCTATCTGGCCGACAAGCTCTAGCCCAGGTTCAAACCTTCGGCTAACGTCGCGCCCGAACCGAGAAGAAGGCGCCCGAGCTTTGACGCAAAGCCTCCTGGTGGCAGTGGATGTGGGCACCGGCAGTGCCCGGGCCGGCGTGCTGACGACCCAGGGTCTCCTGCTGGGGCGCGCCGAGCAGCCCATCGCCATGCATCGCCCCGATGCCAACCACGCCGAGCACGACAGCGAACAGATCTGGCGTGCTGTCTGCGCCGCGGTCCGCGAGGCAATGGCTTTGGCGAAAGCACTGCCGGAACAAGTGGTTGGCCTCGGTTTTGATGCCACCTGCTCGCTCGTCGTCCGCGACACCCGGGGCCAGCCCTTGACCGTCTCGACCACGGGTGAGGACCGCTGGGACACAATTGTCTGGCTTGATCATCGGGCACTTGCGGAAGCCGACGAGTGTACCCGCACCGGCCATGAGGTCCTCAGCTATGCCGGCGGCGTCATGTCCCCGGAAATGGAAGCGCCCAAGCTGATGTGGCTCAAGCGCCGCCTGCCCGAGAGCTGGGCCCGCGCCGGCATGATGTTCGACCTGGCTGACTTTTTGTCCTGGAAAGCCACCGGCTCGCTGGCCCGCAGCCAGTCGACGCTGACCTGCAAATGGACCTATCTGGCGCATAAGAGCCCGAGCTGGCAGGCCGATTTTCTTGCCCTTGTCGGGCTGGAGGACCTGCTCGACAAAGCCGCGCTGCCGGAGCAAGCCAGCCCCGTCGGCGCCAATCTGGGCGGGCTCACCGCCGCGGCTGCCGCCGCACTGGGTCTCACCACCGCCTGCCAGGTCGGCGCCGGCCTGATCGACGCCCATGCCGGCGCGCTCGGCGTGCTAGGCGCCTTTGCCGGCGACGTCGATACCATCGATCGCCACCTGGCCCTCATCGCCGGTACCTCGAGCTGCGTCATGGCCCTCTCGGCCGAAGACCGCCCCACCACTGGCGTATGGGGTCCCTATTTCGGCGCCGTCCTGCCGGGCGTCTGGCTCAACGAGGGCGGCCAGTCCGCCACCGGCGCCCTGCTCGATCACATCATCCGCTGGCACGGCGCCGGTGGCGAACCCGACGCGCCCATGCACGCCGCCATCGCCGCCCGCATCCTGCAACTGCGCCAGGTCGAGGGTCTGGCTCTGGCCGACCGGCTGCACGTCCTGCCCGATTTCCACGGCAACCGCTCGCCCTTGGGCGACCCCTTCGCCTTGGGGGTGATTTCCGGCCTGACACTCGACAGCGATTTTGACTCGCTCTGCCGGCTCTACTGGCGCACCTGCGTCGCCATCGCCCTGGGCGTCCGCCATATCCTCGAAACCCTCAACACGCGCGGCTATGCCATCGATACGCTCCATGTCACCGGCGGCCACACCAAAAACGCCGTGCTGATGGCGCTCTATGCCGATGCCACCGGCTGCACCGTGGTGGAATCCGCCGCCAAGGACGCGACCCTGCTGGGCATGGCCATGGTCGCCGCCACGGCGGCCGGACTTTACCCGAGCCTCGACGCAGCCTGTACCGCCATGCAGCAGGGCGGCCATGCGCGTGCGCCCGATGCGGCTGCCCGCCCGCAATTCGACAAGGATTACCGCATCTTTCTCGAGATGCTGCGCCAGCGGCAGGTCATCGACACGATGGTCTGACCTGCAACATCCACGCTGGCGGTACGCCGTCACACTCGCTAGGCTGGCCCCACTTACGTGGTCCGAACAGAGCGACGCTGATATATGTCGATCAAAGCTGCCGTCTATCACCTGACGCATTACAAATATGACCGCCCGGTCTATTTGCAGCCCCAGATCATCCGCCTGCAGCCGGCGCCCCATTCCAAGACCAAGGTTCTGAGCTATTCGCTCCGCGTCTCGCCCAGCCTGCATTTCGTCAATGTGCAGCAGGACCCCTATGGCAATTTCCTGACCCGCATCGTCTTCCCCGAGCCCGTCACCGAGCTCAAGATCGAAGTCGACCTGGTCGCCGACATGACGGTCTACAACCCCTTCGATTTCTTCGTCGAGGAAAGTGCCGAAACCTTCCCCTTCGACTATCCCGAGGATCTGCGCCCCGACCTGTCCATCTATCGCCAGCCCGAGCCGGCCGGCCCGCTGCTGCAGCAGTTCCTCGACAGTCTCAATACATCGCCGCAGAATACCGTCACCTTCGTTACCGCCATCAATGCCATGATCCAGCAGAAGCTGGCCTATGTCGTGCGCATGGAGACCGGTGTCTGGACGCCCGAGGAAACGCTCGGCAATGCCAAGGGCAGCTGCCGCGATTCCAGCTGGCTGCTGGTGCAGACCCTGCGCCACCTCGGCTTTGCCGCCCGCTTTGTCTCGGGCTACCTGATCCAGCTCAAGCCCGATTTGGTCTCGCTGGACGGCCCCGCTGGCACCGACCATGATTTTACCGACCTGCATGCCTGGTGCGAGGTCTACCTCCCCGGCGCCGGCTGGGTCGGCCTTGATCCCACTTCAGGCCTGCTGACCGGCGAAAGCCACGTGCCGCTGGCGGCCACCCCGCATTATCGCAATGCCGCGCCGATTTCGGGCACCGCCTCCTATGCCGAGGTCGAGTTCGACTTCGCCATGCGTGTCGACCGCGTCGCCGAACATCCGCGCATCACCAAGCCTTTCTCGGACGCCGCCTGGGATCAACTCGATGCCCTGGGCCATCAGGTCGATGCTGTCCTGGCCGACAATGACGTCCGCCTGACCATGGGCGGCGAGCCGACCTTTGTGTCCATCGACGACTTCGAAGCCGACGAATGGAATACCGGCGCCGTCGGCCCCACCAAGCGCACTCTGGCCGACGATCTTATCCGCCGCCTGCGCACCCGCTTTGCCCCCAATGGCATGCTGCATTACGGCCAGGGCAAGTGGTATCCCGGCGAGACCCTGCCGCGCTGGACCTTCTCGCTCTATTGGCGCCTCGACGGCAAGCCGATCTGGTCCGACGAGAAGCTGATCGCCCGCGAAGGCGTCAAGACCAGCGCTACCCACGCCGACGCCCGTAAGTTCCTCGACAGCTTTGCCCGCAATCTGGGCCTCACCGGCGAGACCATTGCCGAGGCCTATGAGGATCCCGGCGAATGGCTGCTCAAGGAAGCCAACCTGCCCGCCAATGTCGACCCCGCCAATTCCGAGCTGGCCGACCCCGAGGCGCGCTCGCGCATCGCCAAGGTATTCGAGCGCGGCCTCACCAACCCCACCGGCTTTGTCCTGCCCGTGCAGCGCTGGAACGCTGCCGCCTCCAGCCCCTGGCTGACCGAGGTGTGGAAAACCCGCCGCGGCAAGCTGTTTCTGGCCCCCGGCGACAGCCCGGCCGGCTATCGCCTGCCGCTGAGCTCGCTCAAGCACATTAAGCCCACCGACTATCCCCATGTGGTGGCTCAAGACCCCGGGGCCCCGCGCGGCGTTCTGCCCGATCCAGTGGAAATCCTCGCCCGCCGCCAGACTGGCCTCGAGGCTGATCCGCGCGCCCAGACTGCCGCCGGCTTCACCGCCGCGACCGAGCAGCAGGATCGCACCGAGCAGGAGATCAGCGAGATCGAGGGCGAGGTGCGCACAGCCGTCACCGCCGAAATCCGCGACCACCGCCTCTGTGTTTTCCTGCCGCCGGTCGAAACCCTCGAGGACTATCTCGAACTGATCGCCGCCGTTGAGGCCGCCGCCCGCGATGTCGGCCAGCCGGTTCACGTGGAAGGCTATGCCCCGCCGCACGATCCGCGCCTCAACGTCATCCGCGTGGCCCCCGATCCGGGCGTCATCGAGGTCAATATCCATCCGGCGTCGAACTGGGACGATTGCGTCGCCACGACCACTGCCATCTATGACGCGGCCCGCCAGTCGCGCCTCGGCGCCGACAAGTTCATGATCGACGGCCGCCACACCGGCACCGGTGGCGGCAACCACGTCGTGGTCGGCGGCGCCACCCCCGATGACAGCCCCTTCCTGCGCCGGCCCGATCTGCTCAAGTCGTTTGTGCTGCACTGGCAGCGCCACCCGGCCATGAGCTACCTGTTTTCGGGCCTGTTCATCGGCCCGACCAGCCAGGCGCCGCGCTTCGACGAGGCCCGCCACGACAGCCTCTATGAACTCGAAATCGCCATGGCTCAGGTGCCGCATCCGCAATCGGGGCAGCCGGCACCCCTGCCCTGGCTGGTCGATCGCCTGTTCCGCAACCTGCTGGTCGACGTCACCGGCAATACGCATCGCTCCGAAATCTGTATCGACAAGCTCTATTCGCCCGATGGCCCCACCGGTCGTTTGGGCCTCGTCGAGTTCCGCGGCTTTGAAATGCCGCCCAATGCGCGGATGGCGCTGGCCCAGCAGGTGCTGGTGCGGGCCCTGATCGCCCGCTACTGGACCAATCCGCTCGAGGGCAATTTCACCCGCTGGGGCACGACCCTGCATGACCGGTTTATGCTGCCACACTATGTCTGGACGGACTTCCTCGACGTGGTCGCCGATCTCGAGCGGCATGGCTTCAGCATCGACCCGGCCTGGTTCACCGCCCAGCTCGAATTCCGCTTCCCCTTCTGCGGCGAGGTCGAATATGACGGCGTCCGCCTCGAACTGCGCCAGGCCCTCGAACCCTGGCACGTCATGGGCGAACAGGGCGCCATCGGCGGCACCGTCCGCTTCGTCGACAGCTCGGTCGAGCGCCTGCAGGTCAAGCTGAGTGGCATCAATCCCGAGCGCTACGCCGTCACCTGCAACCAGCGTCCCGTGCCCCTGCGCACTACCGATCAGGCCGGCACCGCCGTCGCCGGCGTTCGCTACAAGGCCTGGCAGCCCGCCTCTGGCATGCATCCAGCTTTGCCGGTGAACACGCCGCTGGTGTTCGACATCTATGATCGCTGGACCCAGCGCCCCGTCGGCGGCTGCGTCTATCACGTCGCCCATCCCGGCGGCCGCAGCTACGACACTTTCCCCGTCAATGGCAACGAGGCCGAGGCACGCCGCCTCGCCCGCTTCATCCCGCACAACTACACCGCCGGCGGTTTCGAGCTGCGCCTCGAAAAGCCTGCGGACGAATTCCCGTTGACGCTTGACCTGCGCCGGCCGCCGCGCTTCTGGTAGCCCCATGAACACGCACGACCAAGATCACGACGGGGAGCTGGCCATACCCAGCATCATTGCCGACTATCAGCTGCATCCCGGCATCCCCGACGAGATGATCGATGCCGACGGCCAGATCCGGCCCGGCTGGTCGGCGCTGATGGCCGCCTTTGACAAGCTTGGGCCGGGGGAACTCGGCGCGCGCTTCGAGCGCGCCGACCAGTATCTGCGCGACGCCGGGGTGTTCTACCGCACCTATGAGGGCACCGAGAGCCATGAGCGCGCCTGGCCGCTTGCCCATGTGCCGCTGCTGGTCGACGAGGCCGACTGGGCCCGCATCAGCACCGGCCTCATCGAGCGCGTCGAACTGCTCGAAACCGTGGTCGCCGACGTCTATGGCGACAACACGCTCGTCCAGCAGGGACTGCTGCCGCCCGAACTGATCGCCCGCAACGACGAATTCCTGCGCCCCTTGGTCGGGATCAAGCCAACCAGCGGCCATTATCTGCACTTCTGCGCCTTCGAGCTCGGCCGCGGCCCCGATGGGGCCTGGTGGGTGCTGGGCGATCGCACCCAGGCGCCCTCGGGCGCTGGCTTTGCCCTGGAAAACCGGGTCGCCACCACCCACGCCCTCAGCGACATCTATGCCGAGATGAACGTGCATCGTCTGGCCGGCTTCTTCCGCGATTTCCGCGACATGCTCTTCGCCGACGCCAAGCGCGATGGCGGCTGGGTTGGCATTCTCACCCCCGGGCAGCTCAACGAAACCTATTTCGAACACGCCTATATCGCCCGCTATCTCGGCCTGATGCTGCTCGAGGGCGAGGACCTGCTCGTGCAGGACGGCAAGGTCATGGTGCGCACCGTGGCCGGCCTGATGCCGGTCAGCGCCCTCTGGCGGCGCATGGACGCCGCCTTCGTCGATCCCCTCGAACTGCGCTATGACAGCCGCATCGGCACACCCGGCATGGTCGAGGCGCTGCGCCATGGCTCGATCTCCATGATCAACGCCCTTGGTACCGGCCTGCTCGAAACCAGGGCGTTGGCCGCCTTCATGCCCCGGCTCGCGCGCAAGCTGCTGGGCGCCCCCCTCTTGCTGCCCGAAATTGCCACTTGGTGGTGCGGCCAGCCCGCTGAGCAGCAGCACGTCATCGATAATTTCGACGAGCTGATGATCGGCCCGGCCTTTGCCACCACCCTGCCCTTTGACGATCTGGATGGCACGCGGCTGGGCTCGACCTTTTCGCCCGCCGAAAAGGCCGCCATGATCGCGGCCATTGCCAGCAATGGCGCCAATTTTGTCGGCCAGGAAAAGGTCCAGCTCTCCACCGCGCCCGTCTATGTCGACGGCAAGCTGCAGCCGCGGCCGATCACGCTGCGCGTCTACGCGGCCCGTACCCGTGACGGCTGGTCGATCATGCCCGGGGGCTTCGCCCGCGTCGGCTCCACTCTCGACACCAGCGCCATCGCCATGCAGCGCGGTGGCCAGGCGGCCGACGTCTGGGTGCTGTCCTCGCAACCGGTTGAGCCTGTGTCGCTGCTGCCCAATAGCGGCAAGACCCTCGTCCGCAGCACCGTGGGCGACCTGCCCAGCCGCGCCGCCGACAATCTGATCTGGCTCGGTCGCTACGCCGAACGCTGCGAGGCGACCTTGCGCATCCTGCGCGCCTATCACGCCCGCCTCGGCGAACTCTCCAATGCCGACCTGCCCATCCTGACCCACTGCGCCGATTTCCTCGATACAGTCGACGTCGACGCCAGCGAAGCGATGCCGCAGGGCCTGTTGTCATCGATCAATAGCGCCGTGCGCAGCGCCGGCCAGATCCGCGACCGCTTTTCGCCCGATGGCTGGCTGGCGCTCAATGATCTGCAGAAGACCGCCCAGCGTTTCGCCCGGCGCGTCAGCTCCGGCGATGACTCTTCACACGCCATGACGGTGCTGCTGCGCAAGCTGGCCGGCTTTTCCGGCCTGGTACATGAGAATATGTATCGCTTCGCCGGCTGGCGCTTCCTCGAACTCGGTCGCCGGCTCGAACGCGCCATCCAGATTGCCCGCATCACCGCCTGGCTGACCAGCGAGGGCGCACCGAACGGCTCGGTCGAAATGCTGCTCGAAATCGGCGACAGCGTCATGAGCCATCGCCGCCGCTATTCGGTCAGTGCCGGGGCCCAGAGCGTGATCGACATGCTAATCTTGGACCCGCTCAATCCGCGCTCGGCCATTTTCCAGCTGTCCGAACTGCGCGCCCAGATCGAGATGCTGCCCGGCGGCGTCGTTGACGGGCAACTCTCGCCCGCCGCCAAGGCCGCGCTCGAGATCGAAACCGGCCTGCGCACCGCCGATGCCATCGACATGGTGCCGGCCCGGCTTGACAGTCTGGCCAGCGATATCGTCACCCTCTCCGGCCTCATCGCCGCGGCCTATCTGGTGTAATGGCCATGTTGTATGATGTGCGTCTCGAGATGAGCTACGATTATGACGCCCCGGTGCATGGCGGTCGGCATCTGGTGCGCGTTGCCCCCATCACCATTCCGGGCGTACAGCGCATCGTCGCCTCCAGCCTGTCGTTTGTCCCGCGTCCCGAGCGCATCAGCACCTTCAATGACTTCTTCGGCAATCTGGCGACCGAAATCGCCTATGTCGAACCCCATGACAGCCTGCTGATCCGGCTGAGCGCCCGCGTCCATGTCGAGGAACTGGCGCCGCCCATCGACCTGTCCCCCACCATTGCGGGCCTGCATCGCGAGATCAGTGGTCTGTGGAGCGTCGCCGCCGGCAGCCCGCATCACTTCCTTGCGGCGTCCCCGCGCGTGGCGCTCGATCCGGCCATCACCGCCTATGCCCGGGCCGCCATCGGGGCCGCGCCGTCCGTGCTCGCCGCGGTCACCACGCTCTGCCTGGCTGTCCACCGCGATTTCACCTATGACACCAAGGCCACCAAGGTCAGCACCGCCCCGGCCGAGGCTTTTGCCCTGCGTCGCGGGGTCTGCCAGGACTTCGCCCATATCATGATCGCCGGCCTGCGCGGCCTTGGCATCCCGTCCGGCTATGTCTCGGGTTTCCTGCGCACTAATCCGCCGGAGGGCAAGCCGCGCCTCGAAGGCGCCGACGCCATGCACGCCTGGGTGCGGGCCTGGTGCGGCCAGGACATGGGCTGGGTCGAATTTGATCCCACCAATGCTATTCTGACCGGGCCGGACCACATAGCCATCGGCCACGGCCGCGACTATGCCGATGTCTCCCCCATTGTCGGCGTGCTCAAGACGCACGGCTCGCACGAGGCCAAGCAGTCGGTGGACGTGCTGCGTATTCAGTAGCCATCTGCTTTTGCCGGACAGGCGGAACCAAAAGCGATGCATTCTCGTTTCTTGGCCAGGCGCAAAAGGCGCAGCGCGGCGGCCGAGAACATTTGTTTTCGTCTCCGCACAGGGCGGAGGCAGTGATGACCAATATCGATTTCAAGGCCCTTGAGCAGGCAAGCCGCACCGGCATGGTGTGGACGGAAGGCTATGATGGTCAGACCCATTATGGCGACGTGTTCAAGGCATTGGCGCCGGCATTTCTCATTCTGGCGGCAGTCGTCGGCTTGATGCTGGCCATCCTCTGAACGCCATTTTCATCACCACCATTGCATAACGGAGAACGACCATGGGCTTGGGTACCATTCTCATCATTATCCTCATTCTGGCGCTGATTGGCGCCCTGCCGACCTGGGGTTACTCCCGCAGCTACGGCTATTTCCCGTCCGGCATCCTCGGTGCCGTTCTGGTGGTCGTGATCATTCTTGCCTTGATGGGCAGCATCTAGCCCGTCAGCACGCTAAACCGAGCGCATTCCCGGCCGGATGGCCGGGTTTGTTGCGCTCGACGGGCGAGGTCGTCCCCCCTGTCGCCCGCTATTGCACCCCGGCACGCCTCCGCGTGACCACGGGGTGCATTTTTTAGCGCTGTTGCCGGCGCGCGGAACTGCTTACGTTCTTGCAGCGTTACTGACTTATTGAAACAGGAGCTTCTTATGGCCACCACCCCTGACCTTGCACCCAATCGCACCAAACCCGCTCCCCGCAACCGTGCTGCCCGTGTCGACACGACCCCGCGCGAGGAAAAGCTCGAAGAGCAGGTTTCCCAGCTCCAGGCCGACCTCAAGGCCATTGCCGCAACACTGTCCAAGCTGAGCAGCGAAAAGGTCTCGGAAGCCACCGATACGGCCAAGAGTGAACTGCGCCATATTCAGCGTCAGGGCCAGCATGTCATCGACGACGTGCAGGATCAGGCCAGCGTCATGGAAAAGCAGCTCAAGGATACCATCCGCGAAAAGCCCCTGACCGCCGTGGCTACCGCCATCGGCATCGGCTACGTTCTGGCCCTGCTGTCGCGGCACTGAGCGCCATGAACTTTCTCTCGCCGCTGGCAAACCTCCTTGGCCTGGAGGTTGACCACCTTGCCGATCGCCTCAAGCGGACGGTGATCGTCAACGCCGTCATGGCCCTGTTTGGCCTGCTGGGCGCCGGCTTTCTCGTTGCCGCTGGGTATATCGCGCTCGCCCAGCAACTGGGCGCGCTCTACGCCGCCCTCATCTTTGGCGGCGCCTTTCTGTTGCTGGCATTGGCGGTCTATCTTGGCGCCAAGCTTGGCGAAGGCCGGCGCAAGCGCGAACTCGCGCAGAAGCGCCGTTCAAGCGAGGCCGGAGCGTTCCTGACCACCGCCACCCTGGCCGCCCTGCCGGTGCTGTTGCGCTCGCCCCTGCTGCGGACTTTGGGCCTGCCCGCCGCGGCCATTGCCGCCTATCTGCTGGTCAGCAATAGCGGTGATGACGGCGAGGAAGACTGAACTGGACTGAGTCCGCCGCTTCAGGCGGACTCAGTAGGCAATGGCAACCAGACATCGGCGGCAACGCCTTCCGGCCTGAATTCAAGTTTGACTTCGCTATCGAGCACCTTGCTCAGGCTGCGTTCGATCAGCCTGGCCCCCAGGCCGTGCTCTTGCTCGCTCGCCACAAGCGGACCGCCGCGCTCGCGCCACTTCAGCGACAGGCCGCGGGCCGGTTCGTTCTTGAGCGTCCAGGTGAGGCTCACCACCCCGCCCGTACTCGACCAAGCGCCGTAACGCTGCGCATTGGTCGTCAGCTCGTGCAGGATCAATCCCAGACCCAGCGCGTGATCGGCAGGCAGCATCACGTCGTCACCGGTTACCTCAGCCCGCTGGCGATCATTGCGGAAATTCTCTCCCAACTGGGCAGCAATGACTTCATCCAGCTGCACCCCGGCCCAATCGCGGTCGGCCAGCAGCACATGGGCTGCCGAGATCGTGCGCAACCGGCCGGAAAATGCCTCGATAAAGTCATGCGGATCCGGGTTCTGCCGCACCGTCTGCCGCGCCACCGACTGGATCATTGCCAGCGTATTCTTGACCCGATGGTTGAGCTCGCGCAGCAGGAGCCGGGTCTGGTCGGCCGATTGCTTGCTCTCGGTAATGTCGGTGCTGGCACCCATCATGATCAGCGGCTTGCCTTCGGTATCGCGCTGATAGACGCGACCACGCATGGTGAGCCAGCGCCCCGTGCGGGCCACTCTGGCCTCAGCCTCGTAATCCACCCCATCATTCAGGCTCGCATCAATGCCTGCCTGCACCCTTTCCCGGTCGCCGGGATGAGTGGCGTCGAGCACCTGCGCGACCTGGATGGGGCCGGTCTCGGGCAGGTCATACATGCGGCGGAACATTTCGTTGCAGGCAATCTCGCCGCTACGGATGTCCCACACCCAGCTCCCCACCTTGCCGGCCTCGAGGGTCAGCGCATGCCGCCATTCCTCGCGCAACAGGGCCGCTGCCGTCCGGGCGCGTACCCGGGCTTCTTCCTTGAGGGCAAACAGCGACGAGGCCACGCCCGCCAGATCGTTCAATTGCCCCAGCATGGCCGGCTCCACACCGTCGCGCGGCGTAGCACTCAGCACACAGAGCGAACCGATCTTCTGGCCGGCCACGACAATGGGCGCGCCAACATAAAAGCGGATGAACGGCCAGGACGTCACCAGCGGATTGTCGCGGAATCGGTCATCCTGCTGCGCATCCGGAACCACCAGATCGTCCATGTCGGGCAGCGCAATCGTGTGCGCACAGAACGATATATTGGTGTCGGTGCCGGTCATGTCGCCCAGGCCAACGCACGAGCGAAACCACTGCTGGTGCTCACCGACAACGCTGATCAGGGCAAATTCGCTATTGAACACCCGCGCGGCAGTACGGCTCAATCTATCGAAATCACCGTCAGAGTCGCCCTCTTGCGCCTGAAACGCCGACGCGACGTCCAGACGCTGCCGATCCGTTACCGCTGCCATCACCGACTTTGGCAGCACGGCCCCATTATTTGTCACGTTGCGTCCTGCATCACCAAAGTCACCCGGCCAATACCCAATGCGGCCGAACACCATTGGAAACGCATCAACCCCCCGTTTGGTTCCCAATAAATCAAACCGCAGTCTCGTCAGCTGGTCGAGGCAGGATAACGCGCATGGCGTGCGGATGGATGGCCAGCTCTACACGGGGCGCCAGCGCAACCAGTTCACCGTCTATCACTGCCTGGGCCCCGCGCTTGCGCTTGGGAAACTGCAACGTGACAGCCACGACTTCGCTTTCGGAAATCATCCGGCTGGCGCGCCATGTACCCAGAAAAATGCCGGCCACCAGACCCAGCAGTTCTCCCGGTGACATGGGCGCAGCCACATAGACACCCAGTACGCCGGCGTCCAGCCTGTCCGCATGGGGAATATGGCCGTCGCCCACGCGATTGTTGGAAATGGCGATCCCGGCCACCCGCCGGCGGACAACGCCAGTTGCGGTCACCATCTCGACGTCGAAAACAGGCGGGCGGATCACCACGCCGGCCACGGCGCGCAGGCTCGCCAGCATCTTGCCGATGCGGCTGTGATAGACCATGCCCTCGCGGATGCGCACGAGGCGCGCATGGATGCCGACCCCGAACTGATGCACGAACAGGCGATCATTGGCCGTGGCCACATCCACCGCGCCCAGTGCCCCGGCAGCCAGCGCCTCAAGCGCCGCATCCAGCTCAAGCGGCATTTTGAGCGCTCGCGCAAACAGGTTCATCGTACCCGCCGGCAGCACGCCCAGCGCCATCCCCGCCTCATAGGCAATGCCGGCCGCCGTCGAGACCGTGCCGTCCCCGCCACCCGCCAGCATGGCGTCGACGCCCGGACTGGCGGCCACCCGGCGCAGCTCTGCCGCCACGTCTTCGCCCCGCACGATTCGGCAGTCGAGGCTGTGACCCTGGCGCGCAAAGGTGGCCCGCGCCCGGGCGCACAGCGCGTCCATATCCATGGTTCGCAACGTGCCGCCATCGCGGTTGAGTACAGCCACTATGTGCAAGCCCGCCGCTCCTTCTTCCGTGTTCAGGTCGCCGGCAGCTGTCCGGCAATGCCGGGCAGTGGCACACGCACGGCCAGGCCGCCCTCGCCGCGGCGCTCATATTCGGGGACGCCGCCAAATTGCTGCGCCAGCTGTTTGACGATGACCGAGCCCAACCCGCCCTCTCCGGCCGTGGTCTGGCTATCGATGCCCACCCCGTCATCGATGACGGACAGAGTGGCGATGCCGACCCCGTCGCGATGCAGGCTCACCAGGATGCGCCCCACGCGGCCGTCGGGGAACCCGTGCCGGAGCGCGTTGCCCACCAGTTCGCCGATCAATATGCCTAGTGTGGTGGCGTCGCGCGCCGTGATCGCAATCGCGTCCACCTCGCTCACCAGCGCAACGTGCTGGCCGCTCGACGTCGTCCTTGCAAGTTCCTGCAGCAGGGGCTGCAGAAACTCGTCTGCACTGGCGGTTTCAAGATCGTCCCCCAGGTGCAGACGACGATGTGCCGCCGCCACGGCATGCACGCGTGATCGGGCCGCCTCCAGCGCCTGCTTGACCTCGTCGGACTTGCTGCGCAGCAATTGCAGACCCAGCAGAGAGGATACCGTTGCCAGGGAATTGCCGATCCGGTGGCTGGTGTCATGCAGCAGCGCCTCGACGCGCTCCCGCTCCGCCTCGGCCTGTGCCCGCGCCTGCTCCAGCGCTGCCGAGAGTGCCCTGACCTTGCCTTTGAGCGCCGCATTCTCCTGCCGCAGGGCCAGGCTATTGCGTACCGGCGCCCGCATCTCCCGCCTTGGCCACCGCCGTATCATCCGGGTCACCTGCCGACCTCCCTGCACGGCGTGACCGGTGCAACTGCAGGCCACGCGTCGTGCGACGCCGCCCGATATGGCCTCGACACCGGCTTCATATCAGCGGCCGCCTGCCTTGGGGCAGGCCTTCCCAGGATGACAGGGTCATCAGACCGTCCACATCAATCACCTCGCATGAGCGATCCATCCAGCGGATGAAACCGCGATCGGCCAGTTTGCGCAGCGTTTTGTTGGTGTGGACGATGGAGAGGCCAAGTGTATCGGCCACATGTTGCTGGGTAATGGGTAACACAATGGTCCGATCGGAAACCAGACCCACCGAGGCGGCCCTCTGGTGCAGGAACGCCAGCAAATAGGCCGCTCGTTCCATGGCGCTGCGGCGTCCCAGGCTCAGCAGATGGTCATCCAGCATCCGCTCTTCGCGCGCCGCCATCCAGGTAATGTCAAATCCCAGTCCGGGATGGTTCTGAAAAAGCTCATTGAGCCGGTCGCGCTGGAAAACGCACAGCACC
The DNA here is from genome assembly GCF_014926585.1 of Devosia beringensis. Classification (NCBI taxonomy): domain Bacteria; kingdom Pseudomonadati; phylum Pseudomonadota; class Alphaproteobacteria; order Hyphomicrobiales; family Devosiaceae; genus Devosia; species Devosia beringensis. The sequence goes on along the minus strand of NZ_CP045422.1, from coordinate 2,631,462 downwards.
AGCGTCGACAGCGCCTCAACCGAATGGTCCATTTCGCCCGTGATCGAACCTTGCAGGCCGACAAGGTCGCCGGGCAACATGTAGTTGAGTATCTGCCGGCGCCCGTCCGCCAGCAGCTTGTAGCGAAACGCCCAGCCCGACAGCAGCGTATAGAGGTGCGAACTATGCGCCCCCTCTGAGAGCAGGGTGGCACCGGTTTCGGCCACCAGTTCACCGGTCTTGAACGACGAGACGAACCGCAATTCCTTCGGCTCAAACTCCCTGAAGCCAGGCATGGAACGCAATGGACACTGTTCGCAGGGCACGCGGCGCCCGGAAGTGGGAAGAACAATGCTCACGCCGCACCCGGACCCTGAAAAACCGATAAGTTACGGCAACGCAGCCGCGCTGGGTCGGTTCCGACATGTCAAAGTTAAATGACACTCTAGCGCTTTCCACGCATTGGACTGGCTTCAGGTGGGAACCAGCAATGCGCAGTGGCCATACAGTCCTCATCGTTGAGGCAGAATTTCTGATCGCCTTCGATATTCAGCGCATGTTGGAGTCGCGGATCGCCGGCACCATGTTGTTTGCCCGCTCACCGCAGGAAGCGCGCCAGCATGAGCATCTGTGGCCCACTATCGACCTGGCGATTGTCGAAATAAGTCACGAGCCGCACCATAGCGGGCCTCTGCTTGCCGGCTTGCGCGAAGCCGGGATCGCCATCATCCTGAGCACGCTCGACAGCAAAATGCAGCAGGGGCACCCCGAATTTCCGGGCGCCCCTGTGATTCTGAAGCCGATGATCGAAGAGGATTTCCATAGCGCTGTAAGCCTGGCGCTGTCGGGTCCGCCTAGAACGAATGGTTATGCGTCGTGACCTGTGCCGACACGGCATCCGGACCATAGTCGGTCTCGCCGACGATCTGCAGGATCTCCTGCAACCGCGTGCGTGCCCGGCTGACCCGGCTCTTCATCGTCCCTACCGCGCAGTCGCAGATTTCAGCGGCTTCCTCGTAGGAAAACCCTGACGCGCCGATCAGGATGACGGCTTCGCGCTGGTCATCAGGCAACTGGCTGAGCGCCTTCTTGAAATCCTGCATGTCCATCGAGCCATACTGCGCCGGATGCACCGATAGCCGTTCGGTGAACGCGCCGTCACTGTCCTGGACTTCGCGGCCACGCTTGCGCATCTGGCTATAGAATTCGTTGCGTAGGATAGTGAACAGCCAGGCCTTGATATTGGTGCCCATTTCAAAGCTGGTCTGCTTGGCCCAGGCCTTCATCACGGTGTCCTGCACCAGATCGTCGGCCTTGTCGTGCTTGCCCGTCAGCGAGACGGCAAAGGCGCGCAGGCTGGGGAGAGTGGCCAGCATTTCACGCTTGAATGAGGTAGGCTCGGGGGCCGCTTTTGACGCTTCGGTCATGCCGTTACTTCCCCCCTCGGGGTGTGGTACCCGGCTTGCTGGCTTGTTGCTGTTCGGCAGCATCGAGCTTTTCCAGCAGGTCGAGCAACTGGTCCGGGACGCCCTCTTCCTGCACGGCGCCATAGAGCGCACGCAGCCTGGCCCCGATATCCGTATTCGGACCCAGCCCATCGTCTGCCCACGTTCGCATCGGTTGCTGAGTCAAAGATTTGTCCTTTTTCATGCTGAACGAAACCGTCACATCGATTGAATCGTTGGTATTTGACGGTCTAAATGCGTCGTAGTCAAAAAAGTTCCACAAAGGCGGAACTTTTCTTGGGGTGATCCGTTATGTAGACTTCGTGTGTCCACGAGCCTGCAGCGTCACTTGGAGTTCGATTTAATGACTTTGTCCACGCGGATTGCGCCGCATCTGCCATACCTGCGGCGATTTTCCCGGGCAGTAACCGGGTCGCAGACCTCGGGCGATGCCTATGTTGCCGCCACACTCGAAGCCCTGATATCTGACATCTCGCTGTTTCCCGCCGCGAGTAATGATCGTATCGCGCTGTACAAGCTGTTCTCTGCCCTGTTCTCTACCTCGGCGGTCGAAGTACCAGAGCCCATTTCCACCTATGCCTGGGAAAAGCGCGCAGCCAACAATCTTGCCAATCTGTCCCCACGTCCACGTCAAGCTTTCCTGCTCGTTGCCGTGGAAGGTTTTACCTATCCGCAGGCAGCCGAAATTCTCGGCGTCAGCGACAATGCATTTTCAGCCCTGATTGAAGAGGCCTCAATGGAAATTTCCCGCCAGGTTGCGACCGAAATCATGATTATCGAGGATGAGCCCCTCATCGCCATGGACATTGAGCAGCTCGTTGAGAGCCTCGGTCACAAGGTCGTTGCTGTCGCCCGCACCCACAAGGAAGCGGTCAGCATGTTTGCCAAGACCCAGCCGCGCATGATCCTGGCCGATATCCAGCTTGCTGATGGCAGCTCTGGCATCGATGCCGTCAACGATATTCTCAACACCCATTCGGTGCCGGTGATCTTCATCACCGCCTTCCCGGAACGCCTGCTGACGGGCGAACGCCCGGAGCCGACCTTCCTGGTCACCAAGCCGTTCAACCCCGACATGGTCAAGGCGCTGATCAGCCAGGCCCTGTTCTTCGACGAAGGCTCCCGCGCCGCCGCCTGAGCCGGCATTACATGCCTGAAGGGGTCGGGATTTCCCGGCCCCTTTTTTGTTGCCTGCGCCCCAGCGGTATTATTCCGGCTGCTTGTGCTGGGCAGGCAGGACCGAATCGATCTTTCCGGTGCCCGCATAGACCGCCAGGCCGACCCATTCGCGCAGCGCGAGGCTCATGATGGACAGATTGAGCAGCGGGTTGGCCAGATCGATCGACAGCGCTTCATTGCCCGCGCTGCGATAGTCCGCCGGCCACGGCACCACCGCCAGCCCCACCCGCTTGAACAGGCCGACCGATCGCGGCATGTGAAAGGCCGACGTGACCAGAACGACGGGCCCGCTCTGTGTCCCCAGCAGGTCGCGCGTTCGCGCGGCGTTCTCGTCGGTATTGCGCGACGCCTCTTCCAGCATCAGCCGCTCCTGCCCAATGCCCATGGCCTGCAGCAGGCGCCCTGCTATGGCGGCCTCGGACTCGGCCTCCCCGGCCAGGGTGCCTGACCCACCCGTCAGCAACACGCGCGCCGCCGGATAGAGCTGGGCCAGTCGCAGCGTCTCGAAGACTCGGTCGCCGGCGTCATTGAGTTCTGAAATCCCGCGCGCACTGCTTACCCGCCCGTCGGTGGCGCCGCCCAGCATGATGATGGTGGAAACCTGCTCGGGTATGACCGCAGGGCGGACAAACCGGTTTTCCAGCGGCGCGATCAGCACCAAGCCCAGGCTGGTATAGGCGCTCACCAGCAGCACCGACATGCCGGCACCGCCCACCCAGAGGCCCCAACCCATGCGACGCCGGGCCACCAGCACCAGTGCGGCCAGCATCAGCAGGACACAGACGCTGATCGGCTGCGCCACCAGCCAGAACACTTTTGACAGCAAAAAGAACATCGCCCATCACCCGCCTGCAGCCTTCACAGGCGATACAATAGGCAAGAGCAACATGCCACGCCCATTTCCGCTTGCTATCTGCACCGCTTTTGCTTTTGTTGAAGGCGGTCAAGATTGCCAGCCTGAAAAAACGGCAGTCACCAGTCAGGAAGGCCTGCGCGCGCAGGCATTGGGTGAGCATGGCGCAAACGAAGGCGGCGGCTGAGAACAAATTGCCGGTTGTGGCGATCCGCGATCTCCATAAATCGTTCGGCGCCCTCGATGTGCTCAAGGGGATTTCCTTTACCGCCCGCGAGGGCGAAGTGGTATCCCTGATCGGCTCGTCCGGCTCGGGCAAATCCACCCTGCTGCGCTGCATCAACATGCTTGAAGTTCCCGATAGCGGCACGGTCAGCATCGATGGCGAAGAAATCCTGCTGCGCGGCACGGCGCCACATCGCCAGATCGGCGACGAGCACCAGATCCGCCGCATTCGCTCCGAGCTGGGCATGGTGTTCCAAAGCTTCAATCTCTGGGCCCATCTCACCATTCTCGAAAACGTCATGGAAGCGCCGCTGATCGTGCAGAAGCGCGCCCGCGAGGAAGTCGAGCAGGCTGCGCGCGCCATGCTGGCCAAGGTGGGCATTGCCGAAAAGGCCGATGCCTATCCCGCTCAGCTCTCCGGCGGCCAGCAGCAGCGCGCCGCCATCGCCCGCGCCCTCTGCATCAATCCGCGCGTCATGCTGTTTGACGAACCCACCTCGGCACTCGATCCCGAGCTTGAGGTCGAAGTGCTGCGCGTCATCAAGGTGCTGGCCGACGAAGGCCGCACCATGGTGCTGGTGACCCATGACATGGAGTTTGCCCGCTCGGTTTCCGACCGCGTCATCTTCCTGCACCAGGGCGCCATTGAAGAGCAAGGCACCCCCGACGAAGTCTTCGGCGCCACCAAGTCACCCCGCCTCAAGCAATTTCTCAATGCCGCCAACCACGACCAGGCGACAAGGCCCGACACCGGGCTTCTGCAAGCGTAACAAACCAAGGAGTATCGTCATGAAAAAGCTCATTCTCGCCGCCGCTGCGCTGATCGCGCTGGGCACCACGGCCCAGGCTCAGGAAACCGTGCGCATCGCCACCGAAGGCGCCTACGCCCCCTGGAACTTCCTCGACGATAGCGGCAAGCCTGCCGGTTTCGAGATCGATCTGGCGGCCGCCATCTGCGCCCAGGCCGGCCTTACCTGCGAGGTCATCATCAATGACTGGGATTCCATCATTCCCAACCTGCTGGCCGGCAACTACGACGTGATCATGGCCGGCATGTCGATCACCGACGAGCGCCTCGAGACCATCGATTTCACCCAGAACTACTTCCCGCCCGATCCGTCGCTGTTCATCGCTGCTGCGGGCGCCGGCATTGACCCATCGGCCCTTGAAGGCAAGCGCGTCGGTGTCCAGGGTGGCACCATCCAGGCCGCCTATGCCGAAGAGAACCTCGGCGCCAACAATACGGTTGTTGCGTTCACCACTGCCGATCAGGCCATGGCCGATCTCGGCGCCGGCAATCTCGACACCATCCTGGCCGATGGCGCCTATCTCGAGCCCGTGGTCGCCGCGTCCAATGGCGCCTTCGAATTCGTGGGCGAGGACGTCATGATCGGCAATGGCGTCGGCGGCGGTTTGCGCAAGGACGAGGCCGAGCTCAAGACCAAGTTCGACGATGCGCTTACCGCGCTCAAGAAGGATGGCACGGTCGACAAGCTGATTGCCCAGTGGTTCGACGGCCGCGGTCCCTATTTCGCTGAATAAAGCGCTCCGTCGGGGTGGGTTCGCCCACCCCGATCCTTCCGAAAGCCCGACTATGCCATTCCTCTTGCCCGCTTGGACCAGCCTATGAGCGACGATATCGCCTTCTGGCTGAGCTACCTCACCAACGGCAAGCACCTGACCTGGTATGCCAGTTTTCAGTTCACCATTTTCGCCGCGGTCGTCGGTGGCGCTCTGGCCGTCATCTTTGGCCTCGCCGGCGCCACGATGAAGAATTCGCGTTTTTTCCCCCTGCGCCTCATCGGCTCCACCTATTCCTCCATCGTGCGCGGCGTGCCCGATGTGCTGTTCTTCCTGTTCTTCCCGCTCGCTTTCGAGCAGGCGGTCGAATGGTTCATGGCCGGCCAGATCTGCACGCCCGAAACCATTGCCGCGCAGTCCGCTGCCTGGCCGCCCTGCAAGGAGGCTAACTGGTTCCTGGGCACGCCGGAATATCTGCTGCTGGCCTCGGTCTCCCTGGGCCTTGTCTATGGCGCCTTCGCCACCAATGTCATTCATGGCGCCATGCGCGCCGTGCCCCACGGCCAACTCGAAGCCGCGCGCGCCTATGGCATGAGCGCCCGCCAGGTGCTGTGGCGCGTGCATATCCGCCAGATGTGGGTCTATGCCCTGCCCGGCCTCGCCAATGTCTGGATGCTGCTGGTCAAGGCGACCTCGCTGCTCTCGCTGCTGCAGATTGCCGATATCGTGCTCTGGGCCGATCGCCTCGGCGCCCCCAATTATCTCTCCGCCGTTGGCCTCGTCCATGATGACTGGCGCTGGCGCTATTATCTGGTGCTCTTCGTCTTCTACATCCTCGTCACGCTGCTCTCGGAAAAGGCCTTTGGCGCCCTGATGCAGCGCGCCGGTCGCGGCATACTGAGCGAGGCCCGCTGATGGACACCTTCCTGCGCGAACTCGGGCTTTTTGCCCCGGCCATCGTCTTCAACATCTACTTTGCGGCAGCATCGATCCCGCTCGGCTTCGTCATGGCCATATTCCTGGCCCTGGGCAAGAATTCCGCCAATCCGCTGCTCTCCCGTCTCAGCCGCGGCTATATCTATGCCTTCCGCGGCTCCCCGCTGTTCATCCAGTTCTTCATGATCTATTCGCTGACCCTCTCGTTCAACATCAGCCTGTGGAAGCCGCTCGACATTTCCTGGTTCGTGCTGCATCCGCTGTTCATCGGCCCGCTCGTGCTGGTGCTAAACACGGCCGCCTACACCGCCGACATCTTCTACGGCGCCCTGCGCGCGGTGCCGCGCGGCGAGATCGAGGCTGCCCGCGCCTATGGCATGAGCCGCACCCAGCAGTTCCGCCAGGTGGTCTGGCCCAACCTGATCCGCCTGGCCTGGCCGGCCTATACCAATGAAGTCGTCTTCCTCTTCCACGCCACGGCCATCGTCTATTTCGCCCTGCCCGTCATCGGCCAGCAGAAGGACGTCATGATCACCGCCAAGGAACTGTTCGAGCGCGACTACAATGCCTTCCTGCACTTCTCCGTCGCCGCGTTGTACTTTCTGGCGGTGTCGCTGGTGGTCTTCTTTTTCTGCGGCCTGGTCTATCGCCGGCTGATGCGCCATATGCCGGCGGCGCCAGGCATGCGCTTTGCCCCCAAATGGATGCGCTAGGAACACCATGAAGATCATCGCCGATCTGTGCATTGTCCCCATGGGCGTGGGGCCCTCGGTCTCCGTCTATGTCCGCGAAATCCGCCGCATCATCGAGGCCTCGGGCCTGACCCATGTCATGCACGCCAATGGCACCAATATCGAGGGTGAGATGGCCGACGTCACCACCTTGGTCGAGGCATGCTGCGCCCGCCTCACTGAACTGGGCGTGGAGCGGATCTTCTGCACCATAGCCTTCTCCACCCGCACCGACAAACCCCAGAGCATGGCCGACAAGCTCGCCAGCCTCGACCAGTAGGACGCCCAATGGCCTTTGAATTGCACCAGACCATGCTTGCCGGCGACAGCCCCGGCGCGTCCACCACGCTCTATTGGTACACTGCCGGACCCCAGACCGCGCCGACCCGCGTCCACCTGCAGGCGGCGCTCCATGCCGACGAGCAGCCCGGCACCATGGCCCTGCATCACCTGCTGCCCCGCCTGCGCGATGCCGATACCGCCGGCCAGCTCACCGCCCGCTTCACCATCTTCCCCTCGGTCAACCCGCTGGGTCTGGCTACCACGACGCTGCGCCACCACATCGGCCGCTACGACCTCGAAACGGGTGTCAACTACAACCGCCGCTGGCCCGACCTCTACCCGCTGATCGCCCCGGCCATCGCAGGCCGGCTCGGCAACGATCCCCAAGCCAATATCGCCATCATCCGGGCCGCCGTGATCGGTTGGATCGAAAGCCAGCGGCCCGGCTCCGCCATCCAGCAGCTCCGCCTGCTGGTGCTCAGATCGGCCGCTGCCGCCGACATCGTGCTAGACCTGCACTGTGACGATGACAGCCTAAAGCACATCTTCACCTCGCCCGAACTGATGCCCGGCCTGCAGGATCTGGCCGACTGGATGGGTGTTGCAGCGACGCTGACGGCCCAAGACAGCGGCGGCGGCTCCTTTGACGAAGTGTTGCCCACGCTATTCCGCAAGGCGCAGCTCGCCAACCCGGACCACCCCATCCCGGCAGCCGCTGAAACCGCCACGCTGGAATATCGCGGCCGCGCCGACAGCTTCGATCACATCGGCCAGGAAGATGCGGCAGGCCTGTTCGGCTTTTTCGCCGGTCGTGGCCTCATCCATTCCGATCCTGGCGCCAGGCCCCAGCCCGCGCCCGGTCCAACCCCTTTCGAAGCCACCGAAGTGCTGCGCACCGATGCCCCGGGCCTGCTGGCCTATCACGTCGAGTTGGGCGAACGCGTCAGCAAGGGCCAGCCCATTGCCGATCTCATCGCCATGGATGGGCCACAGGCCTTCATGGCCCGCCGGCCCATATTGGCCGGCACCGATGGTTTCGTACTGTCCCGGGTCAGCGGCAAATATGTCCGGCGCGGCGCCAGCATCGCCAAGCTTGTCGGCACTTCCATCCTGCCCGGCCGCGCCGGCGCCTATCTGCTGGAAGATTAGTCTAGCTGGCGATTGCCGCCAGCTGCTGCTCGGCCTCGGCCTTCAGAGCGCCCGCCCGCCCCGCAAAGCGAGTCATGAGGTACTGGGCCAGCGCGGGTGGATCCAGGGGGCGCCCGAAATAATAGCCCTGCAGCTGATGGCAGGCGATGCCCGCCAGGAAGTCCGCCTGCTCGCGCGTCTCGACGCCTTCGGCGGTAATCTTGAGCTTTAGCGTTCGCCCCAGCGCGGCGATGGCCTTGAGCGTTTCGCGCGCCACCGCATCCTCGCCCGAGGCGTGCACGAAGGAGCGATCGATCTTGATACGGTCGAAGGGGAATTTCAGCAGATAGCTCAGGCTGGAATAGCCGGTGCCGAAATCGTCCATGGCAATCATCACGCCGAGCTGGCGCAGTTCGGCCAGCCGGGGCACCACTTCGTCGGGGTTCTCCATCAGCAGGTTCTCGGTAATTTCGAGTTCCAGCCGATGCGGCGCCAGGCCCGACATGGCCAGCGCCTTCTGCACCACCAGCGCGATGTCGGAGAGCCGGAAATGCTTGGCTGAGAGGTTGACGGCCACGGTCAGGTGATCCGGCCAGCTGGCCGCCGTCATGCAGGCCTGCTCGATCGTCCAGTCACCGATATCGGCAATCAGGCTCGACAGCTCTGCCACCGGAATGAAAATGGCCGGCGGCACCAGGCCGCGACCGGGGTGATTCCAGCGGATCAGCGCCTCGAACCCGACGGGGCGCTCATCCTCGGTGGCCACAACCGGCTGATAGTGCAGCGCCAGCTCGCCTTTGGCCACGGCATCGCGCAGTTCCACTTCCAGCAGGCGCCGCTCGCGCGCCTCGCTGTCCATCTGGCTTTCAAAAAAGCGATAGGTGCTGCGCCCGTCAGCCTTGGCGCGGTACAGGGCCAGGTCGGCATTGCGCAGAATCTCGTCCGGCTGCGTGCCGTTGAGCGGCGCCATCGCCACGCCGATGCTCACCCCGATATTGGTCAGGTGGCCATCGATGCTGTACGGGCGCCTGATGTCGGCGATAAGCGCATCGGCCAGCCGGCCGACACCGTCTGCATCGCCGGTATTGGGCAGCAGGATGGCAAATTCGTCACCACCCAGCCGGGCGGCCAGATCGGGCTCGCGCACCCGCTCGCTGATCCGCTGCGCCACCTGCACCAGCAGGCGGTCGCCAGCCATGTGCCCGCGGCTGTCATTGACTGACTTGAACTGATCAAGGTCCAGAAACATCATGGCGAACGGGGCGCCATAGCGCTCCAGTCGCGCCACGCAGCTATTGAGCTGCTCGGTGAACTTGTTGCGGTTCAGCAACCCGGTCATCGGGTCATGATGAGCCAGCATGGTAATGCGGCGCTCGGCCAGCTTGCGCTCGGTAATGTCCGACCCGGTGCCGATATAGCCCAGATAGCGGCCGGCTTCGTCATAGGCTGGCTTGCCTGTCAGGCTCCACCAGCAGTCCACGCCGGCTGCCGTGACGCGCAGTTCGACATCCTGAAAGGTACTGCGCGCAGCGATGTCACCCTCAAGATGCGCCATCAGCGGATCATCGGCCGGCGTCACGCATTGCATGAAATGCACGAAATCGGCACCCACCAGGTCATCCTCACCCAGCCCCGTCGCCGTGGTAAAGCCCCGGGAAATGCGGTTGATTGAGCCTTCAGCGTCAACCCCCCAGATCCAGTCCGACGTGCTCTGCTCGAACTCGCCCAGCAACAGCTCGATGATTTCTCCCCGCTCGTCGAGCAGCATTTCCGAAGCCCGATGCGCCACAAAGGCCGCTGCGTGGTTGAAGGTGATCCCCACCATGACAGTGGTAAACGCCATGAGCAGCACGCTTTCCACCCAAAGACTGGGCGTTGAGCCGGTCCCGATAACCGTGCCCAGCACGCCGGCAATCAGCGGGATGGTGAAGGCGGCCAGCGCCTGCGGATAATTCACCAGCGCCATCATCGAAATGCACAGCAGTCCCCCCGCGCTGATCGTCGCCGCGCCGCGCATGCTGGCGCTCAGCTCGAGCGGCAGCAGGTTGAATACCGCGCTCCACAGCAATCCCAGCAGCAGCGCATAGATCACCGTCCGTCCGACGGGTTTGGCCGCTTTGGTCTCGTTCTCGCGCCGGCCATTGCGCCAGGCCAGAAAAGTCGCGTTCAGCTGCAGCACATTTATCGCGCCAATCGTCACCGCCAGCGGCCAGAACCGCGCATGGCCCCAGGTCAGTACCAGCAGCACCACCGACACCACAGCCATGGCCGCCAGCAGGGCCGGCATCATCTGGCGCACCGAGCCCAATTGCTGACGCAGCAGCTTCCTCCGCACAGCCGGCGGCAATCCGTCGGCCCCGATGGCGCGGTCGACGAACCCGTTGATCGACGAAAACAGGCCTGTTTTGGTGCTCATGCTCATCCCGGCACATTGGTCGGCAGCACTTAATTTTGTGTTTTTTCCAGCCCTGTTTTGCAAGGCAATCTCGCCACGGTTACCAATCGTTAAGGTAAAGTTTGAGTAAGTCGGGCACACCCGCGATAATGTCCGCCAGAGACGTCGATTTTCGAGCCGCCCCCGTAACTTCGTTGTAAAGACGGAAGACGTCCAGCCTTGGAGAGCTTCTATGAGTGCCCCCTACAAGCCCGTTCCCGAGGCCGCCCTGGCGGGCAGTCTGCGTGACTTCCGCTCCCCCGCAGGTGCCGATCTGATGGCGCGAGTGACCGACTTCTACGCCTGGCAGGATTTGCGCCGGGAACACGATCTGTGGCCCTATGCCCGCTCGACCTCAACGGCCCCCACGGCCCGCTGCGAAGCCCGCAGCGACACGGGCGACGCCTTTTCGGGCATCAATTTTGCCAGCCAGGATTACCTCAGCCTGTCGTCCCACCCCGCCATCAAGCAGGCGGCCATCGAGGCCATCGGCAAATATGGCGTACACAGCGCCGGTTCCGCCGCCTTGCTCGGCAACACCGCTAATTCGCTTTTGCTCGAAGAGAGCCTGTCGTCCTTCCTAGGCGGCCGCCAGATCGTCCTCTATCCGACCGGTTGGGCCGCCGGCTACGGCTCGGTCCAGGGTTTCGTGCGGGCCAACGACCACGTCGTCATGGATATCCTTGCTCATTCCTGCCTGCAGGAAGGCGCCAAGGCCGCCACGCAGCACATCCATTATCACGGCCATCTCAATCTCGACGCCATGACGCGCAAGCTGGAGCGCATTCGCGCCGACGATCCGCACAATGGCATTCTGGTGGTGACCGAGAGCCTCTTCTCCATGCACTCCGATACGCCAGACCTGGCGGCCATGCGGGCCCTGTGCGACCAGTTCAACGCTACGCTCCTGGTCGACTGCGCCCATGACCTGGGCTCGGTCGGCGAAGATGGCCTGGGGCATTTGGGCCTGCAGAACGCCCTGGATGACGCCGATATCATCATCGGCAGTTTCTCCAAGACCTTCGCCTCCAATGGCGGCTTTATCGCCGTCAAGACCAAGGCGGCGGCCGAATATCTCAAATATTACAGCGCCACCCACACCTTCTCCAACGCGCTGTCGCCGGTACAGGCGGCAACCGTGCTGACGGCGCTGCAGATCGTGCGCTCCGAGGAAGGGCGCACGCTGCGTCGCAAGCTGATGGACAACATCCTCTATCTGCGTTCCCAGCTGGCCAATGCCGGTCTGGAGACGCTGGGCGATCCCTCACCCATCGTGCCCGTCCGGCTTGGTCTGGAAGGCGTCGGCCGCTTTGCCTCGCGCCATCTGATGGCTCTGGGGGGCATTGCCAATCTGGTCGAGTATCCTGCCGTGCCACAGGGCGGTGCCCGGTTCCGCTTCCAGGTGATGGCTTCCCATACCCACGAGGATATCGATCAGGTTGTCGAGATCCTGGCCAAGGCCATGCGCGATGCCGACCTCGAATACCGTCTGGGTCATGAAGGCGATCAGGACCCGGTTCTGTCCGTCCCCTCGGCGACGCCGGAAGTCGTCTGAGGGCTGTAAGGCGGTCGCCAAGCGCGGCCGCCTTTCCCAGCCGATCGGGGGCAGCGGCCCAGCCGTGGCCTGCTGTAGACCGGTCAGTTGCCGCTAGAGCTGGCCAAGGCGGCAGCCGGCATCTTGGGACCCAGCACCGCCGCCATCTTGCCCAGCAGGCGCGGCAGGTCCACCGGCTTGGTGTCAAAATCGATGCAGCCGGCCGCCAGCGCCTTGGCACGATCGGATTCAAAGGCGCTGGCCGTCAGGGCGATGATCGGCAGCGCCGCCGTCTCGGGGTCCGAGCGGATGCGGCGTGTCGCTTCGCACCCATCCATCTCGCCCAGCCCGATATCCATCAGGATGACATCGGGCATCAGCGACTTGGCCGCCGCGATCCCGCTGGGGCCGTCTTCGGCAAAGCGGATGGAAAACCCCCGCCGCTCCAGCCGACGCCCCAGCACATCGCGATTGATCGGGTTGTCTTCAACAATCAGGACCAGTGCCATTATCTATCCAATCTGCGCATTGGCGGCCTTGCGCTGCCCGCGCATGGATTTGAGCGCCGCCAGCGCCGCCTTTACCTTTGCCGCATCGAGCGGCTTCATGATGATGCCGTCGGCCCCGGCGGCCAGGGCCTTGCTGCGCTCAGCCAGGATAGAAATCATGAAGACCGGAATGTCGACGGTGATCGGATCGGCCTTGAGCGCCGCCAGCACGTCCCACCCATCAAAGCCGGGCATCAGGATATCGAGGAAAATCGCCGCAGGCTTGACCGTCCGGGCGATCTGCAGTGCCGACTGGGGCGCGTCCGAACAGATCGGCGTATAGTTCTCGCGGATCAGCAAGCGCTCAGCCAGCTCAAGGAAATTGCGGTCATCATCGACCACCAGCAGTCGTTCGCGCTTGTTGTGGTCCAGCAGATGCCCGCTGAGCCCGGCATAGCCCTCTCGGTGCGGCTGATCCTGCTCTGCCTCGCTGACGAAATTGTCTTCATCGCGCCCGCGCGGCGTCAGGAACAGCGACTGTTCGGGCTGGGCCACCTTCTCCAACTGGGCCGGCAGGCGAATGGTAAAGCGGCTGCCCCTGCCGATCTCGCTTTCGACCTCGATCTCCCCGCCCATCAGCCGGCAAAGGTTCTGGCTCAGGGCCAGGCCCAGCCCGGTGCCGCCATAGACGGCGGTGATCTTGGAGCTGGCCTGGGTGAAGTTGGAGAACAGCGCCTGCTGCTGTTCGCGCGAAATGCCGATGCCGCTATCGATCACCGCAATTTCCAGCCAGTCGCCGTCTCGGCTGATGGCCAGCGTGATCGTGCCGTTCTGGGTGAACTTGGCCGCGTTCGACAGCAGGTTGAACACCGTCTGGCGCACCTTTGTCGCATCGGCCCGCATCGTCCCCAGATTGGGGCCCCGCTCGACCACAAAAGTATTGGTGTTCTTGGCAGCCAGGGGGCGCGCGGTCGACTCGACCTCGTCGACTAGGCGGTCCAGGTCGACACTCTCGATATGCAGGGCCATCTTGCCTGCCTCGATCTTGGAGATGTCGAGAATGTCGTTGACCATGGCCAGCAGGTGTTTGCCGGCGGCGCTGATCTTTTGCAGATCGGCAATCTGCTCGCCCCGTCCGTCCAGTTCGGCATCTTCGAGCAGGATTTCCGAATAGCCCAGCACGGCGTTGAGCGGCGTGCGCAATTCGTGGCTCATCTTGGCCAGGAAGTCGGACTTGGCGCCATTGGCCCGCTCGGCATCGTCCTTGGCGCTGGTCAGCGCCTTGAGCGTATATTGGTGCCGGTCGATTTCCTTGATCAGCTCGGACTGGCTGTCCACCACGCTCGAGTAATAGGCCGCCATCATGAACACATAGATATTGGCGCCCAGCGCCGACAGCACGCCGGCCAGCGCCATGTCGGCGACGGGAATGTACTGCGGGAAATCGCCATATAGATAGATGCCATACATCAGCGCCAGGCCCAGCGTGATCTGGGCGAGAACGAAGATGCGCGCGGTCCAGGCTGCGCCCAGATACATGAAGGCCAGCAAGGGCGTCAGGACGAACCACACCAGGAACGGCGAACTGGTGCCGCCGTAATTATAGGTGCCCCACAGGATGCAGAACGTCAGGTTCAGCACCGATGCCATGGCCAGCGGCGTATAATAGCGCCCGAACAGCTTCACCAGCGCCAGAAAGGGCCAGAATCCATAGATCGAGGCAGCCAGGATCGCCACATGCGGCCAGGGATGGGGGTCGGCAAACCACAGGAAGAGCGGGATGGGCGAGGCAATGATCGGCCCGAAGATATGGCTGATGATGAACATCTGCACGCGCTTGCGCGTGTGCAGGTCATTGGCCATGTGCGGCGGAATGAACCAGTCCACCGCCCTCTGGAATGCCGTCAGTGTGATCACGTTGCGCCCCGCCGAAGATGCTTCCAGACTGCGCGCAACCCTTTGAGAAGTCGTAAACTATTGCCCGGATCCTCGAACGATCCAGGCAATAGTGATGCCAGCCTTACCGCGCCTGGTGTTCGAGCGCCGTCATGACGCCGCGCAATTCAGCCAGTCCCTTCATCCGACCGATCGTCGGATAGCCCGGCTGCGACCGCCGCCCCAGATCGTCCAGGATGTCCTGCCCATGGTCGGGACGCATGGGAATGGAGTGGTCCGGCCGGCCGGCCGCGCGACGCTTGGCCTCTTCGCGCAATACCGCCGCGATCAGGGCCACCATGTCGGTGTCGCCCGCCAGGTGCTCGGCCTCGTAGAACGAGCCCACAATGTCGTCATTGTCGCGCTTGACGTTGCGCAGGTGCAGGAAATGCACCTTGTCGCCCAGCCGCTCCATCATGCCGGGCAGGTCATTGTCCGGCCGCGCGCCGAGCGAGCCCGAACACAGCGTCATGCCATTGGCCGGGCTGTCGACCGCATCCAGGATATAGTTGTAGTCGGCCTCGGTCGACATCACCCGCGGCAGACCCAGCAGTGCGAACGGCGGATCATCGGGATGGCAGCAGAAGCGCAGCCCCAGATCCTCGGCCAGCGGGATGATCTCCTCAAGGAAATCGACGAAATTGGCCTGCAGCCGCTCACGGCTGATCCCGGCATACTCGGCCAGATGCGCGCGCACATCGTCGAGCGACATGGATTCGGTGGAGCCGGGCAGGCCCATGGTGACATTGCGCGCCAGTTGCTTCTTGCCATCCTCGTCTAGCGCCGCCGCGCGGCGGCCCGCCTCGTCGGCAATGGCATTGGAATAGTCGGCCCCGGCGCCGTCACGCTGCAGGATATGGATGTCGAAGGCGGCGAAATCATTGATGTCGAACCGCATGCACGAGCCACCATTGGGCACGCCCCAGCGCAGGTCGGTACGCGTCCAGTCCAGCACCGGCATGAAATTGTAGCAGATCACCTCCATGCCGCTGTTGGCCAGGTTCTGCATCGAAATCTTGTAATTGGCGATGTGCTCGCGCCAGTCGTTCTTCTGCTTCTTGATATCTTCTGACACGGGCAGGCTCTCGACCACGTCCCATGTCAGACCGGAGGCCGTGCCGTCCTTGCGCGTGGCGATCTCGTCATAACGCCTGGCGATCTCCTCTGGCGTCCACGCCACCCCATTGGGCACGTGATGGAGCGCACTGACCACGCCTTCGGCGCCCACCTGGGTGATGTCGTCGATGCTGCACAGGTCCTTGGGTCCGAACCACCGCCACGTCTGTCGCAAGATACTGCTCCGTTCTTGTATGGTAGTGCCTTGCCACATGCAGACGCGGCAGCAAAGACTATTTGTTGGCAAATGCCAGCAGCGTGTCGACATGGCAGGGCGTTCCGGCCCGGCACCAGCACGCCAGGTTCTTGCCGCCCAGAGTTGCGCTGATATCGTCTAGGCTCGGTGCCGCCCGATCCGCGACCAGTTCCCCCGCCAGCCAGCGGGCATGGCGCGCCACCGCCTCGGCCTGCGCTGCGTCATGATCAAGCCCCGTTTCGGCCGCCACATCGGCGATGCTGAACGGATTGCCCCACGGTCCCGGTCGCGCCACCGACTGCGCCGGTAGCCCGTTGAGCGCCTGCGAGATCGCCTGCAGGTCAAAACCCGCCTTGCGCGATAGTACGATGCGCTGCGGCCTCATCGCAGGTCCTTGTCATAGACAAAGCGCGGCATTTCCCATTTGAACACGATGGCGGCCACGCGCAGCCCGAAGCCCACCGCCATGGCCCCGATGATCACCGGTTCCTCCGGCCAGCCCAGCGTCAGCCCGCCAAAATAGATTATGCCCGTCACGGCCGAGACCGTGGCATAGAGCTCGCCGCTGAACACCAGCGGGATGTCATTGCACAGCACGTCGCGCAGGATGCCGCCGACAATGCCGGTCAGCATGCCAGCCACGATGACGATCACCGGGTGCTGCCCCATCTCGATCGCGACATTGCAGCCGATGATCGAGAATACCACCAGGCCCAGCGCATCGAGCAGGAGGAACGGCCAGCGCAGCCGGTGCACCACGCGGGCAATGAGAATAGTGAACAGCGCTGCGCCACAGGCCAGCAGCAGCAGCCAGGGATTGGCCACCCAGCTCAGCGGATAATGCCCCAGAATGATGTCGCGGGCCGAGCCTCCCCCCAAAGCCGTCACGCAGGCCAGCACGCAGACGCCGAACCAGTCCATCTGGCGTCGCCCCGCCGCCAGCGCGGCCGTCATCGCCTCGACCGTGATCGCGATATAGAAGATGACGATCAGCATCTCGTTCCTTCCCGTCAAATCCGGGTTTGTGTTCGCCAGGATAGCGCGCACCATGCCCCTCTCAAGCGCCGGAGGCCAGCATGCGTCAACCCAAAAGCGTCAAGGGTCTCGAAGAGCTTGGCCGCGTCCGCCTCTCCGCCAGTTTCTACTTGCGCGACTTTCTCTATTCCGAGATCGCCGCCATCCATGGCCTGCCCAATATTCCCGACGATCCTGATCTCGCCATCGCCGCCGGCATGGCCTTGTGTGAAAACCTGCTCGAACCGCTGCAGGCCCGCTTCGGCCGGCTCTCCATCCGCTCCGCCTTCCGCTCCTGCGCCGTCAACCAGTTCGGCAACAGCCACAAGCTCAACTGCGCCAGCAAC
Organism: Devosia beringensis; assembly: GCF_014926585.1. Taxonomy (NCBI): domain Bacteria; kingdom Pseudomonadati; phylum Pseudomonadota; class Alphaproteobacteria; order Hyphomicrobiales; family Devosiaceae; genus Devosia; species Devosia beringensis. Next base: position 2,614,098 of record NZ_CP045422.1, on the reverse strand, counting down.
GAGGCCAATTACGCGGGCCATATCTGGGACCGCCGCGATGCCGAGGGCCAGATGGGAGCCACGGCCTGCGTGGTCGTCAACCGCTTCGTCCCCTATTACGAGCGTACCGGCAACTGGGAGGCTCTGGCCTGGTGGGTCCACGATCACCTGCCCTACTCCGAGATGGAATTCTTCCCCAAGCTGGCCGCATTCAACCTGACCTGGTCCGAAAACCCCAAACGCCGCATTTCCAGCTATATCCCACCCCGCCGCGGCGTCCTGACCAGGCCGGGCATGGAGAACACCACCGGTCGCCACGACGCGGCTTACGCCGCAATGCTGGTGGAGATCGGGTAGCGCAGTGCCACCTTTCCTCCCCCGCCTGCGGGGGAGGGGAGCCGCCGTCAGGCGGTGGAGGGGGGAGCCGCTTGCGCAAGGTCTCGGACAATCTCTGCACGTGTGGCGCCCCTCTCCACCACGCTCCGCGTGGTCCCCCTCTCCCGTGAACGGGAGAGGAAGCACCTGACCCGGCAATCTGCTACAAAAAATCCGCCCGCAGCGGCGTGAACACATCGATCAATCGCCCCTTTTCCAGCGCCAATACCCCGTGCACCAGACCCGAGGACACGATGAAGCTGCCGCCGGTCCCCACCACTGCCGTCTTGCCATCGATGGTCACCTCAAAGCTCCCTTCGGCCACATAACTCACCTGGACATGGGGATGGCTGTGCAGCGCCCCGACGGCGCCCTTGTCGAAGCCGAATTCCACCTGCATCAGCTCGGGCGTGTGGATCAGCACCCGCCGCGTATTGCCGGGCGCCAGCACCGTGACATCCCCGTCACCAGCCTGTGCAAAGAGTTTCTGCTCGCTCATCAATTCACCTCGCCAGCCAGCCGCCATCCACGGGGATGACGGCGCCATGCATATAGTTTGAGGCGCGCGACAGCAGGAACACCGCCGCATCGCCAATGTCGGACGGCACACCCCAGCGACCCGCCGGAATGCGCACAAGGATCGACGCCGAGCGCTCTGGATCGGCCCGCAGCGCCTCGGTATTGTTGGTTTCGATATAGCCTGGGGCGATCGAGTTGACGTTGATCCCCTTGGCCGCCCACTCATTGGCCAGCAGCCGCGTGATCCCGAGCACACCGCTCTTGGACGCCGTATAGCTGGCCACCCGGATGCCGCCCTGAAAACTCAGCATCGAGGAAATGTTGACGATTCTCGCGCGCCGCTCGGCCGCCAGCGCCTTCTTGCCCATGGCCTGGCACAGGAAGAACATCGATTTGAGGTTGATGTCCATCACCGCATCCCAGTCGGCCTCGGTGAAATCGACCGCATCGGCGCGTCTGATGATGCCGGCATTGTTGACCAGGCCATCGATTGGGCCATGCCGCTCCCAGGCCGCGTCGAACATCGCCTGCGCCGCTGCCGTCGAACCCAGATCGGCCTTGATCGCCACGAACGCCGCGCCAAGCTCGGCCATCAGCCCGGCCGTCTCGTCCATGTCCGAGCGCCCGACGCCGATCACCCTGCCGCCGGCACGGCCGATGGACAGGGCAATGCCCTGCCCGATGCCGGTATTGGCGCCGGTGACCAGCACAGTCTTGCCCTCGAGACTGAATGCGGTAAGATCGGTCACAGCAGCTCGTCCATCCCGATCTTTTCGACATCGGTATAGTCGACATTGTCGCCGGCCATGGCCCAGATGAAGGTGTAGGACCCCGTGCCGGCGCCCGCATGGATCGACCACGGCGGCGAGATCACCGCCTGCTCATTGCGCACGATCAGGTGGCGGGTTTCGTCCGGTTCGCCCATCAGGTGGACGACAATGGCTGCGGGATCGAGCTCGAAATAGAGATAGGCTTCCATGCGACGATCGTGCACGTGCGCCGGCATGGTGTTCCATACCGAGCCCGGCGCGAAGCTGGTCAGCCCCACCACCAACTGGCAGGTCTTGACGCTGTCGGCATTGACGAACTGGAAGATACTGCGCTCATTGGCCGCCTCCTTGCTGCCCAGGTCGAGCCGCTTGGCATCGGCCTGGCGGATCAGCTTGGTGGGGTGGCTGGCATGGGCCGGCGCGCTCAGCAGATAGAACTTGGCGGGGTTGGCCGCATCAGCAGACGCGAACGCCACAGCGACATTGCCCATGCCCACATAGAGCATGTCCTTCGTGCCGACCGCATGCGCCACACCATCGACGGTGATCGTGCCCGGCCCGCCAATATTGGCGGCGATCAGCTCGCGCCGGTCGAGGAAATTGGCTGTCCCGGTCGGCTTGATGACCTCGAGCGCCAAGGCCTTGGCGCCGGGCATCGCCCCACCCACCGCCATGCGATCATAATGCGTATAGGTCCAGTTCACCCCACCCAGGGTGAACAGCTCCTCGATCAGGAAATGCTCGCGCAGCTCCGCCGTATTCATCGTGCTCGCGCTCACCGGATCAATGGCGAAACGGATATCGAAGTCGGTGCTCATGCTTGTTCCTGCTTCCTGTTCATTGTTCGCGCAGCCGCTGGCGGTAGCGCTCCTGGCTGAGCCAGAGGTGCTGGCGCATCGCTTCGCGCGCCGCGCCGGCGTCCTGGGCCGAAATGGCCCTCAGAATGGTCAGATGTTCCTGCTGCAACCCCAGCTGATATTCCACCGTCAGCACGCTTTCCGTGCCCCAGGGCGAGGCGACATCGCAAGGAATGGTGCGGCTCCCGAGGCCGTCGAGAACCTCGATGTAGAAAGGGTTATTGGTCGCCGCGGCGATGGCGCGATGAAAGGCAAAATCGGTCTTGCCGGTCGGCGTGCCGGCCTTGATCTGCCGCTCGAACTCGTTCCAGGCCTCCTGGATGGCCGCATCCTGGCTCGAGCTGCGCCGCAAGGCGGCGAGGCCTGCCGACTCGATCTCGATGCCCATGCGCACCTCGAGCACGTTGAGTGCCACCGAAATCTTGTTGGAGCTGCTCGCGCCGATTGCTGAAAACGGGCTGGCGGCATTGGCCATCACGAACACGCCGGCACCTTGGCGCGATTGCACCAGTCCGTCGGCAGCCAGCGCCGCAATCGCCTCGCGCACAACCGTCCGGCTGACCCCGAAGATCGCGGTCATCTGGCTTTCGGTGGGCAGCTTGCCGCCTGCCTCGTACTCGCCCTCGGCAATGCGCTTGCGCAGCGATCCGATCACCAGATCGGCCAGCTTGGGCTTGCGGCTCAGTGCCAGGACCTCGTCGTTGAGACTCATCAATTACCCCGAAACACTGCCGGCAACCACAGCGACAGGGCCGGTATATAGGTCACCAGGCCGAGCACAATGAGCCCGGCGCCATAGAAGGGCCAGATGCTGCGCATCGCCTCCCAGACGGTGATCTTGCCCACCGCGGCGGCCACGAACTGCACCGGGCCCAGCGGCGGCGTATTGAGGCCGATCCCCAGATTGAGAATCATGATCACCCCGAAATGCACCGGATCGATGCCGAAGCTCTTGGCGATCGGCAGGAAGATCGGCGTCGTGATGATGATCAGCGGCCCCATATCCATGAAAGTGCCCAATACCAGCAGCAGCACATTGATCATCAGCAGCACCAGCAGCGGATCGCTCGAGATCGCCGCAATGCCGTCGGTCAGGATGATGGCCACCTTGAGATAGGCCATGAGCCAGCCGAAGGAGGCCGCCGCCCCGATGATGAACAGCACCATAGCCGTGGTGCGCACCGCACCCAGCACCGAATGCACGAACTCGCCCCAGCCCAGCGAGCGATAGACGAGGATGGTGACGAAAAACGCATAGAACACCGCGATGCAGGAGCTTTCGGTCGCGGTAAAAATGCCCGAACGCACACCGCCAAAGATGATGGCGATCAGCATCAGGCCGGGAATGGAGACGAGAAAGAAATAACCCGCCTTACGGAAGCCGGGAAACGGCTCGGTGGGATAGCCGCGCTTGACCGCCACGATATAGGCTGTGATCGACAGCGCCAGAGCCAGCAGCAGCCCGGGAATGATGCCGGCCGTGAACAGGTCGGCAATCGAGATATTGCCCCCGCCCGACAGCGAATAGATGATCATGTTGTGACTGGGCGGCAGCAGCAGCGCGATCAGCGCCGCCATCGAGGTGACATTGACCGCATAGTCGGCCCCATAGCCGCGCGCCTTCATCTGCGGGATCATGATGCCGCCCACCGCGGCCGCTTCCGCCACTGCCGAGCCGGAAATGCCGCCGAACAGCGTCGAGGCGGCGATATTGACCTGCCCCAGCCCGCCGCGCACATGCCCGATCAGCGAGCCGGCAAAGGCAATGATCCGCGCCGCGATGCCGCCCCGCATCATCAGGTCGCCGGCAAAGATGAAGAAGGGAATGGCCAGAAGGCTGAACGCCGACACGCCCGAATTGAGCTGCTGGAACACCACGATGGCAGGGCGGCCCAGATAGACGATGGTGGCAAAGCTGGCTATGCCCAGGCAATAGGCGATGGGGGTGCCGATCAGCATCAGCAGCGTGAACACCCCGAACAGGATCCAGTATTCCATGAGTATCAGGCCTCGGTCACGGTCGGGTCGTTCGGCAGATCGTCAATCGGCTCACCGGCCAGGCGCAGAAGCACGCGCTCCAGCGCGAACAGGCACATCAGGAAGCCCGAGACCACGATGGGGAAATAGGTAAATGACGTCGGCAGCCCAAGCACGGGAATGCGGGTGGACCAATAGCGGATCGCCAGCTCGCCGCCATACCAGACCATGCCGAACGCAAAGCCGAACACGGCAATGTCGCTGATGGTCCGCAGCCATGGCTTGGCGCTGGGCGGCAGCAGGTAGAGCAGCACGTCAAAGCCCATGTGGAAGTTCTCGCGTACCCCCACGGCCGCGCCGAGAAACACGAACCAGGTCACCAGCATGATGGCCCCCGCTTCCGTCCAGGACGGCGAGGCATTGATGACGAAGCGCATGAACACCTGGTAGGCGACGATCAGCGTCATGGCGATGAGGCCAAAACCGGCTAGCCACAGGATGGCAGTGGAAAGGCGCGCCAGGGCGCGACTGATGGGCATGAGCCAGTGTTTCACGTCAGGTTCTCCGCCACGATGGGATCGGGCCGGCGCTGGGCGCCAGCCCGGAAAGAAAGCCTCAGCCTTCGGTCGCCTGAATGCGGGCCACCAGATCCTGCAGCTTGGGGTCGGTCACGTACTTGTCGTAGACCGGCTTCATGGCTTCGATGAAGGGCGCCTTGTCGACTTCGTTGATCACTGCGCCCAGCGCCTCCACCGCAGCCTTGGATTCAACTTCCTTGGCAGCCCAGAGCTCGCGCTGCTTGGCAACCGATTCCTTGGCGGCTTCGCGGAACAGCGCCTGATCCTCAGGAGTCAGGCCATCCCAGACGATCTTGGAAATCACCAGGACTTCCGGAACCATCAGGTGCTCGTCAAGCGAATAGAACTTGGCGACTTCGGCATGGCCCGCCGTGTCATAGCTCGGATAATTGTTCTCGGCGCCGTCGATCACGCCGGTCTGGATACCCGAATAGACTTCGCCATAGGGCATTGGCGTGGCATTGCCGCCCAAGGCCGCCACCATGTCCACGAAGATGTCCGAGCCCATGACGCGGAACTTCATGCCGGTCATGTCGTCAAGCGAGGTGATCGGCTTTTCGCTATTATAGAACGAGCGCGCGCCACCGTCGTAATAGGCCAGGGCGACAACATCCACGGCCTCGAAGGCCGCCAGGATTTCTTCGCCGATCGGGCCATCCAGCACTGCATGGAAATGGTCGGCCGAGCGGAAAATATAGGGCAGCTGCGTCACGGTGGCTTCGGGCACCTGGGTGCCGAAGGCGCCGATCGAGATGCGGTTGAGATCGATCACCCCGAACTGGGTCTGTTCGATCGTGTCGGCTTCCTGGCCGAGCTGGGCCGAGTGGAACACTTCGACGCTATAACGGCCATCGGTCTTGGCGCTCAGCAGCTCGCCGAAATGCTTGACCGCTTCGACGGTCGGATAGCCATCCGGATGGGTATCGGACGAACGCAATACCGTCTGGGCACTGGCCGTCGAAACCATCAGGGATGCAGCGACAAGCGCAGTCGCTGCCAGTTTAGGCAGATGAAACATGGAGTCCTCCCAGTTATCTGATGACACCGGTCAGGCCGTCCTCCGACCTGTCGCGACCGGCGCCGTTCACTGTGGCGCAGAGCCCTCGCCCCCACCACGCAAGACCGACCCATCCTCCTCCTCTGGACTCTGCGTCATCTTGGTCACAAACTGGTATGGAAGAACCAGGGACAAGTCAACATACAATCAATGCCAGCTTGTATGATGACTTTTGCAGACGGCCGCTTCCTCTTTGAGCCTCGAAAAACAGCAACGCCGCCGAGACTGATCTCGGCGGCGTCATTGTAAGGGGAGTTGCTGGCCCGGGTATTAGATGTGGATAGCGCCATCACCAAGCGACAGGGCCGCCTCGCGTACGGCCTCCGACAGTGTCGGATGCGCATGCGTGCTGCGCGCCAGATCCTCTGCCGAGCCGGAAAACTCCATCAGCACCACCAACTCGTGGATCAACTCGCCGGCACTCTTGCCCACGATATGGGCGCCCAGTACCCGATCGGTATTCACATCGGCCAGGATTTTGACAAAGCCCTGCGTCGCCAGCATCGCCTTGGCGCGGCCATTGGCACTGAACGGGAACTTGCCGATCTTGTATTCGATGCCCTCCGCCTTGAGCTCGTCCTCTGTCTTGCCGACACTGGCCACTTCCGGATTGGTATAGACCACCGATGGAATGACGGCATAGTTCACATGTCCAGCCTGGCCCGACAGGATCTCGGCCACCGCGATGCCCTCGTCCTCGGCCTTGTGCGCCAGCATCGGGCCGGCGATTACGTCGCCGATCGCATAGATGCCATCGACCGAGGTCTTGTACTGGCCATCCACCCGCACGCGGCCGCGCTCATCGAGCGCCACCCCAACAATGTCGAGGCCCAGACCCTCGGTATAGGGTTTGCGGCCAATGGCCACCAGCACGACATCGGCGTCGAGCAGCTCGGCCGCCCCGCCCTTGGCCGGCTCCACCGAAACCTTGAGCGCGCCATTGTCCTGCTTGTCGACGCCCGAGACCTTGCTCGAGAGCTTGAACTCCATGCCCTGCTTCTGCAGCATGCGCTGGAACTGCCGCGCCACTTCGCTGTCCATGCCGGGCAGGATGCGGTCGAGATATTCGACCACCGTCACCTGGCTGCCCAGCCGCGCCCAGACCGAGCCCAGCTCGAGCCCGATCACGCCGGCGCCGATCACCACCAGCTTGGCGGGCACTTTTTCAAGGCTCAGCGCCCCGGTCGAGGTCACGATCTTCTTCTCGTCGATCTCGATGCCCGGCAGGTTGGCCGATACCGAGCCCGAGGCGATGACGATATTCTTGGTCTCGATCTCGATGGCGGCGCCATTCTGTGGCGTGACGCGCACCTTGCCCGGCGCGGCAATGGTGCCGATGCCCTGGAAGGTGATGATCTTGTTCTTCTTGAACAGGTAATCCACGCCGCCGACATTGGCCGCAACCGTCTCGGTCTTGTGGTTCATCATCTGCGCCAGGTTCAGCACCGGCGTCGGGATGTCGATGCCCAACGCCTTGAAGCCATGGCCGGCCTCTTCGAACAGCTCGGAGGCATGCAGCAGGGCCTTGGAGGGGATGCAGCCGATATTGAGGCAGGTGCCGCCATGGGTGGCCCATTTCTCGACAACGGCAACCTTCATGCCCAGCTGCGCTGCACGGATCGCAGCGACATAGCCGCCCGGACCCGAGCCGATGATGGTGAGGTCGAAAACGTCTGCCATTGGAAGCCCCGAAACTGGTTAGTGTTGCTGGGCCAGCGCGACACGCACTGCCAGCAGGATGAAGGTAATGCCGGTAACCCGATTAAACCACCTGCCAAAGCGGAAAAATCCCTGTCGTACCGACGCGGTCGTAAAAAACATCGAGACCAGCGCGAACCAGCCAAACAGCATCAGGCTCATGCAGGCCACATAGAACACCTTGATGTCGCCCCCGGTATGCGCTGAGACCAGGCTGGTAAACAGCGCCAGGAAGAACAGTACCGCCTTGGGATTGAGCAGATTGGTCAGGAAGCCCAGCGCAAAGGCGGCAAAGTCGCCGCGCCGCGCCAAGCCCAGTTCGGCCACGGCGGGCGGCTGCGGCGGCGGACTGCGCAGGGCGGCAATGGCCAGATAGACCAGATAGGCGGCGCCCAGCCATTTGAGAATATTGAACAGCAGCAGCGACTGGCCGACAATGACCCCGACGCCCAGCAGCGTGTAGCTGCCATGCACCAGGATCGACGTGGCGATTCCCGCCGAGGTAAACAGCGCCGCGCGCCGGTCATGGGCAATCGACTGGCGCAGCACCATGGCGAAATCGGCGCCGGGAATGACCGCATTGATGCCAAAGGCCAGCATCAGGCCGGCAAATTCAAGCCAGGGAAAATCCAATTGGGCACCAGGCGCATGAAGGGACCCGTCACAGCGGGCCATCCCTGTTTAGCGAACTCTGCCCGCTTCGCAAACCGCCATTGTGCGCGCCGCTACTGCGCGGCGATGGCCTGGGCCTTTTCCAGCGCCGCCGGCAGGCTCTTGTCGATGTCCAGCGCGCCGCTGTTGACCTGCTCGAGAAAGCCCCGGCAGAACTGGTCCTTGTCGTCGGCCTGGTTATAGGCGCTCATGATCTGGCTGCCGCCATAGGTCTCCGCCGCCGCCACGGCCTCCGGCGTGCCGCCGCCCAACCGCTCGACGACGCGATTGGCCAGATCGAGAAAGCCGATATTGCGCAGGTACCAGTTGTCATTGGCGGTGTGGTAGGCGCTGTCGAGCCCGGTGGTCTCGTAGCAATGCGTCGTCATCGCACTGACAATCGCTCTGGCGCCATGAAAGGCCATCAGCTCGCCGACCAGCTCGGGATTGGCGTCATCCTGGGCATGGGCGGGGATAAGCATGGCGAGCCACATCAGGGCCGGATAGATCAGGGGACGCAACAGGCGCTCAACTCCGCAAATACGCGTTAACATGGGCTGTCATCTGCAGCACCCGCGTTAACAGACTGTTAGCATCGAGCGTCACCGCCATCACGAAACCGCCAACAAAAAGGGGCCCGCCTTAGCGGACCCCCAAATCTGTCATCCCAATGCGGCGATCTAGAGATCGAGCACCAGGCGTTCCGGCGCTTCAAGGCTTTCCTTGACGCGAACCAGGAAAGTAACGGCTTCCTTGCCGTCAACGATACGGTGATCATAGCTCAGCGCCAGATACATCATCGGCCGGATGACGATCTGCCCGCCAACCACCACGGGACGATCCTGGATCTTGTGCATGCCCAGAATACCCGACTGCGGGGCATTGAGGATGGGCGTGCTCATCAGCGAACCATAGACGCCACCATTGGAGATGGTGAAGGTGCCGCCCTGCATGTCGGCCATCGACAGCTGACCGTCGCGGGCCTTCTTGCCCAGGGCATTGATGGCCTTTTCGATGTCGGCAATGCTCATCTGGTCGGCATCGCGCACCACCGGCACCACGAGGCCCTTGTCGGTACCCACGGCCACGCCGATATTGGCATACTGCTTGTAGATCAGGTCATCGCCATCGATCTCGGCATTGACCGCCGGGATCTCCTTGAGGGCATGCACGACGGCCTTGGTGAAAAAGCCCATGAAGCCGAGCTTGACGCCGTGCTTCTTCTCGAACAGTTCCTTGTACTGGGTCCGCAGCGCCATTACCGGCGCCATGTCCACCTCGTTGAAGGTGGTCAGCATGGCGGCGCTGTTCTGCGCTTCCTTGAGGCGGCGGGCGATAGTCTGGCGCAACCGCGTCATCTTCACGCGCTCTTCGCGCACGCCTTCGTCGACTGGGGCGCGGGCCGCCACGGGTGCCTTGGCCTCGGCTGGCTTGGCGGCCGGCGCGGCTGCCGCAGCAGGCGCTGCTGGTGGGGCAGCGGCAAGCTTGCTCATGGCCGACAACACGTCTTCCTTGAGCACCTGGCCTGCCTTGCCCGAACCGGCAATGGTGCCGGCATCAAGGCCGTTCTCGGCAATCATCTTCTGTGCCGAGGGGGCCGGGGCCCGGTCGGTCGCCGTGACCGGCTGTGCAGCAGGCTCGGGCTTGATCTCTTCGGGACCGGCAGCGTTGTTGGCCGGCGCTGCCGACTTGGCTTCGGCTGGCGCCGCAGCGGCAGGCTTGGCCGTCACGGTGACGCCGGCAGCGCCGCCGATGGCGCCCAGCAATGCGCCCACATCGACCGTCTCGCCCTGCTGGGCGGCAATCGCTTCGAGCACACCGGCGGCCGGCGCCGGCACTTCGATCGTGACCTTATCGGTTTCGAGTTCGACAATCGGCTCATCGGCAGCGACGGTATCGCCAACCTTCTTGAACCATTGCCCGATGGTAGCTTCAGTGACGCTTTCGCCCAGCGTCGGCACGCGGATTTCAGTCGACATGTATAGTCCTTTTATTGTGCCAAGGCTTCGTCGAGGAAGGCCTGCAGCTGTGCCAGATGCGTACGCATCAGGCCCGTTGCCGTGGATGCAGAAGCCGGACGACCGGTATAGCGCACGCGCTGGCCGGTCCGGCCCATCTGGTCGAATACCCATTCAACATAAGGCTGAATGAAGGCCCAGGCACCCATATTCTTGGGTTCTTCCTGGCACCAGATGACTTCGGCATTTTTGAAGCGGTTCAATTCGTCCAGCAGCGCCTTGGCCGGGAACGGATAGAGCTGCTCGATACGCAGCAGATAGACATCGTCGATGCCCTTCTTTTCGCGATCTTCCAGCAGGTCGTAATAGACCTTGCCGGTGCACAGCACGACGCGGCGGATCTTGTCGTCGCTGGTCAGCTTGGTCGTGGTCTTGGGCACGCCCGGCGCTTCGGCATCATCCCACAGCAGGCGGTGGAAGCACGAGTCGGGACCCATTTCGACGAGGCCCGAGGTGGCGCGCTTGTGGCGCAGCAGGCTCTTGGGCGTCATCAGGATCAGCGGCTTGCGGAAGTCGCGCTTCACCTGACGGCGCAGGGCATGGAAGTAATTGGCCGGCGTGGTGCAGTTGGCGACCTGCATATTGTCTTCGGCACAGAGCTGCAGGAAGCGTTCGGGACGCGCCGAGGAATGCTCGGGGCCCTGGCCTTCATAGCCATGCGGCAGCAGCATCACGAGTCCACTCATGCGGAACCACTTGCGCTCGCCCGAACTGATGAACTGGTCGATGACCACCTGCGCGCCATTCACGAAGTCGCCGAACTGGGCTTCCCAGATGGTCAGCGCCTTTGGCTCGGCGAGGGAATAGCCATATTCAAAGCCCAGCACCGCCTCTTCCGACAGCATCGAGTTGATGACTTCGTAGCGGCACTGCTCGGGATCGAGATTGTTGAGCGGCGTATAGGTCTTGTTGTCGACCAGCTGGTCATTGAGCACCGAATGGCGCTGGCTGAACGTGCCGCGTTCGACGTCCTGGCCGCTCAGGCGCACCGGATGGCTCTCCGTCACCAGCGTGCCAAAGGCCAGCGATTCGGCCGTAGCCCAGTCCACGCCCTCGCCGGACTCGATCGCCGCGAGGCGATTGTCCATGAAGCGCTTGACCGTCTTGTGGACGTTGAACCCTTCGGGAACGCGCGTCAGCGCCGTACCGATCTTGACCAGTTGGTCGATCTCGACCCCGGTCTCGCCGCGGCGCGGCCCTTCGGCATCGGCGGGCCGGAAATCCTTCCAGGCGCCGTCGAGCCAGTCGGCCTTGTTCGGACGATAGTCCTGGCCGGCCTCGAATTCCTTTTCCAGCGTCGCGCGCCAATCGGCCTTGAGCTGGTCGATATCGGCAGCCGACAACAGGCCTTCGCCCACCAGCTTTTCCGAATAGATCTCGAGCGTGGTCTTGTGCGCGCGGATCTTGGAATACATCAGCGGCTGGGTGAAGCTGGGCTCGTCGCCCTCATTATGGCCATGCCGGCGATAGCAGAACATGTCGATGACGACGGGCTTGCCGAACTTCTGGCGATATTCCACCGCCACCTTGGCAGCAAACACCACCGCTTCGGGATCATCGCCATTCACATGCAGCACCGGCGCCTCGATCATCTTGGCGACGTCGGTCGGATAGGGCGAGGAGCGCGAATACATCGGCGACGTAGTGAAGCCGATCTGGTTGTTGATCACGAAGTGGATCGAACCACCCGTACGATGCCCCTTGAGGCCGCTGAGGCCCAGGCATTCGGCGATCACACCCTGCCCGGCAAAGGCCGCATCGCCATGAATCAGCAGCGGCAGCACCATCGACCGGTCGGGCTTGCCCTCGGTCGGAATGTTGACCAGCTTGCCCTCGGGCGCGATGTGCTGGTCTTGCTTGGCGCGCGACTTGCCCAGCACCACCGGATCGACGATCTCGAGATGGCTGGGATTGGCCGTCAGCGACAGATGCACCTTCTTGCCGTCGAACTCGCGGTCCGACGAGGCACCCAGATGGTACTTCACGTCGCCCGAACCCTCGACATCGTCGGGGTAGAAGGCGCCGCCCTTGAACTCGTGGAACAGGGCGCGATGCGGCTTCTGCATCACCTGGGTCAGCACGTTGAGACGACCGCGATGGGCCATGCCCAGCACGATATCCTTGATCCCCAGCGCGCCGCCGCGCTTGATGATCTGCTCGAGCGCCGGAATCGTGGCCTCGCTGCCATCCAGGCCAAAGCGCTTGGTGCCGGTATATTTGACGTCGATGAACTTCTCGAAGCCCTCGGCCTCGATCAGCTTGCCCAGGATGGCCTTCTTGCCTTCCGGGGTGAAGGAAATTTCTTTGTCCGGCCCCTCGATGCGCTCCTGGATCCACTGCTTGGCTTCAGGATCGGAGATGTGCATGAACTCGATGCCCAGCGTGCCGCAATAGGTGCGCTTGAGGATCGCCAGCATTTCCGGAATCGTCGCGTATTCCAGGCCCAGATAGTTGTCGATGAAGATCTTGCGGCTGTAATCGGCTTCGGTGAAGCCGTAGCTCTTGGGATCGAGCTCGGGCGCCGGCTCGTCGGCCTTCATCTTGAGCGGGTCGAGATCGGCATGCAAATGCCCGCGCATGCGATAGGCCCGGATCATCATAATCGCACGAATGGAGTCCCGCGTGGCCTGCAGCACGTCAGCGGTGCTGGCCTTGTCCACGCCGATGGCCTCAGCCTTCTTGGCGATGGCCTTCTCGGTCTTGACCGCGATGTCGCCCCAATTGCCGTCCAGCGCACTGACCAGCTCGCCATTGGCGGCCTGCGGCCAGTCCTTGCGGCCCCAGCTCGGGCCGTCGGCGTTCTTCTGGGCTACGCCCTCGCCGTCATCCAGCTTGGAAAAGAAGCTCTGCCAGGTCTCGTCGACGCTGGAAGGATCGCCTTTGTACCTTGAGTACAATTGCTCGATATAATCGGCGTTCCCACCATAGAGGAACGAGGTCAGCAAGAACGTGTCGTTCTTTTCCTGTCGTGTCATCGCTTTTTTCTCGCGAGGCCCACGCCCCGCCATCCTTCTGGTCTAGCCGGACAGTCTCCGGCCTCATGAACGGTCATTGCTGGCAGGCACTATTGACCGTTCTTCCTTTGCATCCTGTTAAGACTTGCGGCGCCCCGCAAGGCGCCGCCAACCCTAACCTCAAATTCCGCCTGCCGCATCCCAACCGGTTAACACCGTTCTGTGTCCGAAGCGCGACCGACTTTGGGCTAACTTAGCCCTTGAGGACTTCGCTCAGCGTCCGGCCGATCCGTGCCGGCGACTTCGACATGCGGATACCCGCTGCCTCCATCGCTGCGATCTTGTCTTCCGCGCCGCCCTTGCCGCCCGAAATGACGGCGCCAGCATGGCCCATGGTGCGGCCCGGAGGGGCCGTCAGCCCGGCGATGAAGCCGGCCATCGGCTTCTTGCGGCCGCGCTTGGCTTCGTCGATCAGGAACTGGGCAGCGTCTTCTTCGGCCGAGCCGCCGATTTCACCGATCATTACGATCGACTTGGTCTCTGGATCGGCCAGGAACATTTCGAGCATGTCGATGAATTCGGTACCCTTGACCGGGTCGCCGCCGATACCCACGGCGGTGGACTGGCCGAGGCCTTCATTGGTGGTCTGGAACACGGCTTCATAGGTAAGCGTGCCCGAACGCGAAACAATACCCACCGAGCCCTTCGAGAAGATCGAACCGGGCATGATGCCGATCTTGCATTCTTCCGGCGTCAGCACGCCCGGGCAGTTGGGGCCGAGCAAGCGCGACTTGGACTTCTCGAGACGCGCCTTGACCCGCACCATGTCGAGCACCGGAATGCCCTCGGTAATGCAGACGATGAGCGGGATTTCGGCATCGATGGCTTCGATGATGGCGGCAGCAGCGCCGGGGGGCGGCACATAGACCACCGAGGCATTGGCGCCGGTGCGCTCCTTGCCTTCGGCAACGCTGGCAAACACCGGCAGCGACGCCGAGGCGTCGAGCCCGCTGGTCCAGATTTCGCCGGCCTTTTTGGGGTTCACCCCACCGACCATCTGGGTGCCGTAATAGGCCAGCGCCTGTTCGGTGTGGAAGGTACCGGTCTTGCCGGTGAGGCCCTGAACGAGAACCTTGGTGTCTTTATTGACGAGAATGGACATGGGTTTGGTCTCTCTTGCAGGGCTTAGGCAGCGGACTTGACGGCAGCGACGATCTTTTGCGCCGCGTCATCGAGGTCGTCGGCCGAAATCACGTTGAGGCCCGACTGATTCAGGATCGCCTTGCCTTCCTTGACGCGCGTGCCTTCGAGACGCACCACCAGCGGCACCTCAAGCCCGACTTCCTTGACCGCGGCGATCACGCCCTCGGCGATGACGTCGCAGCGCATGATGCCGCCAAAGATATTGACCAGAATGCCCTTCACGGCCGGATCGGCCGTGATGATCTTGAAGGCTGCGGTGACCTTTTCCTTGGTGGCGCCGCCACCGACGTCGAGGAAGTTGGCTGGCTCGGCGCCATAGAGCTTGATGATGTCCATGGTCGACATGGCCAGGCCCGCGCCATTGACCATGCAGCCGATATTGCCGTCGAGCGCCACATAGGCCAAGTCGAACTTGCTGGCTTCGATTTCCTTGGCGTCTTCTTCGCTCAGGTCGCGCAAAGCCTTGAGCTCTTCGTGGCGGAAGGCGGCATTGTTGTCAAAGCTCACCTTGGCGTCGAGCACGCGCAGATGGCCGTCGGTCATCACGATCAGCGGATTGACCTCGAGCATGCTCATGTCGGTTTCGACAAAGGCCTTGTAGAGGATCGGCATCAACGTGGCCGCATCGGCCTTGGCATCGCCATCGAGCGCCAGGGCGCTGACGATCTTGGCCACATCGGCTTCGGTGACGCCCGCGGTCGGGTCGATATCGACGCTGATGATCTTTTCGGGCGTGTGCTCGGCAACCGCCTCGATGTCCATGCCGCCTTCGGTGGAGACCACGAAGGAGACGCGGCCGCTGTCGCGGTTGACCAGCAGCGAGCAATAGAGCTCGCGGGCAATGTCGGCACCGTCTTCGATATAGAGCCGGTTGACCTGCTTGCCGGCCGGCCCGGTCTGCTTGGTCACCAGGGTATTGCCGAGCATTTCCTTGGAGAAGGCGACCACGTCGTCAATGGTCTTGGCCAAGCGCACGCCGCCCTTGGCGTCGGGGCCCAGTTCCTTGAACTTGCCCTTGCCACGCCCACCGGCATGGATCTGGCTCTTGACCACATAAAGCGGGCCGGGCAGCGACTTGGCGGCAGCAGCGGCTTCATCGGCCGAGAAGATTGCGACGCCGGCGGCAACCGGTGCGCCATACGATTTCAGCAGCTCTTTGGCCTGGTGTTCATGAATGTTCATTGTCTTGACCCTTTGGGAGGCACCTGGTGGTGCTCTGGGAGCCATCCGCCGAAACGGATGGCGTGGATTTCGAGAACCGGAGCAGCGCGCATCTCGGGAAACGCGCGCTCCGGAAGCGCAGAAAACCCCGCCAGGCGTCCGGCGGGGCTTTCAGAGTATTGTCAGGCCAGCTTTGGCGCGATCTTCTTGCAGGCCTCGATCAGGCCTTCAACGGCGCCGACCGACTTATCGAAAGCCTTCTGCTCGGCCGAATTGAGCGTGATCTCGACGACCTTTTCAGCGCCACCGGCGCCGATGACGACGGGCACGCCGACATAGGTGCCCTTCACGCCGAATTCGCCATTGAGATAGACGGCGGCGGGCAGCACGCGCTTCTTGTCCTTGAGGAAGCTCTCGGCCATGGCAATGGCCGAGGTGGCTGGCGCATAGAAGGCCGAACCGGTCTTGAGCAGGCCGACGATCTCGGCGCCGCCGTCACGGGTGCGCTGGATGATCTCTTCGAGCTTTTCCTTGCTCATCCAGCCCATCTTGACGATGTCGGTGAGCGGAATGCCGGCCACGGTCGAATAGCGCGCCAGCGGCACCATGGTGTCGCCGTGCCCGCCCATGACGAAGGCGTTGACGTCCTGCACCGAGACATTGAGTTCATCGGCGATGAAGTGGCAGAAGCGCGAGCTGTCCAGCACGCCGGCCATGCCGATCACCATATTGGTGGGCAGGCCGGAGAACTTCTGCAGCGCCCAGACCATGGCATCGAGCGGGTTGGTGATGCAGATCACGAAGGCCTTGGGCGCATATTTGGCAATGCCGGCGCCGACCTGCTCCATCACCTTGAGGTTGATTTCGAGCAGATCGTCGCGGCTCATGCCCGGCTTGCGCGGCACGCCGGCGGTGACGATCACCACATCAGCGTCCTTGAGATCTTCATATTTCGACGTGCCGGTGATCGAGGCATCATAGCCCTCGACTGGGGCCGACTGCGACAGGTCGAGCGCCTTGCCCTGCGGCACGCCATCAACGATATCGAACAGGACGATATCGCCCAGGTCCTTGAGAGCGGCGAGATGGGCGAGTGTACCACCAATCTGACCCGAGCCGATAAGAGCGATCTTCTTGCGCGCCATTAGTCCTCATCCCAACTGCGTTGAATTGGCGCACGTTTAACCCTGTCGGCTCAGAGGGGCAAGTGAACCCTTCGTCTAAACCACGCTTTGGCCCTTGCCGATGGGCGAAGGGGCCCTGCCCGATGGGCAATGGCGCGTCACCGCGCGCTACGAGGCGGCCTCGACCGGCACGTCGCGCAGACCCTGTGCCAGATAGTCTTCCGACTGCATCTCGATCAGCCGCGATACCGTGCGCTGAAATTCGAACGCGGTCTTGTCGTCCTTGCCCAGCTGTTCAAGCGGAACGGCAAAGCTGGCGCCCAGCTTGACGCCACGATCGTAGAGAGTGTCGATCAGCAGGATAAAGCGCTTGGCCTGATTGGACATGGTGCGGTCCATCTGCGGCACGCCATCGATGATGATGGCATCGAACTGATGAGCAATGCGCACGAAGTCGCGCGAGCCCAGCGGCTTTTCGCACAGATCGGCAAAGCCGAACCGCGCCGCGCCCAGCCAGGTCAGCGGCACAGCGATCTTGCGCCCGGTGCTTTCAACCACGCCCGGCGCGCCTGGCTCGCCCCCCGTCAGCCGCAGCCACAGCCGGTCCATCTTGGCCCGGGCCTCGTCGCCCGTGCCAAAGGCATAGACGTGCTGGCCGGCAAATTTCAGCCGCCGGTAATCCTGCGCCGCCGGCAGCGCCGCCACTGTCATATGGGCCTTGAGCAGGTCGATGAAGGGCAGGAACAATTGCCGGTTCAGCCCATCCTTGTAGAGGTCGTCAGGCACCACATTGGAGGTCGTGACCAGCGTCACGCCCGCCGCGAACAGCTTGTCGAACAGCCGCGCCAGCAGCATGGCATTGGTAATGTCATGCACATGCATTTCATCGAGACACAGCAGCACCAGCCCCGACTTGATGATGGGCTTGACCACCGCCTCGACCGGATCGGCATCCTTGCCCCTGGCGCTCTTGCGGAAGGCCGCCATGCCGGCATGGATCTCGTCCATGAATTCGTGGAAATGCACCCGCCTCTTGGTGACCGGCGCCGCGGCAAAGAACATGTCCATCAGCATGGTCTTGCCCCGCCCGACCTCGCCATGCAGGTAAAGCCCGCGCACCGGCACCTTCCGCCGGTCGAGCAGCTTGTCCAGCAGGCCGCGCGGCCTGCTCTCGTCCAGCCCGGCCAGTACATCGTCGAGCAGCAGCACGGCTTCGCGCTGTGCCGGATCAGCGCTCAGGGTGCCGCGCGCCACCAGCGCCTGATAGGCGCCCATGACGGGGCCGACGGCAGCGGCAGTTTCAGTGCGGCGGGGGCGAGGGGGCAAACGCAAGGCTCTCGATAGGCCTCATCCCGGCCGCCGGCATTTACCGCAGGGCGAAGGAAGAGGTCGTGGCGCGATCATGGTGGCAGGTCTCGTGGTTCGACACGCTCACCACGAGGTCTGCCGGACATGGGCAGACGAGACAAAACAATGGAGCCGGCCCACCGGGCCGGCTCCACCGAAATTCTAGCGGGCCATCGAGATGGCTTGGCCGCCGGCCATGGTGCCGATATAGCGACCGCTGCTTGGCGCGAGGAAAGCGGCAATATTGCCGTTTTCATCATAGAGCTGCAGCTGGCTGCCGACCTGCTGCCAGCCGGCCACGCCGGCCAGCACGGGAACCGCACAACCGGGCGCCGAGGCACGGAAATAGCTGGTGCCGGTCTTGACGGTCATCGGCAGGTTCAGCCGGCACTGCGCCGCGCCGGCCACCACGTTCCAAACGCCTTCAGGACCATTGGTCATCGCGCCGGCCGTTGGCGGGGCCAGGGGATCGAGCGAGACAATGGATGAGGGCGTGCCGACCGGGGTGCCGGTCAACTGCGTATTGGCGGCGACCTGGGTATTGCTGGTCGGGAACGTCGGATTGGCCGCCACGCCGCCGAGCACGGGCTGGCCGCCTAGGCCGGGGGCCACGGTGCCCGTGGCGCCGATCGCGGGCAGCGCGCCCTGCTGCACCACCGAATTCTGCACCGGCTGCAATTGCTGCGGCGTGCCGATCGTGTTGAGATTGGCGGTGTTTGATCCTGTCGAGGAACATCCCGCCACTACCAGCGCGATGGCTGCAATGCCCGCAGCGGAAACCAGTCCGCGCATCCAAACCGTCATTGGTCGCTCCTACCCAAAGGCTTAACAAAAGTTAACAGGTTGGCTGGCTTATAGCCAAAGCCTTTCCTGCATTCAACCGCCCATGGTCCGCAACTGACGTAAGGCACAGCAATGTGGCGCTTTACGGGTCGCCCACCACCATTTCCTTTAACAGTTCTGCGGCCAGAAGCGTTGCATCGGCCACTTCTTCTTCCGGCACCTGCACCGGCACGCCGCCCCGGCCGAAGATATTGCCCACCCCCGGCAACCCGCCTTCGCCCTGCTCGAGCGGGTGAAACCCATAGGCGCGCAGCGCCACCACCAGCATGCGCGCGGTGGCCGGGCTGTCGACATGGGCGATAACCTGATAACTCATACGCGTCTCCTTGCACCCGATCCTGACCGTCAAACCGTCTCGCGGCAAGCCCGCAGCGCGGCCTGGCGGGCGAACGCCTGCCCGTCTGGCGCGGCTTGCCAAGCCTGTCGCAACATGGTGCAGTTGGCGCCAGCCCTTTCACCGCATGGTGATTTGCCGCCTTGCCAACCGCCGCGCTTAGCATGCCGGACAACCTGTCTGCCCGGAGACCCGATGGGCGCCTATATTCTTCGCCGCATCCTGCTGATGATCCCGACCGTGTTCGGCATCATGGCCATTTCGTTCCTGATCACCCAGTTCGCCCCCGGCGGCCCGGTGGAGCAGGCGCTGGCCAATATGTCCGGCCAGAATGCCTCCATGACCGAGCGCATCACCGGCAGCGAGAGTGGCGACTTCACCGCCCAGCCGGCAAAGCCGACGGGCTCAGCCTATCGCGGCAGCCAGGGCCTGGCGCCCGAGCTGGTGGCGCGCATCGAGCAGCAGTTCGGCTTCGACAAGCCGCCGCTCGAGCGTTTCGGCAGCATGCTGTGGAACTACCTGCGCTTCGATTTCGGCGATAGCTATTATCGCGACATCTCGGTGATCGACCTGATCCTCGAGAAAATGCCGGTCTCCATCTCGCTGGGCCTGTGGATGACACTGCTGGCCTATGGCATTTCCATTCCGCTCGGCATCAAGAAGGCGGTCACCGATGGCAGCCGCTTTGACGTCTGGACCTCCACCATTGTCATCGTCGGCTATGCCGTGCCCGGCTTTCTCGTCGCCATTGCCCTGATCATCCTGTTTGCCGGCGGCAGCTTCTGGTCGATCTTTCCGCTGCGCGGCCTCCATTCCACCGGCTCGGCCAACTGGCCGTTCCATCTCTGGCTGCTCGACTATCTCTGGCATCTGGTGCTGCCCATCGTGGCCATGGGCCTGGGCGCCTTTGCCACCACCACCCTGCTGACCAAGAACTCTTTCATCGACGAAATCGGCAAGCAATATGTCACCACCGCCCGCGCCAAGGGCCTGACCGAAAACCAGGTGCTGTACCGCCACGTCTTCCGCAACGCCATGATGCTGATCATTGCCAGTTTCCCGGCCGCCTTTGTCGGCGCCTTCTTCGGCGGCTCGCTGCTGATCGAAACCATCTTCTCGCTCGATGGCCTGGGCCTGCTCGGCTTCGTCTCCGTCGTCACCCGCGATTATCCGGTGGTCTTTGCCACCCTCTATATCTTCAGCTTGCTCGGCCTCGTCATCTCGCTGCTCTCGGACCTGGCCTATATGTGGGTCGATCCGCGGCTCGATTTTGAAAGCCGCGAAGTATGAGCGCCACGACGGACATCGCGCCGGCCCAGCCGCGCCGGCCCTTTCTCAGCCCCATCAACCAGCGCCGCTGGGCCAATTTCCGCGCCAATCGGCGCGGCTGGTGGTCGCTCTGGCTGTTCCTGGCCTTTTTCGCCCTGACCCTGGGTTCCGAATTCATCGCCAATGACCGGCCCATCGTGGTTTCCTATGAAGGCGAACTGCTGTTCCCCGCCTTTGTCGATTATCCCGAAGCCCGCTTTGGCGGCTTTCTCGGCACGCCCGACTATCGCGGCGACTTCATGAAAGAGCAGATCGCCGCCAATGGTTGGGCCATCTGGCCACCCATCCAATTCAGCTATGGCACCGTCGACGGCTATCAGCCCGGCTCCGGCGCCACCCCGCCCAGCTGGCTGCTGAGCCGCGACCAGGCCTGCGCCCGCTATCCGCTCGGCGTCGACGATCCGGGCTGCAGCTGGAGCAATTTTCACTGGCTGGGCACCGATGGCGAAGCCCATGACGTCCTGGCCCGCCTGCTCTATGGCGTGCGCATTTCCATCCTCTTCGGCTTCACCCTGACCATCCTGTCCTCCGTCGTCGGCCTGTTTGCCGGCGCCATGCAGGGCTATTTCGGCGGCTGGCTCGACCTCATCGCCCAGCGCCTGATCGAAATCTGGACCGCCATTCCGGCGCTCTACCTGCTGCTGATCATTTCGAGCGTCATCGCCCCCAGCTTCTGGGTCCTGCTCGGCATCCTGCTGCTCTTCTCCTGGGTCTCGCTGGTGGGCATTGTCCGCGCCGAATTCCTGCGCGGCCGCAATTTCGAATATATCGCCGCCGCCCGCGCCCTGGGGGTTTCCAACATGACCATCATGTGGCGCCATCTGCTGCCCAATGCGATGGTCGCCACCCTCACCTTCATGCCCTTCATCCTCTCGGGCTCGGTCGTCACCCTCACCTCGCTCGACCTGCTCGGCCTTGGCCTCGAACCCGGCACGCCCTCGCTGGGCGACCTGCTGTTCCAGGGCAAGGAGAACCTGCAGGCGCCTTGGCTCGGCCTCACCGGCTTTTTCGCCATCGCCATCCTCATGACCCTGCTGGTCTTCATCGGCGAAGCCGTCCGCGACGCCTTCGATCCCCGCAAGGCTTTCGCATGACCACCCCCCTCCTCTCCGTCCGCGACCTCACCGTTGCCTTCGGCGCCAACCTGGCGACGCGCAATGTCTCCTTCGACATCGCCCCAGGCGAAACCCTGGCGCTGGTGGGCGAATCCGGTTCGGGCAAGTCCGTCACCGCGCTGTCCGTGCTCAAGCTCCTGCCGCCAACGGCGCAACTCTCCGGCCAGATCCTGTTCAAGGGCCAGGACCTCGTCACCGCCCCACCGGCGGAACTGCGCGCCGTGCGCGGCAACGACATTTCGATGATCTTTCAGGAGCCGATGAGCTCGCTCAACCCGGTCCATACCATCGAGCGCCAGATCGGCGAGGTGCTGGCCATCCATCAGGGACTGCGCGCCAGCGCCGCCCGCGCCCGCACGCTTGAGCTGCTCGACGCCGTCGGCATTGCCGATCCCAAGAGCCGGCTCGCCGCCTTCCCGCATCAACTGTCCGGCGGCCAGCGCCAGCGCGTGATGATCGCCATGGCCCTGGCCAATGAACCTGACCTGCTGATCGCCGACGAACCCACCACGGCGCTCGACGTTACCGTACAGGCCCAGATCCTCGTCCTTCTCAAGGACCTGCAGCAGCGCCTGGGCATGGCCATGCTGTTCATCACCCATGATCTGGGCATCGTCAAAACCATTGCCGACCGCGTCTGCGTCATGACCGAGGGTCAGATCGTCGAAACCGGCCCGGTCGCCCCGCTCTTTGCCGCGCCGCAACACGCCTATACGCGCCACCTGCTGGCCGCCGAACCGCGCGGCACCCCGCCCGTCAGCGACCCCAC
Source organism: Devosia beringensis (assembly GCF_014926585.1). Lineage (NCBI taxonomy): Bacteria > Pseudomonadati > Pseudomonadota > Alphaproteobacteria > Hyphomicrobiales > Devosiaceae > Devosia > Devosia beringensis. The sequence goes on along the minus strand of NZ_CP045422.1, from coordinate 2,591,440 downwards.
TGCGCCCACCCTTGTCGAGGTCAACGACCTCAAGGTCTGGTTCCCCATCAAGCGGGGCCTCCTGCGCCGCACCATGGGCCATATCCGCGCCGTCGACGGCGTCGATCTGACCATCCGCCGCGGCGAAACCCTGGGCGTGGTCGGCGAATCCGGCTCGGGAAAATCCACCCTGGGCTATGCCCTGCTGCGCCTCATCCCCTCCACCGGCCGCATCGTCGTGCTCGGCAATGAACTGCAGTCGCGTTCCTGGAAGGCCATGCGGCCGCTGCGCGCCGATCTGCAGATCGTCTTTCAGGATCCCTTCGGCTCGCTCAGCCCGCGCATGTCGGTCGACCAGATCATCGGCGAGGGCCTTGCCGTGCACCGGTCCCGCCTCAGCGCCGCCGAGCGCGATTCCCGCACCGTCGCGGCCCTCGAGGAAGTCGGCCTGCCGCCGGCAGCGCGCTTCCGCTATCCACACGAATTTTCCGGCGGCCAGCGCCAGCGCATCGCTATTGCCCGCGCTCTGGTGCTTGAGCCAAAGTTCGTCGTGCTCGACGAGCCGACCTCGGCGCTCGACGTCTCCATCCAGGCCCAGGTCGTCGATCTGCTGCGCGACCTGCAGCAGCGCCATGGCCTCACCTACATGTTCATCAGCCACGATCTCAAGGTGGTGCGCGCGCTGGCCAACCGCCTCATCGTCATGCGCGACGGCAAAATCGTCGAGCAGGGCGACGCCGCCGCCATTTTTGCCGCGCCGCAACAGGACTATACCCGCACGCTGATGGCCGCCGCCTTCAACCTCGCCGCCCCACCGATCCGTGACCAGGCGCCCCCTGTCGCGCCGTCATGATTGCGCTTAGTCTTCCGTCACAATTCCCGTTTTCCCGGAGCCGTCCGATGCAGTTCGCACCCCTCCTTGCCCTTGGCCTGCTGTTCGGCCTCGCCGCGCCGGCCACGGCCCAGACCGCCACCGGTGAGTGGACCCATGCCTTCAATATGCAGGCGGACCCGAAGTATCCGGCCGACTACACCCATTTCGACTATGTCAATGTTGATGCCCCCAAGACGGGCATGGTGCGCCTGGGCGATCAGGGCGGCTTTGATACCTTCAACCCCATCCTGCCCAAGGGCGAGCCGGCCGGCGGGCTGGGTCTGGTCTACGAAACCCTGCTGACCCCCTCGATGGATGAGGTCAATTCCTATTACGGCCTGATCGCGCAGAGTCTGAAGATCGCCGACGATTACGGTGCCGTCAGCTTCCGCGTCGACCCGGCGGCCAAATGGCAGGATGGCGAACCCGTCACCGCCGAGGATGTCGTCTGGTCCTTCGAGACTGCCATCGCGCTCAATCCCAACCAGGCCCAGTATTACAAGAACGTCACCAGCGCCGAAGTCACCGCGCCGGGCGAGGTGACCTTCTCCTTTGATCAGACCGGCAACCGCGAGCTGCCGCTGATCCTGGGCCAGCTCATGGTGCTGCCCCAACACTGGTGGGAGGGTACCGACGCCAGCGGCAAGCAGCGCGATATCGGCCAGTCGACGCTCGAAGCCCCGATGGGCTCAGGTCCTTACCAGCTGGCCAGTTTTGATGCCGGCCGCACCATCACCTATCAGCGCGATCCCGACTATTGGGGCATCAACCACCCCACCCGTATCGGCACCAACAATTTCGACAAATATGAATATGAGTACTTCCTCGATACCACCGTGCAGTTCGAGGCCTTCAAGGGCGACCAGTTCGACTGGTGGATCGAGGCCCAGGCACGCCGCTGGGCTACCGGATTTGATTTCCCCGCCGTCGCCGATGGCCGCGTCATCAAGGAACTTTTCCCCCAGGACTATGCCGATAACGGCCTCATGGTCGGCTTCATCCCCAATATGCGCCACGACAAGTTCAAGGACGAGCGCGTGCGCCGGGCCCTCAACTATGCCTTCAATTTCGAGGAGCTGAGCGACACCCTGTTCTTTGGCCAGTACAAGCGCATCGACAGCTATTTCTATGGCCTGCCCTTTGCCTCGAGCGGCCTGCCCCAGGGCGAGGAGCTCGAGATCCTGACCGCGCTCAAGGATCAGGTTCCAGCCTCCGTCTTCACCGAACCCTATGTCAATCCGGTGGCCGGCGACTCCGGCAAGCTGCGTGAAAACCTGCGCCAGGCGCTGACCCTCTTCAACGAGGCCGGCTATACGCTCGAAGGCACCCAGCTGGTCGATGCCCAGGGCAATCCCTTCACCTTCGAAATCCTGCTCAACGGCCCTACCCTCGAGCCAGTCGCCGCCAATCTGGTGGCCAATCTGGCGCTGATCGGCGTGCAGGTAAGCCTGCGCTCGGTCGACAGCCCGCAATATATCAACCGGCTGCGGGGGCATGATTACGACGTCATCTATAGCGGCTGGGTGCAGTCCTTCTCGCTGGGCAACGAGCAGCGCTATTACTTTGGCTCGGGCAGCGTCGATGAGGAGGGCAGCCAGAACTATGCCGGCATCGCCGATCCGGCCATCGATGCGCTGATCGACCAGATCATCGTCGCCGATGATCGCGACACCCAGGTGGCCGCCAGCATGGCGCTCGACCGCGTGCTGCTGCATCACCACTATATGGTCCCGGGCTATACACTGCGCGAATTGCGCGTCGCCCATTGGGATCGCTTCAGCCATCCCGAGCCGCTGCCCGAATTCTCCTCGGGCTTCCCTACCATCTGGTGGTATGACGAGGCCAAGGCCGCCAAGACCGGCGGCGCGCGCTAACCGCGCCCCTCAAGAGGCGCCTCCCCCCTTCGAGGGGGAGGTTGGTAGAGGTTTCAGGTAACCCGAGACCGGAGTTCGTCAGTCCGGCTTGCGCGCCACCAGGTCGATCACCGCCGACAGCCCCGCATGGGCAGTCCCCTCGGTCAGCTCGGTGTCATAGCTTTCAAGGCTGATGATCTGGAGCCCGGCAAACTGCTCCCGCAGCAGCGCCTCGGTATACATGTTCTCGACCTGCGACGGCCCGCCGGTGCCATGCGCCAGCTGCTCGGGACGATAGCCCTGCAGCAGCAGCAAGCCGCCCGGGGTCAGCGTCTGCACCATGCCGGCAAACATGGCCGCGCGCAGCGCCGGCGCGGCGAACTGGATGAAGATAGCCGCCACCACGTCGAACTGCGCCACCGGCCAGTCATAACCGGCAATGTCGAGGCAATGGGTGGTCAGGCGAACGCCCCGCTTTCGGGCCAGCTCATTGGCCTTGATCAGCCCCACCGGCGAGGCATCGATGGAGAGCACGTCAAGCCCCTGCTCGGCCAGGAACACGCCATTGCGCCCCTCGCCATCGGCCACGGCCAGCGCCGTTCGATAGCCCTGGAGGCGCCCGGCATTGGCCGCCAGAAAGGCATTGGGGCCTTCCCCGAACACGTAGTCGGCCCGGTCGTAGCGCTCATCCCAGAAGCTCATGCTTTCCCCCTGCCGGCTGGATACCGCCGGCGTTGTACCCGTCTCGCTGTGCCTGTCATCGCCTCCAGGCCCGTTTCAGCAGCGTAACCTTTTCCTGCCGGCCAACGAACGAGTCTTTGCAATCTGCCTTTCGAAGGGACCCGTGTCATGTCGTCTCATCCCGTCCGCCGCGCCAGCTTTGGCCTGCTGCTCGCCCTGTGCAGCGCCATCCCGGCCTTTGCCCAGTCGCACCCCGCCGTCGTGGTTGAGCTCTTCACCAGCCAGGGCTGCTCCTCCTGCCCACCCGCCAATGCCAATCTGATCGCCCTCAGCGAGCGGTCCGACCTGCTCGTCCTCAGCTTTGCCGTCACCTATTGGGACCGGCTGGGCTGGAAGGACACCTTCGGCAAGCCCGAATTCACCGATCGCCAGGTGGTCTATGAGCCTGCCCTCGACCAGTTCGGCCCCTATACGCCGCAAATGGTGGTCAATGGCGCAACCACCGCCGTTGGCAATCGCCTCGCCGAGGTCGATGCCCTGATCGCCCAGGCCAGCCCGTTGGCGGGCCCCTCCATTGATCTCGTCAGCGATGGCTTGGAGATCGGCGCTGGCGTCGCCCCGGCAGCTGGCGCCGATATCTGGCGCGTCAGCTACGACCCGCACAGGGTGGAGGTCCCGGTCGGCCGCGGCGAAAATGCCAATCGCACGCTGGCCCACACCCATGTCGTGCACGATCTCCAACATCTGGGCAGCTGGACCGGCGCGGCCATGCGCCTGGCGCTATCGGCGCCGCCATCGGGCCTGCACACTGCCATCCTGATCCAGCAGCGTCAGGGGGGCCCGATCCTGGCCGCCGTCACCGATTGAGGGCTGCTGCCCTCAATAGTCCTGTTCGTAATAGACGCCCAGGCTGGATTCACCATCCTGCCCGGCCGAACCGGTGACCTTGAGGTCATTGGTGACATCAAGGTTGATCGTCACCTTGCTCTGTCCGCCGGCGCCGGCCTGCACGCCCAGATAGACATTATCCTGCAGATAGGCGCCCGCCTGCACCGCCACATTGCCCGAGCTGTCGGTGACGATATCGAGATCGTCCAGCCCGGCAGCGCCGCGCAGATTGTCCACCAGCCCGTTGCCACCGCCGCCGCCGACCAGTTCGGCTGCGGCGGCAGCCAGCTTGGCCAGCTGCAGCGGCGACAGTTGGCTGATCGAACGGTTGAAGATCAACCGGCTCAAGACTTCGTCCTGCGGCAACTGCGGGGTCGAACTGAAGCTCACATCGATGTCGGAGGCCCGGCCCGAGACTGTCACGAACACCGTGATATCCTCGCCCTCGGTGCGCGCCACCAGGTTCAGCACCGGATCGAGATCGCCCACCAGCGTCACGGTGCCGCTCTCGAACGTCACCCGCTGTCCCAGAATTGCCAGCCGGCCGCGCGTCAGCTCGAAAGCTCCCACGGGCTGGATGTCGCCAATCGGCCCGGTAATGCGCACCGAGCCGTCCACTTCCGCATCGAGCCCGCGGCCGCGGATGAAGATCTGGTTGGGTGCGTTGACATTAATGTCGAGCAGCACGCCCGAAGGGCGCGACTGCGGAATCGGCGCGCCGCTGCGGTCGTCGATCCTGGCGCGGACCAGCGTCTGCTCGACCGCTGGCGGAATATTGACATGGTCGACCTCGATCAGCGCGGCGCCGCCGCCCAGATTTTCCGGCACCGTGATATTGGCCTCTTCCACCAGCACATCGCCGCTCAGCAGCGGCGAGCCGGTGAGATTGCCGGTCAGCGCCAGATTGCCCGAGGCGGTCGCGACAAAGAGATTGCCATCGGCATAGCGCGCCGAGTTGAGGGCGACCCGTATATCGGCCGGGAAGCCACCAGACAGGCCCACCGAGCCCGAGGCCGAGACCGACCCGCCGGTGGCCAGGCTCGACGACAGGCTGTCGATGACCAGGCGCTCGCCATTCAGGCTGGCCGTGCCGGTAATGGCCTCCAGTCGCAGGTTCAGCTCCGGATCGACATAGCTCGCCCCGCTGGTAGCCACGCGCCCGCCAAACCGCGGTGCGCTGAGGCTGCCGCTGACCTGGGCATCCAGCGTCACCACGCCGGCCAGCTGGCCGCCGCGCTCGGCCACGAAACGATTGGCTAGCGCCAGTGGCGCCGAGCCCTGCACATTGACGGCCAGGCCACTGCCGCTCAGTGGCACGGTACCGGAGCCGCTCAGCGTGAGGCCGCCCGCGCCATTGGCGCTCAGCGACGCCAGCGTCACCATACCATTGGCAAAGTTGCCTTGCGTGCTCAGGCTGAGCGGGGCAATGCCATACTCGGCAATTGCCGTCGCGTTGATGCCCTCGGCCTGCGCGGTAAAACTCACCTGCGGATCACTGCTCGACCCGCTGACCCGCGCCTGCCCGTTGACGGTGCCGGCCAGTCCCAGATCGGGGGCTACGGCATTGGCAATTGAGAGCGGCAGGGCAGCGATGTCGAGCACGATGTCGATCGTCTCGCCAGCCGAACCGCTGGCGGTGATCGAGCCGGAGCCGACATCGAAGCGGACGGCATCGAGTCGTACATCCGCGCCGGCCACTTCCAGCACGGTCGGCTGCGCCAGCCGCGCCGTGAGGTCGCCCTGCGCCAGTTCCGCCCGGTCCAGCGCCAGCCGATAGCCGGCCTCGATCGGCGTCAATGAGCCCGCCAGGTCGACATCTGTACCTGTCGCCAGCGCGGCCTGGGCGTCAAAGCTCGTGGTTTCGCCCGCTTGTGTGGCCCGCGCATTCAGCGTGTCGATATCGACGCCGGCGGCCGAAACCGCGCTGGCATTGATCGCGCCATTCACCTGCGGCACACCAAACAGATCGGCTATGTCGGCGTTGATATCGGCGGCACCCACACGGATGTCGTTGACGGCCAGCGCCTGCACGTCGCCGCGAACGCTGGCGCTCTGTTCGGCGCCATCCGGCGCTAGCGTGATCTCGGCATTGACTGCGCCCGAGGCGTCCAGCAACGCCAGCGCCGCCGCCACCGACACATCCGGCGAGACGACGCTGAGCCCGCCATCGACCAGCCCGGTCACCACCGTCCGCGTCAGCCCGCCGCTGATCCGCGTGCCCGCGGCCTGAAAATCGATATTGTCCAGCGCCTGCATGGCCGGCGTCACGTTGAGATCGGCCCCCAGCGTGGTGGCAAAGCCGTCCAGCGCGCCGCCGCCGCTGATCGTGCCGGTCAGCGTATCGGTGGCATATTGCCCGGCAAAGCGCAGCGCCCCATCGCGCAAGGCGCGCCCGGCCAACTGGCCACTCGGCACGCTGGCATCGAGCTTGAGCGCAATCACGCTATCGGCGCCCTTGGCCGTGCCCACCACTTTGAGCGGACCACTGGCCTGTGGTGACAGCAGCGCCAGGTCGACAAGGTCGAGGTTGAAGGCAAAGTCTGCCAGCGTGCTCGAATAGGTGCCGTCGGCAAGCAACTGCACCTGGTCATTGGCAATGCGGAACTGCTCGGCCGTCAGCCCGGCGGTGTTGCGCGCCACCCGGCCCGACAGGGTCACTTCACCTGCCAGCAAGCCATCGGCAATCTCGTCATCAATGGTCATGTCGCGCCCGGTGCCGTCCAGCGTCAGGTCGAACCCGCCCGTCAGCGGTTTGACCGTTCCCTTGGCCGCCAGCGTCATGCCGCCCGACAGTGTGCGTCCGGCCAGCCCGGAAAACGGCGCAATGCTGGTGGTTTCCAGCCCGATATCGCCGCTGAAATCAAAGCCATCGAGCTGCCCAGACAGCGCCGCCGTCAGCGCCGCGCCGACCACGCGCAACTGCGCCAGCTCTATCGGTTGCCCCGCCTTGTAGACACCGGCGAGGCCGATGCCGATCTCGTCGCCCAGCGCCGCTTCGGTCGCCTCATCGGCGGTAATCCCGCTCAGCGTGCCATCGCCATTGAAGGTCACCATGCGCGCCGCCGGATCGTCCAGTGCCGAGGCCACCCCGTTCACCGCCAGCGCCACCGCCTCTGCGCCCAGGCCCGGCTGGGCAAAGTCGGTGATGTTGAGATTGGCGCGCCAGTCCTGCGCCGCAGCGCTGTCTGCTGCCCCGCCATAGTCCACGCTCAGCTGCGCCGAATCCACCTGCGTCGCCGCGCCCGCCACCGGCAGCGTCACCGCGCCACCGGCCGGATCGCTAACCACGGCGTTCAGCGTCAGCTCGCGCAGGAAATTGTCACTGGTCGTTTCGGCCGCGGCCTCGAGCTGGAGCTGCCCGCCGCTGAGGCTGAGCCCGCTGATCGACACCCCGCCACCATTGCGCAGCAGGGCCTGGGCGCTCAGCGCCGTCTCGGTGCCAAAGAACGGCCGATAGACCTCCGCCAGCAGCGTCGATAGCGGCCCGCGCAGGTCCGCATCCACGGCAAAGCCCGCCTCGGTCTGCCGCACCGTGGTCGCGCCGCTCAGCGCCACCTGGCCATTGGCCTGCAATTCCAGTGTCGTCTGCAGGTCCGCCACCGGCCCGGCGCCCGCCAGAGTCAGGCTCACTGCCGGTTTTCCCTCGATATTGAGCAGGTTGGCAATTACCCCGTCGGCAGGCTCCACCAGCGCCAGACGCATGTCGATGCTGTTCTCCCCACCCTTATAGGCCAAGTCGAGATCGAGCGTGCCGCCCGGCCCGTCCAGCCGGACAATATCCAGGTTGGTATCGAGATTGCCGCTGTCGAGCGTAAAGGCGCCGGCCAGCGAGACTTCCGAGCCCAGCCCGAAAACAGTTTCGCCGAAGGTGACCCTGGGAACATTGAGTTCCTGCAGCACGATGGCCACGGGAAATTCGGGGATCGCAAAGCTGCCCGCCTCCGCCGGCGGCAGGTCGAGCTGGTCATTGGGTACCGCATTGCGGACATAGTCGATGCTCTCGGCCGTCAGCGACCGCACCTCGAGCCGACCCAGGAGCAGCGCGCCCTGGTTCCAGTTCAACTGGGCATTGTTGACCCGCAGCCAGACGCCCTCGGCGTCCGAAATGGTGATCTCGCGCACCGAGACATTCGAGCCGAGCGCCCCGTCGATATTGGACAGCCGGATCTGCCGCTCCGGCGTCGACAGCCGGTCCTGCACGAAGCTGGTCAGCCAGCCCTTTTGCTCGTCCTCGCTCATGGAGAGAACGTCCTGCGCCACCAGGGTGGCCGGCACGCCAAAACCGGCCAGCAGCAGCAGTATGATCCAGAAACGCCGCATCAGAAGGCCTGCCCGATGCCGACATAGACGGCATAATTGGCGTCGCCCGGCTTCTTGTTGAGAGGAATGGCCACGTCGAGCCGCAAGGGCCCCAGCCCGGTATAGTAGCGCAGGCCGGCGCCCGCGCCAATGCGCAGGTCCTCAAGGCCCGGGAACACGTCGGCGGCGACATAGCCCCCATCGACGAAGCCGACGACGCCAATGGTATCGGTCACCTTGACCCGCGCTTCGAGCGAACCTTCCAGCACATAGCGACCACCGGTGACCACGCCGCTGCCGTCATTGACGCCGATCGACTTGAAACCATAGCCGCGCACCGAGCCGCCGCCGCCGGCAAAGAACAGCTTGTCCGGCGAGATTTCCGCCAGCGCCGGCCCGACCACGGCGCCGGCCTTGATGCGGCCGGCCAGCACGAAGGGATCGCTTTCGCCAAAGCCGAAATAGGTGCGGCCCTCGACCTCGATCTTGCCGCCCGGATTGGCAAACTGGAATTCGTAGAATGGCTCGACCCGCGCCTGCGCATACCAGCCGCTGGTGGCGTCCACCTTGTCATCGCGGAAATCCAGCGTCGCCGCGCCATAGAGCCCGGCCGTGGTGAAGTCGCGCGTGCCGAAGGCGTCGTCGAACCGGCTCCGCTCGAGGCTCACGCCGCCCTCGATGGTGATCTCGTCGGTATAGAAATGCGTCAGCCCCAGCCGGCCCTCTGCCGAGGTTTCCGTATAGGTGGGATAGACCGTCCGCTCGGCCGACAGCACCGCCACCAGGTCGGTATCGGGCGTGAACATGCCCGGCTTGGTGAAGGTGCCGCCGAAGAAATAGTCGAACTGCGCCGTATCCACCGGATAGGCAATGCTGGCTATCCGCGCATCCAGCCGCAGCCGCTCGGCCTGGCCGAACAGGTTGCGCCACAGGTGGAAGGCCTCCAGCCCCAGCCCGTCAATGCTTGAATAATTGGCGCCCACGCCAAACCGCGCGCCGGGCAGTTCCTGCACGATCAGATTATAGGGTAGCAGGCCGTCGCTGCCGATCGATTCGGCCGCTTCCAGCCGCGCCGAGCGGAACACTTCGAGCCGGTCCAGCCGCTTTTGCGCCCGTTCCACTTCATCGGGATCGAACGCCTCGCCGGTCAGCCCGGCCTGCCTTTGCACAAAGTCAGGGTCCATGCGCTCGGTACCACTGACGCTGACCGCGCCAAACGAAGCCTGGCGGCCCGGATTGACCGTGATGGTGACGTCCACCGTCGAGCTGGCATGGTCGGCCACCACGTCGCGGCTGGCGATCACCGCCTTGGCAAAACCCTGCTGCCGCCAGGCTTCGAGCGCCAAGGCCTCTGCTCTGGTGATGACGCCAGAGCGGGCGGTTTCGCCGGCACCAAAGCCCCGGCTGGCAGGCGGCTCGACATAGTCGAACGGATCGCTGGTCTCGGGCGCCTGGTTGATGATGTTGACGCTATTGAAGCTGAACAGCGGACCGGGATCGACGCTGAGCACCACATCGACCGGATCGGGCAGTTCCACATCCGGCGCCAAGCGCGCCGCTTCCTGGCCGCCGACACGAATGCTGACCACGCCACCATAGTAGCCTTCGCCATAAAGCGCCGCGACAATGCGCTTGTAGTCGCCGCGTGCCTTGGCCAGCAAGCCCGCCGCGCCCGAGGCCGGTTCGGCTTCATCGGCCACCAGCGCCGAGGCAGTGCGTACCACGCTTTCGAGATCGCCCGCGCCATTGACCGCCACGGTCACGCCATAGGGCTGCGGATCGGCAATCACCGCCGCCGCATCCACCGCGTCGGGGTCTTCAAACAGTTTCAAACCAAAGATCTCAAATGCGGCAACAGGTGCGGTGGCCATGCCCAGACCGGCGGCCGCCACGCACAGGGCGCAAAAACTCAATACATGTCGCGCTTTATGCAGTGAACCAATCCCGCCCATTACGCTTCAACCAGTGCGGCAGAAGCCGACATTGCCATATCGGGCGACAACTTTGTGTTAAGCAAGCTGCGCGCACACCAAACAGACCGCCCGCCTCTTCTAGCGATCGGGCAATAGTTTACCGCGAGCCCCTGCCATCGCACAAGCGCTGAGGCCGCTTGGGGAAAAATGTGATCTGGCTTTGCGGGTGGATAGCCGGGCAGCGCCCGGTTGACGGCCCCGGCCTTGCCGGTCCACCTTGCGGTTCTGCCGTTTTCTCCAGGACCTTGCCATGTATCAGCTGCTTGATCCCAGCCGCTTCGTCACCTTCATCACCGGCGCCACCTCCGGCTTTGGCGAGGCGGCCGCGCGCCGCTATGTCGCCGCTGGCGGCAAGGTCATCGCCACCGGCCGCCGCTGGAATCGCCTGGTCGATCTGCAGATCGATCTGGGTCCCGAGAACTGCCACATCATCGCGCTCGACGTGCAGGACCGGGCTGCCATCGACACAGCCATTGCCGACCTGCCCGCCCCCTTTGCCGGCATAAATATCGTGCTCGCCAATGCCGGCCTGGCGCTGGGCCTGCAGCCGGCCGCCGAAACCGACATCACCGACTGGGAGACCATGATATCAACCAATATCACGGGCCTCACCTATACCGTGCGCGCCTTGCTGCCCGGCCTGATCGCCCGCGGCGGCGGCCACATCGTCACCCTCGGTTCGGTAGCCGGCGACTATCCCTATCCGGGCGGCTCGGTCTACGGCGCCACCAAGGCCTTCGTGAAGCAGTTCGCCCTCAACCTGCGCTCGGACGTACAGGGCAAGAATGTCCGCGTCACCAATATCGAGCCGGGCCTGACCGAAACTGAATTCTCGCTGGTCCGCTTCAAGGGCGACGGGGACAAGGCGGCCAAGCCCTATGCCGGCACCAAGGCGATGAATGCCGAGGACATTGCCGAAACCATCTTCTGGAGCACCACGCTCCCGGCCCATGTCAACGTCAACCGCCTCCAGGTCATGGCCACCACCCAGGCCTTCGGCCCCTTCGATATCTATCGCGAGGGCTGAACCATGCGCGTCGTCTCGCTCAATGCCTGGGCGGGACGCCTGCATGCCGAGATCATGGACTATCTCGCCACGGTCGATGCAGACGTGCTGTGCCTGCAGGAGGTTTCGCGCACGCCCGGCGCCCGCACCGACTGGTTGACCTATCGCGAGCCGGGTCTCGACCTGCCGCAGCGCGCCAACTTCTTCGACGAGGTCGCCGCTTTGCTGCCGGGCCATGACGGCCTCTTTGCCCCCACCGCCACCGGCCCGCTCTACGATGGCGATACCGCCATAGCCTCCCAGTTCGGCCTCGCCACCTTTATCCGCAAATCCCTGCCGGTGACCGCCCATTCCGTTGATTTCGTGCACGGCCACTATAGTTCGGACGGCTGGGGTGCCCATCCGCGTGCCCGCAATGCCCATGTCCTGCGCTTGCTCGATCCCGCCGGCATCCCGCTGACCATCGCCCACATGCATGGCCTGCGCGACACCACCGCCGGCAAAGGCGACACGCCCGCCCGCCTTGCCCAGGCCAAGGCGCTGACCGCCCTCATCCGCCGCGTTTGGCCCGGCAATGAACGCCTCGTCACCTGCGGCGATTTCAACGTCCTGCCCGACAGCATGACCTTTGCCACGCTCGGCCAACTCGGCCTCAGCGATCTGGTCACCACGGGCGACCACACCGATACCCGCACCAGCCACTACACCAAGCCCGGCCGCTTCGCCGATTACCTGCTGGTCACCCCCGACGTCACGGTCAATAGCTTCGACGTCGTCGCCCGGCCCGAAGTCTCCGACCACCGGGCCTTGCTGCTCGATCTGGTCTAAAGCCCCAGAAACCGCGCCGTATCGGGATCAACTGGCACGCCGTTATGCTCCCGTTGCGCCAGCGTCTCCCATTCCCGGTCACCCGGCGCCATGACTCGCTCCGCGCCCTCCCGCACCGGCGCAGCGCGCAGGCTGGCCAGGTAGCGTGTGATCATCATGCCGAACATGTCGCGGCCGATGAACTTGTCCGGATCCACCACCAGCACGAAATGGCCCATATTGCGCGGTGTCGAAATATCCCCGCCCGGCCCGCCATACATGGGGATGAAATCGCCATCCAGCGTCGTCCCGGTCAGCAGCGCCGAAAACAGCGTCGCCACCCCGGCCAGGGCCGCGCCCTTATAGCCATAGTCGGCCCCGCCCAGCGGCAGCAGCATCTCGGCCTTATGCGGATCGGTGGTTTCCACCCCATGCGCATCGGCCGCCACGCCCTCCGGCAGGTCCAGTCCCAGCGAGCGATGCAGCAGCACCCGGTTCATCGGGATCGACGAGGTCGCCATGTCCATCAGCCAGGGCCGGCTATCGGGCACCGGCGCGGCGAAGGCCAGCGGATTGGTGCCATGGAACCGCGCCGCGCCATCAAACAGCGCCACCATGGAATCGGTATTGGTGGTGGCAAAGGTGATGAAGCCCGCTTCCGCCCCGGCCAGCGCATAGGCGCCCGCCGCCCCCAGATGGGATGACTGGTGGATCCCCACCGCGCCGACGCCGGCTTCGCGCGCCAGCTCTATGCCGACCTCGACCGCTCTATAGGCCGCGAAATGCCCCAGCCCGTCATCGCCATGCACCATGGCGCTGCCGGCGGCCCGCTTGTCGACCACCAGCTGCGGATCCCTGTTGAGCCGCCCGCCCGCCAGCATCTGGCAATAATGCTCGGTCAACCGCACGCCATGGCTGTCCACCCCCACCAGCGAGGCATGCAGCATCGCCCTTGTGGCCGCCGCCAGCGAGCCCTCGCTGGCGCCCGCGCCCCGCAAGGCTGCGGCAACCCGCTGCTCCAGCAGCGCTGCCGGATACATCTGCGCGCCTGTCTCGATCGCCATGCCTGCACTCCTGTCCTTTGGCCCTTCCATACCAGAATCCCGGCGCCCTGCCTGCGTCAGATGGGCCGTGGCCAAATTTTCCACTGGCACTTGCCCTTGAGCCGATTATGCTATTGCCAACCCTGAGGCTTTTCATGACCGCCATCGACGCCACCACGCATGACCTCTGGCAGGTGATCGCCGCCACCGACGAGATCCAGCCCGGCCTGATCGAGACCACTTTGCTGCTCGACACCAAACTCGCCATCACCCGCGATGCCGAGGGCCTGCCCGTCGTCTGGCGCCGCACCAGCGAGCAGCGGGGCGACGAGATCGACGCCGAGACCATCACCGACCGCCTGCCGGTCATCACCGGCTATGGCTATATCTGGACCAGCTTCGGCAACCCGCCGGCCACGCTCTTTCCCATTCCCGAATATGCCGAACCCGACCGCAAGAACATGAGCTGCGGCTCCATCGGCATTCACGTCTCCGCCCCGCGCGCCGTGGAAAACTTCCTCGACATGGGCCACTTCCCCTATGTCCATACCGACATCCTCGGCGCCGAACCGCATACCGAGGTCAAGGAATATGACGTCGAGGTCTCCGAGGAACGCGACGAGGTGCTGGCCACCAAGTGCAAGTTCTTCCAGCCCAAGGCGGCGCTCTCGGCCACCGAGGGCATGGATGTCGAATATGTCTATCGCGTGCCCCATCCCTTCTGCTCGGTGCTCTACAAATCCTCGCCCGAGGCCCCCGAGCGCCGCGACGTCATCGCCATATTCCTCCAGCCCATGACCGAGGAAAGCTGCCGCGCCCATCTGCTGCAGTCGATGATCGACTCCACCTCCACCGTCACCGACCTGCGCCGCTTCCAGCAGACCATTTTCGGCCAGGACAAACCCATCCTCGAAAACCAGTATCCCAAGCGGCTGCCGCTTGATCCGCGGGCCGAAACCCCGATCCGCGCCGACAAATCCGCCATCGCCTATCGCCGCTGGCTCAGCCAGAAGGGCATCACCTATGGCACCATTCCCATGGCGAGCTGACGCCATGCAGCGTGCCCCGTACGCCAGGGCGCGCCGATACCGACCTCATCCGATCGTGGCGCGATCCCTTACATCTCGGATGACCCCATGACGCTCTCCCTGACCGACCCCGCCTGGTACCCCATCGCGTCCAGCGACGATCTGCCCTTCCGCCACGTCTATCAGGGCCAGCTGCTCGGCCGCGAATTGGCCGTCTGGCGCGCCGATGACGGCAATGTCAATGTCTGGGAGAATCGCTGCCTGCATCGTGGCGTGCGCCTCTCGATCGGCGTCAACGAGGGCGCCGAGCTCAAATGCCAGTATCATGGCTGGCGCTATGCCAACCGCTCCGCCGGCTGCACCTATATTCCGGCCCATCCCGCCGACGCCCCGGCCCGCCGCATCGAGAACCGCACCTATCCCGCGCACGAGGCCTTTGGCCTGGTCTGGTCCGCTGCCACCAGCGACCGGGCCTTCGCCCCCTTTCCCGGCGCCGAAACGGCCGACGACTGGTTTGCCTTGCGCCCCATGCCGGTCAATGCCGCGCCCGAAGCGGTCATCGCTGCCCTTGGCCGCCTCGCCCCCGATGACCAGCCGGCCCAGATCCTGCCCGGCCTCGCCATCCGCCTCGGCACCACGCTCTATTTCGTCCAGCCCGTCGATGCCGGCCGCGCCGTCATCCGGGGCCTGCTGCCCGGCCAGCCGGACGACGCGAGCCTCGCCCTGCGGCACCACAACGAGGCGCTGACCAAGCTGCGGGACCGGCTCGAACGCGCCGCTGTCCGTCAGCCCGCACCCGCGCCGCTGCAGCCTGCCTTCGACAAGGTCTCGGCCGAGCTTTCCACCATGCCCGATATCGCCATTCCGCGCGGCACCACAATGCCGGTGGTGGTCAAGCGCAAATGGACCAGCGCCGACGGCGTGGTGGGCTTTGAGCTGGCCGATCGCGATGGCCGCCACCTGCCCACCTTCCAGCCCGGCGCCCATATCGACGTCCATCTGCCCAACGGCCTCATCCGGCAATATTCCATCACCAATGGCCCCGGCGACCTGCTGAGCTATGTCATTGCCGTCAAGCAGGAGAGCGCCAGCAAGGGCGGCAGCCAGATCCTGGTCGATACCGTGCGCGAAGGCGATGTGCTGGCCATTTCCGAGCCGCGCAACAATTTCCCGCTGCGCCGCGACGCCATCCGCACCGTGCTGATTGCCGGCGGCATCGGCATCACGCCTTTGCTCTCCATGGCCCGCTTCCTCGACAAGTCGGACCTGAACTATGAGCTGCATTACTTCACCCGGGCCGGCGAACAGGTCGCCTTCCGTTCCGAGCTCGAGGCCCTGCACGGCAAGGTAGTGCTGCATACCGGCCTGCCGCGCAGCGAGATCGGCAGCACCATCGCCACGGCTCTGGGGCCCTGGTCCTTTGCCCAGCATGTCTATGTCTGCGGGCCGAGCGCCATGCTCGAAAGTGTCCGCGCCACCGCCGCCGCGCAGAACTGGCCGGATGCATCCATACATTTCGAATATTTCAAGAACGACAAGCCCATCGACGATACCTCGTCCTTTGACGTCGAACTCGCCCGCTCGGCCATGACCCTGCATGTCCCCGCCGGCAAGACCATTCTCGAGGTGATGCGCGAGGCCGGCCTCACCGTCCCCTCCTCCTGCGAACAGGGCGCCTGCGGCACCTGCCTGACCGGCGTGCTGGAAGGCGAATGCGACCATCAGGACGTCTATCTCAACGACAGCGAAAAACGCGCCAACACTGCCATGATGACCTGCGTCTCCCGCGCCAAGAGCGCGCGCCTCGTGCTGGATATCTGATCATGACCATCACCCTGCACGACTTCGAGCTCTCCGGTAATTGCTACAAGCTGCGGCTGCTGATGAGCATTCTCAAGCTGCGCTATGACATCGTGCCGGTCGATTTCTATCCCGGCCGCCAGCACAAGTCCGACGCCTTCCTGCGGCTCAATCCCTTCGGCCAGCTTCCCGTGCTGCAGGACGATGAGCTGACCCTCTCCGATTCCGGCGCCATCCTGGCCTACCTGGCCACCAGGTATGATCCGACCGGTCTCTGGTTTCCCACCGATCCGGCCATCCTGGCCCAAGTACTGCGCTGGCACGCCGTGGCCGATGACATCACCGCCACCAGCTCGGCTGCCCGCCTGGCGCTGGGCTTTTTCTACGATGTCGATCTGCCCAAGGCCCAGGCCGGCGCCCATGCCATCTTCCGCCTGATGGACGAGCATCTCTGGTTCGGCGAGCGCGAAGGCCGCGACTGGCTCTGCACGCCCGCCCATCCCACCACCGCCGACATTGCCTGCTTTCCCTATGTCATGCTGAGCGAAGAGGGCGGCATTGGGCGCCAGGATTATCCGGCCCTCCGCCGCTGGACCGACCGCGTCCGCCGCGTGCCCGGCTTCGTCGTCATGTCCGGCATCTTCCCCGCCGGCAAGGCGCTGCAGCAGGCATGATCCAGACCCGGGATGCCAGCGCGCGCCAGATAAAATCGGGGTGCGGCGGCTAGCCCCGCGCCGCCAATCCCGCTATTGCCTTGGGCAAAATCGAGGAGTCTTTGCATGATTATCGAACCCAAGATCCGCGGCTTCATCTGCACCACGGCCCATCCCACCGGCTGCTCCACCAATGTGCAGCGCCAGATCGACCATGTCGTGGTCAAGGGCCCCATCGCCTCGGAGCGCAAGCGCGTCCTCGTGCTGGGCTGCTCGACCGGCTATGGCCTGGCCTCGCGCATCGTCAATACATTTGGCAGCCATGCCGATACGGTCGGCGTCTCCTTCGAGCGGCCGCCCGCCGAAGGCAAGACCGCCAGCGCCGGCTGGTACAATAACCGCGCCTTTGAAAACCGCGCTATCGCCGCCGGCCGCAAGGCCGTCACCATCGAGGGCGATGCCTTTTCCGATGCCGTCAAGGCCGAAGCCATAGCGGCCATCAAGGCCAATCTCGGCCAGGTCGATCTCATCGTCTATTCGGTCGCCTCCCCGGTCCGCACCGATCCGAGCGACGGCGTCACCTATCGCTCTTCCATCAAGCCCTATGGCGCCCAGGTCACCTCCAAGACGCTCAATACCGCTACCGGCGAAGTCTCGGAAATCACCGTCGAGCCCGCCACCGAGGAGGAGGCTGCCGCCACCGTCAAGGTCATGGGCGGCGAGGATTGGGAACTCTGGATCAAGGCGCTGGCCGAGGCCGGCGTGCTGGCCGAGGGCTTCCAGTCGCTCAACTATACCTATCTGGGCAGCGAGCTGACCTGGCCGATCTACCACAATGGCACTTTGGGCCGCGCCAAGGCCGATCTCGACCGTGCCGCCGCCGCCATCCGCGCCGCCCATGGCGACCACGCCGCCCATGTCGTCGCCCTCAAGGCCGTCGTCACCCAGGCCAGCTCGGCCATTCCCGTCGTGCCGCTCTATGGCACCCTGCTGATCAAGGTCATGGACGAAATGGGCATTGGCGAGGGCACGATCGAGCAGATCGATCGCCTTTTCCGCGTCAAGCTGCAGGGCGAGATCGCGCTCGACAGCGACCACCGCGTCCGCGTCGATGATTGGGAACTGTCCGACACCGTGCAGGCCGAGCTCAAGACGCGCTGGGCCGCGCTCACCACCGAGACTCTGCCCAGTCTGGCCGACCTGCCCAAGCACCGCGCCGAATTCCTCAAGCTCTTCGGCTTTGGCCTGGGCGGCGTCGACTACAGCGCCGATGTCGATCCGCAGGTCGTCAACTGACACCAAATTCCGGGGCGCCTCTGGCGCCCCTTTTTTGGTCTGGGCAAAATTCTCCGTGCCCCGCCTGCATGCCCCCCAAGCATTTGACGCCCCTTGGCAGTCACCTTGAGCCCATGCCAACCTTTGCCCGAACAGGGGAATGATGCATGCCGCAAATGCTGATCTGGGTGCAGCTTTTCATGGTGGCCATGCCAACGCTCTGGCTGGTGCTAGGCGCCCTCGAAAACATTCGCGCCCCCGCGGCCAATGGCACCATGGTGGCCGACGTTCTGGCCATGCGCGGCATGCGAGACGAATTCCCCCATCTCTACGCCGACCTCGGCCGCAATCGCATCGAATCGCCGCGTCTGCATCGCTGGATCTTTGCCGCCATTGTCATCAGCGAGACCCTGATCGCCCTGGTCATGCTGACGGGCACCATCGCCTTGCTCCTTGCCGCGCTGGGTGCCGTCGATCTCGAACTCGCCCGCATCCTGGCCAGCATCGGCATGCTCGGCTTCACCCTGATCTGGTCAGCCTTCCTGGTGGGCGGCCAGTGGGTACACTACTGGGCCGGCGCCGAAGGCGCCCAGCATACCCATTTTCTGCTGACCATCTGGGGCAGCACCGTGCTTGGCCTGCTGGTGCTCTGAGCGCTAATAGCGCACGCCGCGTTTGGCGATGATCTCAGCGATCCGCTCGACATCCTCGGCCTGCAGGAAGCGGCCGCGCTCCATCAGTTCGAGCGTATATTCCGCATAGGTGAGGCCGATTTTCTCGGCTCGTCGCGCCCGCATCATGGCGATCTCATAGGGCACTTCGTCAAAGGCTTCGCGCTTGGCCTTCTTCCATTCAAAGTAATTGCCGACCTTGCCCTCGCCCCAGGGGCGCCCGGAATCGTCGAGCGGCGGACCACCATTGTCGCCAGGTCTGCGCATCTTCACTCTGCATTCTCCGCTGCCGGCGGATAGAGATGTTCTCCGCCCTGCCAGTCGCGCACTACAAACTGCCCGTCACTGCCCGCAATGCTCGCCGCGCCGATATCGGCCTTGCCATGCCCGCCGGGAATATCGAGCACATAGGTGGGCTGGGCCAGCCCCGAGATGCGGCCACGCAGCGCCCCCACCAGCGCCTGGCCCTCTTCGATGCTGAGCCGGAAATGACCGGTCCCCGGCGCCAGGTCCGGATGGTGCAGATAATAGGGCTGCACCCGGTTCTCGACAAAGGCCCGCATCAGCGCCGCCAGCGTCTCGACGTCGTCATTGATCCCGCGCAGCAGCACCGACTGGCTGACCAGCGCAATGCCGGCATCGGCCATCCGTGCCATGGCCGCGCGCGACGCGTCGGTAAACTCGCGCGGATGATTGGCATGCACGGCCAGATACGTCGTCTTGCCGCTCGCCTTGAGCGCCGCGATCATGTCGGCATCCACCCGCCCGGGCTCCACCACCGGCACCCGCGTGTGAAAACGCACGACCTTGACGTGATCGATGCCCGCCAGACGCGCCATCATCTCGCTCAGCCGCCGCGGCGACAGCACCAGCGGATCCCCGCCGGTCAGGATCACTTCCCAAATCTCGCTATGCGCGGCGATATAGCTGACCGCGACATCCATCTGCTCGGGCGTCAGCGTCCCCAGCCCGGCCGGCCCCACCATTTCGCGGCGGAAGCAGAAGCGGCAATAGACCGGGCAGACATGCACCGCCTTGAGCAGCACCCGGTCGGGATAGCGATGCACGATCCCCTCGACCGGCGAATGGCTCAGGTCCCCGATCGGATCGGCCCGCTCGTCCGGCGTGGTCACCAGCTCGGCCGCGCTCGGCACGAACTGCTTGGCGATCGGATCATCGGCATCGCCGGCATTGATCAGCGCCACCACATCGGGCGTGATCGCCACGGCATATTTCGCCGCCACGGCCTCAACCCCGCCGGCCTCACTCACCAGGCCTGCCTCGACCAGGCCTGCCACCGACTTGATCGCCCGCTGCCCGCTCATTGGGCCACCGGCGCCCAAAGCACCGCCTCGATTTTCGGCGCTGCCGTCGCCAGCATGACCAGCCGGTCAAAGCCAAGCGCGACGCCGCTGGCCGCCGGCATCAGTGCCAGCGCCGCCAGAAAATCCTCGTCGATCGGATATGTCTCGCCATAGAGCCGCGCCTTCTCGTCCATCTCGGCAGTGAACCGCCGCCGCTGCTCATCCGCATCGGTCAGTTCACCAAAGCCATTGGCCAGTTCGACGCCGCAGGCATAGAGCTCGAACCGCTCGCTGACCCTTCTGTCGTCGCCTGCCCGCCGCGCCAAAGCCGCCTCGGCCGCTGGATAGCGGTCGAGCACGGTGATCCGCCCCAGCCCCAGCTGCGGCTCGACCTTGTCGGTCAGGATCAGGCTGAACAGATAGCTCCAGCTGATATCGTCCGGCACATCCATGCCCAGAGCCGCCATCTGCGCTGCCAGCTTCTCGCCATCGGTCCGGCCGTCCGCATCCATGCTGGCAAACAGGTCGATCCCGGCATGCCGCAGGAACGCCTCGGCCACGCTCAGCCGTTCCGGCGCGGCAAACGGATCGCAGCTGCGCTCCCGATAGATCAGCGCCGCCACCCCGGTCGTCGTCGCCGCTAGCCGCAGCAGCGCCACGCAGTCGGCGATCACCGCGTCATAGGGTTCCCCCGCCCGATACCATTCGAGCATGGTGAACTCAGGATGGTGCAGCGCGCTGCGTTCGCGATTGCGCCAGACATGGCCGAGGCTCGCGATCCGCATCTCCCCGGCCGCCAGCAGCTTCTTCATGCTGAATTCGGGCGAGGTATGCAGGTACATTGCCTGCCCCACCCCGTCATTGCCGATCATGGTCGTTCCGAAGGCATGCAGATGCGTCTCGTTGCCCGGCGAGCGCTGCAGCCCCGGCGGGTCGACCAGCAAAAAATCCGCTGCCGCCAGATAGGTCCGCACCGCCGCCTCGATGCGGTTGCGCGCCAGCAGGATCGGCCGCCGGTCGGCATGCACGCCCGGGGTCCACCACGGCGAGGCTGGCAAGGGATCGGATGCGCTCATGAGACCTTTATGACACCAAGGCTGGAGATTTGCGCCGAGATAGGGTAGTTGGCGCACGAAAGCTTATTTCCGCGCGCGGACGGCCCTGCCTCTACGACGCGCATTGGTTACGAACAAGGAAGAATAATGGTCAAGGTCATCGCCTCTTCGCTGCGCAAGGGCAATGTGGTCGAGCAGGACGGCGCGCTGCATGTCGTGCTGACGGCGGAAAACGTCCACCCCGGCAAAGGCAACTCCATCACCAACGTCAACATGCGCCGCATTTCCGATGGCGTGAAGGTCGTCGGCCGCTGGCGCACCGTCGAGATGGTCGAAAAGGCCGATGTCGATGACCGCGAATATGACTATCTCTATTCCGATGGCGAGGGCCATCACTTCATGGAGCCCTCGAGCTTCGAGCAGATCACCGTCCATGACGACGTGATCGGCGACCAGAAGGCCTATCTGACCGATGGCATGAAGGTTCACCTCAAGACCTTCGAGGGCAATGCCCTCTCGATGGAACTGCCCCAGCGCGTCACCGTCGAGATCGCCGAGACCGAGCCGGTGGTCAAGGGCCAGACGGCCTCCTCCTCCTACAAGCCCGCTCTGCTCACCAATGGCCTCAAATGCATGGTCCCGCCCCATATCGGCGCCGGCATCCGCATCGTCATCAATACCGAAGACAATTCCTACGTCGAGCGCGCCAAGGACTGATGGAGCGGAGCCTGACCCGGCGAAGGCCGGGGCGCGCAGGGCCGAGGTGATCCTCACGCACGATGCCGATCTACCTCCACGCGCACCAAAAAAAACGGGCCCCATCGGGGCCCGTTCTCATTTCTCGTCCAGCTGTCCGGCCGCTGCATTCCAGTGTGCCTCGGCCCGGTCAACCGGCGTGCCCTCGGCCAGCCAGCGGTCATAGGCCATGTGGCGCTGATGGATATGCTTGGCCCGCAACCAGTAGTCGATAGCCCGGCCCTCGGGCCGGCCATCCTGCTCCCACAGGAAATAGGCCGTGCGACGCATCGCCTCGGCCAGCTCGGAATTCTTGTGCATGATGCCAGTTCCCAAGGGATCGGGCGCGACCGTGTGAGCCGCGCCCGAAACGACCCTTAGGCCGCCTTCTGGTTCACCGCGCTGGTGGCCAGCTGGCTCAGCGTCTGGTCGGTGGCCACTTCTTCCTGGAGCGTGGCCTCGAGCAGGGTCACCGCTTCCTTCATGCCCAGCTCGTTGGCCCAGGTCTTGAGCGTGCCATAGCGGGCAATTTCATAGTGCTCGACAGCCTGGGCTGCGGCGACCAGGCCGGCATCGAGGGCGATCGTGCCCTTGTACTCGTCCATGATCGACTTGCCTTCCTCGAGAATGCCGAGGATGGCGTCGCAGGTCTTGCCGCGGGCCGGCTTGCCCAGCAGTTCAAAGATCTGCTCGAGGCGTTCGATCTGGCCTTCGGTTTCCACCTGGTGCTTTTCAAAGCCGGCCTTGAGCTCGGCCGACTGGGCTGCCTTGGCCATCTTGGGCAGCGCCTTCACGATCTGGCGTTCGGCATAATAGATGTCCTTGAGCGTATCGAGGAACAGGTCGTCGAGAGTCTTTTCGGCAGCCATTTGCTGTCTCCATGCGTGGTAATTGAGGACGCTGGCCAAACAACGTAGTAACATGCTGACGGTTCCCGACAATTGATCCACGGGGCACGTTGTACCGTACCGTACCTGTTGCCCCCACTCGTGCCTCTCTTCAGATCGGCCGCCGCATGACAGCAGCTCTTTATCCCGCCGATTTCTACCAGAACCGGCGCGGCCACACCGCCCATGCCGCCAGCCGCCTGCTGGCTGCCCTGCCTGCAGGCCTGCCCCGCGCCAGCATTGCCGATCTCGGCTGCGGCACCGGCACCTGGCTTGCCGCCGCCTTGGCCAGCGGCTCGCGTACGGCCCTGGGCGTCGAAGGCGCCTGGGTCACGCAGGCCATGCTCGACGATCCGCGCATCGACTTTGTCGCCCACGATCTGGAACAGCCCTTTGCCGGCCCCCGCGTCGACCTGGCCCTGTCACTGGAAGTCGCCGAACATCTCTCGCCAGCCCGCGCCGACAGCTTCGTCGCCGATCTGGTGGCACTAGCCCCTGCCGTGCTGTTCAGCGCCGCCATTCCCGGCCAGGGCGGCGTTGGCCACATCAATGAGCAGTGGCAGAGCTGGTGGGCCGCCCATTTCGCCGCCCACGGCTACACGGCGCATGACCTCATTCGCACCGCAATATGGGCCGACGACGCCATCCCCGCCTGGTACCGCCAGAACGCGGTGCTCTATCTGGACGCCGCCACCACGACAGCCCTGGGCCTTACCCCCACCGACCCGGCTCTGCTCGACACCGTCCACCCCGCCTTCTGGTCCCGCGCCAACCGCGAACTGGCTTTTGCCAATGCCCTGCCGGAATCCGAAGTGCTCCGGCGCCAGGCCGAGGCGGCCCAGCAGCAGTAGCGGGTCCTACCGTGCCGCCCAGAGCAGGCCGCGCCGCAGGATTTCGCGTACCGGCCCGCCCGCCAACTCGTCGGCCGTGTGGCCAAGCGAGGAATAGAACACCCTGCCGCGATCATGCATGGTGGTGAACACCACCGGCATCACCACTTCCTTGCGCCAGGGGTGGAATTCCCCCGAAAACGTGGTTGTCGCTAGCACATCCACCGCCGGGTCATAGTTCAGGTAATACTGCTCAGACGTATGCTCGAAGCTCTCGATCCCCGCCATGATCGGGTGTTCGGCCTGCGCAACGTCGACCCGATAGGTGATGATATTGCCCGGATGCTGCACCCAGTAGCAGCTGGCCGCATAGCGGAACGGCACGCTGGCGCGAAAGCTGGTCGCCAGCCCCATGTGATAGCCGGCCAGCCCGGTCCCCGCGCGCACCGCCGCGATCAGCCGGTCCATCTTTTCCGGCGCCAGCTCGCCCGCCGTGATCACCGGCACGACAAGGTCATGGCTGCCGACATCCTCGGCCCCCAGCGCGTCATAGTCGGGCGTCACCGTGACGGCAAAGCCCTCCGCCTCGAGCAGGTCGCGCACCACCTGGGCGCCGCGCTCGGGCGTGTGCAATTCCATCCCGCCCCAGACCACCAGCGCTTTCTTGCCTGTCATGCTCACAATCCCAGCCCCACTGCCTGCGTCCGATGCACCCCCTTGGGCACAAAGGCAAAGTCGCTCTCGATGCCCAACAGCTTGGCCGCCAGATGCACCACGCTCAGCCACATTTCGGTGCCCTGGAGGCTCGGCTCCTGTCCGTCGGCAAAGGCAAAGCCCGCCCCGTCCCGCCAGCGCTCCTCTGCCCGCGCAATCACCGCCCGGGCAATGGCTTCGGCTTCCGCGCGCCTATGGTCAGTCTGCTGCAGGCACAGCCAGAGCGGATGCACCGTGTCGAGTAGGTTGCACGCCGTATAGGTCGGCCCGGAAAACCCGCCATAATTGCGGTAGTTTGCCAGCATGGTGTCGATCGCCCGCTCCGCCTGCGGCACCGGCAGGCCGAACTGGGCATAGGTGCCGCGCGTGAGCCGGTAAAAGCCATTGACCGGCTGCAGCAATCCCTCGGCTGCGGTCGGCGCGCCCCACAATCCGGTGGCCCGATCCTGGTTCAGTGCCAACCAGCCCAGAAGCGTCTCGCGGGCCCGACCGGTCGAAAAATACCGCGCATTGAAATAAAGCGCCGTGCCGATGGCATCCACCGCCGCGCCGGCGCCCCAGGCCCGCTCGCGCCAGCTCAGGCTTTCCAGCCACGCGCATAGCACCGGCGCGTCCAGCTCCACTGCCGCAATGGGGTGCAGCGGCTGGCCGCCCAGCAGCTCGAGGACATAGCCTACCGAGAGCACATTATAGAGCGCCAGCCCGTCATCGCGCAGCGCCTGCCCCGGCGCCAGCGGCCGATGCGGATCGGGAAACAGCCCCGTGGCCTTGTCCTGCAGCCCCTGCAGTTCGGCCCGCGTCGCCGCGACATCGATCCCTTCGGGCAACGCGCCGAAACCGGCGGCAATCTCGATGGCGTCATTCCGGTGCCGCAGGCTGGGCCGGCTTTGCCCATCGGCCTCGATCGACACATAGACGCCATTCACGCGGTGATTGGCCAGCACCTGCGACCACTGCGCCGCCGCCCGCGCCCCCAGTCGTTCCAGCTGCGCCAAGCTATCGCGCTTGGCCGATTGCCCGCGATAGCGCACGATTCTTGCCGGCACGCCGCCGACAATGGCCAGCGGCGGCACATCCTTGCTCACCACCGCCCCCGCCGCAATCACGGCGCCCTTGCCCACCGTTACCCCGTCGAGCACTACCGCATTGGCCCCGATCCACACATCGTCTTCGATGGTAATGCCCAGGCTCTCATGCTTTTGCGTATGGATCGGTACATCGGGATCATCGAACCCATGGTTGAACCCGACCAGGCTCACATGGCTGGCAATCCGCACCCCGTCGCCGCAGCGCACCTTGCCCGAGATCATCGCATAGGCATTGACCGTGCAATGGGCGCCGAATTCGACATCGCCGCGCACGAGCGCATGCCCGGCAATCCAGCTTTGCTCACCCAGCACCAGATGGCTGGTAAAGATCGCCGCTTCCGTCGCCACATAGGACCCCTGGGCAAACTGCGCGCCCGCCACCTCTTGCCAGCGCGCCAGCCGCGCCCGATGCGCCGGGCTGGCAATATCCTCCGGCGTCCGGTCCCAGGTGAGGAACTGCAACCGCGCTTCGTGCTCAGCATCTGCGGACTTCCCTTCTCCCCTTGAGGGAGAAGGTGCCCCGAAGGGGCGGATGAGGGGTGTGTTGTTCACGCCAACCGCTCCAGCAGCGCCGGTTCCACCACGAATTCGAGTTTCTCCCCGGCGACAAACCGCTCGATCTCATCGACCACCAATTGCCCCAGCCGCAGCCGCTCGGTGCCGATGGCCCCAGCCACATGCGGCGTCAGGAACACATTGGGCAGGCTGTAGAGCGGCGAGTCCAATGGTGGAATTTCAGGCTCGGTCACATCGATCACCGCATGCAGGCGCCCGCTCTGCAGTTCGGCGATCAGCGCCGCCTCGTCCACCAGCGCCCCGCGTGCCGTATTGATGAAGGTGGCCCCGTCGGCCATCAGCGCCAGTTGCCGCGCCCCGATCATCGCCCGCGTCGTCGGCAGCGATGGCGCATGCAGCGACACCACATCCGAGCGCGCCAGCAGCGTATCGAGGTCGACCAGCTCGGCCAGGGCGGTCACCGGATCGTCCGCCTGCACGAACGGGTCGCTGAGCAGCACGGTAAAGTCGAAGCCGGCCAGGAACCTGGCAACCTTGCGGCCGATACGCGAGGCCCCCACCAGCCCCACGGTACGGTGATAATTGCCGATCGGCTCGTCCATCAGCGCGTGGCTCGTGTGCCGCGCCCGATCGGCCCGGTAACCGTCGCGCATTTCGAACATCCGCTTGTTGGCGAAGATGATCGAAGCCAGCGTATATTCGGCCACCGGCACGGCATTGGCATCGGCCGCATGCGTCACCACAATCCCCGCCGCATAGACCGACGGGTCCAGCGTATATTTCACCGTCCCCGCCGCATGGGCGATCAGCTTTAGCCTTGGCGCCGCGCGCACCACTGACTCCGAAATCATCGGGCAGCCCCAGCCGGTGATCAGAATATCGATCTCGGCCAGCACCGCCCGCGCGGCGTCGCCGCTGAACTCATTGAGCGGGGTTGCCTGCACGATGTCGCCATGCACCGCCAGCCGCGCCAGGGCCTGCTCATCGAAGACGAACTTGGTCTTGTCCG
This sequence comes from Devosia beringensis, assembly GCF_014926585.1. NCBI lineage: Bacteria > Pseudomonadati > Pseudomonadota > Alphaproteobacteria > Hyphomicrobiales > Devosiaceae > Devosia > Devosia beringensis. The sequence continues at coordinate 2,564,472 of NZ_CP045422.1, read as the reverse complement.
CCGCCATGGCGAAGGCGATCTTGGGTCGCATCAGAACCGCTCCGGAACCAGGATGGCGCTGACGTCGACGCCCTCGCGGGCAAACAGCGCTTCGAGTGCCGCGATGTCCGGTGCCGCCGGCACACGCGCCAGCGCAGCGTCGGCATCCTCCCCCGCTGGCAGCGCCATGGCCGCCGTCACCAGCACCGTCGTGCCCACCGCAATATCGCCGCGCAATTGCGGTACCAGCGTCTTGGCCACGATCAGATTGGTATTGGGAAAGGCCTTGTGCGCCCGCCCTTCCCGCTGTCCGCCCAGATCGACAATCGCGCTGATATCACTGGCGCTCTGCGCCACCGCGCGACCCGCCGCTTCGGTCAGCGTGTCGGCATTGAGGTCGGCCCGCGCGATGGCGAAGCCGCCTTCTGTGGCATGCAGCGGCCGCGGCGTGGTGATCCGGTGCACACGAATATGCCAGGGATTGGCCGGGATCAGCCAAGTCTCGACCGTGACATCGCTCCATGGCTTCCATTGGGCATAGAGCGTGTCGCCGGCGATCTGCGCCACTTCATTGCTCTCGCGCATCCGGTAATGGCGTCCGTCATCGGAAAAGGCCAGCACCCCGTCAAAGGCGCCCATATTGTAGGCCCGCTCGTCGACCTCGACCGAAAAGCCATAGCGGCTGGCATAGACGAACTTGGAATATTTCTCGACGCCCGCCCGCATCTGCCAGTTCTGCTGCCCGCTCGACAGGGCCACCACATTGCCCTTGGTATGCATCATCACCATGCCCGGATGCTTGAGCGGCACCGGCTTTTCGTCCACCACGGCCGGCGCTTCCGCCGCCGCCCAGAACGGATGCTCTTTGCCCAGCGCCAGCGGCAAAAATGCCTTGAGCGCCCAATAGGGCGAGCCGGCCGAATTGTAGCTCTCGCTCATGAACAGGTTCGGATAGCCGAACCCGATCGACAGCACGCCATTGCCATGCGCAATCGGCTTGTCCGCCCACCAGCGCAGGTGGCGCATATACTGCCCCTTGATCTCGCTCCACGGCAAGGCCTCGAGATCGGCAAAGGCCAGCGCGCCCCAGAAGCCGCCACAGGCAAAGCGATAGGTCAGGCTCCGCCCGAAGGCCAGTGTACCGCCATCCTCGTCGAACCAGTGGCGAATATCCTTGGCAAAGGCCACCGCCCGTTCCTTGTAGGCGGCCACGCGCTTCTCGTCGCCCCGCGCCAGCTTGGCGTAGATCAGCCCGTAAAAGTGCATGGCGAAGGGAATGTAGTGGTCGATGCGGCGGATATTCCCGTCGCGGTACCAGCCATCGGCGATGTAAAAGCCGTCCAGTTCCTCGAGATACTTGTCGGTCAGCGTCCGGTCGAATTCGACGCCGCATTCTTCCAGTCCCAGATCGACCAGCACCCGGAAGAACTTCCAGTTATTGTCTGCATAGTTGAACTGCCGCGCATGCTTGAGATAGGCCGCCAGATTGTCCTTGGCCTTCTGCTCCAGCGGTTCCCAAACCAGCTGCGGGATCAGCCGCATGGCAAAGCCGATCGCCGCCAGCTCCACCATGCGCTGGTCGGTCGAATTGACCGCGCCCCAATAGTCGGGATGCTCGGGGTCCGTGCCATTGGCGAGACCACGGCGATAGAGTTCCCAATGCGCGAAATCCCCGCCGCCTGCCGCCAGCGGTGCCAGTCCCCAGAGCGGCCGGGCAAAGCCTTCGAGGTCGGCCGCCGCGCGGTCGAAATGCGCCCCCGCCCCGTCGAGCCGCACCCGCGCTCCGCCTTCGGAAAAATACGGCAGCAGCGGATTAAACAGGTCTCCCAGCGCCTTTGTCGCATCGGCTCGGGTCTGCAGCGGATTGCCAAACAGTGGATTGGCGCTCACCGGATCATGGGTCATCTAGGCAATTTCCTTGACTGGCGCGCCGTCATAGGCGCCCTTCAGATTGAGTTCTTCGGCAAAGTGGCAGGCCGCTTCCTGCGCGCTCCCATGGATGGGTCGCAGCACCGGCCTGTCGGTGCGGCAGACATCCTGGGCATATTTGCAGCGGGTGTTGAACGGGCAGCCCTTGGGCCGGTTGCCCAGATAGGGGATCTCGCCGCGCACCTCGGCGCTCGGGCCCTTGCGCCGCAGCGGGTCGGCAATCGGCAGCGCCTCGAGCAGCAGCTCTGAATAGGGATGGCGCGGCCGCTCGAAGAGCATTTCGGTGGGCGCATTTTCCACCACATGGCCCAGATACATCACCACCACCCGGTCGGCGATATAGTTGACCACCCCGAGGTCGTGGCTGATGAAGATATAGGTCAACCCCAGGTCGGTCTTGAGATCCTCGAGCAGGTTGAGTACCTGCGCCTGGATCGACACGTCCAGCGCCGATACCGCCTCGTCGGCAATCACCAGCTTGGGCTCGAGCACCAGCGCCCTGGCAATGCCGATGCGCTGCCGCTGCCCGCCCGAAAAGGCATGCGGATAGCGTCCCACCGCCTCGGCCGGAATGCCCACCTTTTCGAGGATCGAGATCACCATGTCCTCAAGCGCCTTGCCCTTGGCGATCTTGTGTATGCGCAGCGGTTCGGCGACGATGTCGAACACCCGCATATTGGGGTTGAGCGAGCTCATCGGGTCCTGGAAGATCATGCGGATATCGCGCCGCCACGGCTTGATGTCGCGCTTGCTCAGCGCGGTCAGTTCGACATCGCCACCCGCCTTGGGATGGTACACCACCCTTCCCTCGCTGACCGACTGCGCCTGGATGATGCAGCGCCCTAAAGTGGTCTTGCCGCAGCCGCTTTCGCCCACGATGGCCAGCGTTTCACCGGCCTCCACGGTCAGGTTGATTTCGGTCAGCGCATCGAGCCGCCTGCCCTTGCCGAACAGGCCCGCGCCCAGGGTGAAATGCTTGCTCAGATTCTCGACGGTCAGCAGCCGGCTCATGCCATTTCCTCCACCGGTACCGCTGTCAGCAGGTGGCAGCGGGCATGATGGCCATCGCCCACTGCCGTCCGCGCCGGCCGCACACTGGCGCAGGGCTCGAAGGCATGCGGACACCGGCTGGTAAAGGCGCAGCCCACCGGTCTATCCCTTGGCGCCGGCACAGTGCCCTTGATTGGGTTGAGCCGCACCCGCTCGGCTTTGCGCGCCATCTTGGGGATCGAGGCCATCAGCGCCTGGGTATAGGGATGGCTGGGACGGGCGAAGACATCGAAGACATTGCCCTGCTCCACCACATCGCCCAGATACATCACCGCCACCTCGTCGGCGATTTCCGCCACCACGCCCAGATCATGGGTGATGAACAGCATGGCCATGCCGAAATCGGCCTGCAGCTGGCGCAGAAGGTCGAGGATCTGCGCCTGTGTCGTCACGTCCAGCGCCGTGGTCGGCTCGTCGGCGATCAGCAATTGCGGTGTGCAGGCCAAAGCCATGGCGATCATCGCCCGCTGCCGCAACCCGCCGCTGAGCTCGAATGGATAGGCCCCCTCCCGCTCGCGCGCCCCCGGCACACCCACCTTGTCGAGCAGCGCCACCGTGCGCTCGCGAGCCTGCTTGTGGTTGAGCCCCTCATGGATGGTCATCATCTCGTCGATCTGGTCACCAATCGTATGCACCGGCGATAGCGAACTCATCGGCTCCTGGAAAATCATGGCGATCTGGTTGCCGCGGATCTTGCGCAGCGCCAGGCTGTCCTGCTTGAGCTGGGCAATGTCGGTGGCCGCCTCGCCCTCGGGTTCGAACAGGATGCGCCCGCGCGGAATTTTCGCATTGGAGTCGAGCAGGCGCAGGATGGCCCGCGCCGTAACCGATTTGCCGCAGCCGCTTTCGCCCACCAGCGCCAGCGTCTTGCCCGGCGTCAGCGTCAGGTCGACCTGCCGCACCGCCTCGATATCGGCCTCGTCGGGCGAGGAGAACACGATCGACATGTCTTGGATGGTCAGGATGGGTTTGCTGTGTTCGGTCATCATCTCACCGTCCATGGGGATCGGCCGCGTCGCGCAGGCCGTCGCCGAAAAAGTTCATCGCCAGGATCACCACCACCACGCAAAGGCCCGGCGTCAGCAGCCATGGCGCCGTCGCCAGCGTGCGGATATTCTGGGCGTCCTGCAGCAGCGTGCCCCAGCTGACGATCGGCGCCTGCAGCCCCAGACCGAGAAAGCTCAGCGCCGTCTCCGCCAGGATCATGCCCGGAATGGCCAGCGTCGCCGCCGCTATGATGTGGCTCATGAAGCTGGGCACCATGTGCCGGGTGATAATGCGCCAATCGCTGGCGCCATCCAGCTGCGCCGCGGTCACGAAGTCCTCGGTGCGCAGGCTGAGGAACCGCCCGCGCACGACCCGCGCCAGTTCGGTCCAGCCGATCAGGCTGAGGATGATGGTGATGGCGAAGTAGGTCTGCAGCGCGCTCCAGTCCTTGGGCATGGCGGCGGCCAGGCCCAGCCACAGCGGAATGGTCGGCATCGAGCGGATGAACTCGACCACCCGCATCACCGCGCTGTCGAACCAACCACCATAATAGCCGGCAAAGCCGCCGATGATGATGCCGAAGAAGAGGCTGAGCGTCACGCCGGCCAGGCCAATGGAGAGCGAAATCCGCGTGCCATGGATCAGCCGGCTCAGCAGGTCCCGTCCCAGCCGGTCGGCACCCAGGATGTAGAAGGGCGCCCGCGCCTCGGTCACCCCGATGAACTTGACGCTCATCGGGATCACCCCGGCCAGCAGATAGGGTTCGCTGGGGGCCAGGAACTGCACCGGGATTTCCACCTCGGGGTCGATGACGAAGGTCCGCCGCATCGCCTTGGGGTCAATTTCGCTGGCATAGCCATTCACATGCGGCGCCAGGCGCCAGGAGCCGTCCTCGCCGGTCGAGAACAGCTGGATGCCCTGGGGCGGTGCATAGGTATAGCGTGCGCTATAGGCGCCCGGGTCGGTCGGCGCCAGGAACTCGGCAAAGATCGCCACCAGATAGAAGGCCACAACGATCCACAGGCTCACCAGCGCCAGCCGGTGCTGGCGGAAGCGGCGCCACATCAGGTCGAACTGGCTCTCGCGCTTGGCGCGTACCACCGGGACCGTATCGACGGCAGGATTGCGGGTCAGGGTATCCATTGCCATTTATTTGCTCCCGTACCGAATGCGCGGATCGATCCACGCGAGGAGAAGATCAGAGACCAGCGTGCCGATGACTGTCAGCATGCCCAGCAGCATGATGATGGCGCCGGCCAGGAACATGTCCTGGCTCGTGAGCGAGCGCAGCAGCAGCGGCCCGGCTGTTGGCAGGTTGAGCACGACCGACACGATCACCGAGCTCGACACCAGCGCCGGCAGCAGCCAGCCAATGGTCGAGATCAGCGGGTTGAGCGCCACCCGCACCGGATATTTCATGATGGTGCGGAATTCGCTGAGCCCCTTGGCCCGCGCCGTCGTCACATAGGGCTTCTTGAGCTCGTCGAGTAGATTGGCCCGCAGGATGCGGATAAGCTCGGCAGTGCCGGCCATCGACAGCACCAGCACCGGGGCCCAGGCATGGCTCAGGAAGTCCCAGACCCGGCCCGGGCTCCAGCGCGCCGCCTCATATTGCGGCGAGAACAGCCCGCCAATGGTCTCCCCGAACCAGATGAAGCTGAGATACATCAGGATCAGCGCGAAGAAGAAATTGGGAATGGCGAGGCCGATAAAGCCGCCGATGGTGGCCAGGTAATCGCCCAGCGAATATTTGCGCACTGCCGCATAGATGCCGATCGGCACGGCCACCAGCCACATCACGATCACGGCCAGCCCTTCGAGCAGGATGGAATTGCCCAGCCGGCCCCAGATCAGCGTTGTCACCGGCGCCTTCCACTCAAAGCTCTGCCCGAAATCGCCGCGCAGCACGATGCCGCTGATCCATTTCCAGTACTGCACGATATAGGGCTCGCCAAAGCCATACTGCTGTCGCAGCGCCTCGATGGTAGCCGGGTCGACCCGGTCGCCATTGGCGGCCAGCGTCGCCATATAGGTGGTCAGGTAGTCGCCCGGCGGCAGCTGGATAATGGCAAAGGCCACAAAGCTCACCGCCCACATGGTCAGGACCATGGCAATCAATCGTCGGCCGATGAAACCCAGCATGGGGCATCTCCTGTAAAGCCTGCTCGCCACGCGCTGCAGCGGCTCTTTTCGCCTCAGCCCAGTGAGGGGAGGCAATGATGGCGGGGGACTATGAGGGTCGACCTGACCAGCCCCTCGCCGGCCCCATCCCATGGGGAGGGAACGTCTGCTCAGCCGCCACCAGGCGTGGCTGCATTGGGTCCCCCCGCAGCACTGCTGCCGCGAGGGGTGGGAGGGACGAGGTTATTCCGCGGCGAAGTACCACTGGAACGGATCGTAGGGACCGGGGGTGGGGAACAGATAGGCATGCAGCATGGGCTCGGCGACATTGCGCAGGTTGTTCTTGGCAATATAGTAGCCGTTGCCGGGCAGGCTGACGCCAATCACCGGGAAGTTTTCCTTGGCGATGGTCAGGATCTGCTTCATCAGCTCGTCGCGCTCCGCCGGATCACCGCTGGCCCGCAGCTGGTTCATCAGCTCCATTTGCTGCTTGGCCCATTCGGCCGGCTCCTCGGCAATCTCGGGGCGCGAGCCCAGATACCACTGCGCCCAGCGATAGGCCCAGACCGATTCATCGCCGCTCGGCATGTAGTAGCGCGGCTCCTGGATCACATCGAGGCCGCCATCGCCCTGCCAGATCTGCGCGTCATAGTCGCCGGTGGGGCGCTTGTCGTAATAGAGCGTGCGGTCGATATTGTTGAGCTCGATATCGATGCCACCCGCTTCGAGCTGCAGCTGCATCAGCTCCATCATATCGGTCCATTCCGCGCGGAAGGCCGAGATCATGTCGATGGTCACCACCAGCGGCGAACCGTCCGGCATGGTGTAGAAGCCATCGCCATTCTTTTCGCCCAGGCCCGCCGCCGCAAAGGCCGCAGCCGCCGCGTCGGGATCGAACTCGGTATATTGGGTGGTCATTTCCTCGTCATAGAATGGCGATTCCGGACGCGGCGCGGCCTGGCCTGGCGAGCCCTGGCCGGTGAACACCACATCGATGATTTCCTGGCGGTCGATCAGATGGCTGACGCCGATACGGAAGTCCTTGTTGGAGAACAGCTCGCGCCGGACCGGGTCGACATGGTTCAAGTTGAACTGCAGCACCATGGTGTTCATGTTCGAGGGGATATTCTCGCCCAGGCGATAGTCGCCTTCTTCCTGGCCATCAAAGAACAGCGGCTGGTTGGCCACCGTCGCGATGTGACGATCCTGGAAGTCGATTTCCCCGTTGAGCGCCATCAGGGTGATTTCTTCGAGCGAATCCGAGACCCGCATTTCGAGCCGGTCGATATAGGGCAACTGGTTGCCCGCGCTGTCGACCTTCCAGTAATAGGGATTGCGCACGAAGGTAGCCCGGGTGGCGTCGCCGGTCAGCGGCTCCTCGATCATCCAGGCATTCATGAACGGCAATTCGGGATTGGCGAAGCGGATGGTCTCTGTGGACCAGCTGCAACGATTGGCCATCCACAATTCCCAGGTTTCAAACCCGGCCGCCTTGGCCTCTTCGGCAGCGTTCGGATTGTATTTGGGGTAGAACTGGCTGCAATAGTCCTTGCTCAGCGACACTAGCGTCAGCCCGTTCACACTGGCCAGCTCGTCCATGATGATGCCGTTGGGCTTTTCAAAGATCAGCTTGACCGTGGTCTCGTCGACCACCTCGGCCGTCACTGGATTGTTGGCATTCTTGATGAAGGTGCCTACGCCATAGCTGGGCTCGCTCATCAGTTCGACGGCAAAGGCGATATCGGCGCTGGTAAAGGGCGTGCCGTTGTTCCACTTCAGCCCTTCGCGCAGCTTGAACGTATAGGTGGTCGCGTCCTCGCTGACCTCCCAGCTCTCGGCAAGGTTGGGAATGATTTCATCCCATTCGCGATTGTAGCGCACCAGCCCGTCATAGGCGACGGTACGTGCGATCCAGGCATTGTCGAGCCCGCCGCGCAACGCCGAGCGCCAGGTGCCACCATAGGTGCCGACGCTGTCGACCGGTTCAACCACCAGCGGATTGGCTGGCAGCCGTTCGGCCACCGGCGGCAGGTCGCCGCTTTCGACCATGGCGTCCAGTATCGGCGCCTGTTGCTGGCCGAGCGCCGGCCCCGCCGCCGCCAGTAGCGCCGTCAGCGCCACTGCGCCGGCCAGCCGCAGGCCACTTGGCCCCTCGGCACGACCGAAAAGTGTAAACTGCTTCATCCTCATCCTCCCTGTTCCGGGCTGCCTCGCCCGGGTTTCGTCTGGCGCATGGCGACCCAGTGCCACCATCCGCAACCGCGCCGGCCAAAGGCCGGCACGTCCTCCTGTGCCGGCCTTTGGCCGGCGCTCCCGCTCGTTGTGAGCGGTGAGATCTGCGTCCCGCGCCAGGCGAGCAGCAGTCCGCCTGAGGCGGCAGATGAACGGGGTATGGTTTGTCGGCGCCCCTCCCGGCAGCGTCACCTGAGCTTGGGGCTCGTCGGTGCGCTCTGCCGATGGACAGAGGCTAGTTCACAACTTGCGCTATTTCAAGCAATTTACGCAATTCATGCAAGTTACGCAAATTTGTTCATTTTGCGTCGCGCGAACAAGGTTTTAGGCTGAGGAAAGCCGATGAACGGAACAACATCATACGTTCATACTGGCGACGAAATGGCGGCAAACACGGTTTCGCCTTCGACCATGCTGACGCCGATCTCGAGCTGCTGCACCGCCCCTTCCCCCTCCATATGCTGGCTCAGCAGCCGCACTGCACCACGCCCGATCGCCTCGCGATCCACCCGCGTCGTGCTCAGCCGCGGCGTCGCCATCCCTGCCAGCGGCAGGTCGTCAAAGCCGATGATCGAAAAGCCCTTAGGCAGCGGACTGTCGGGGGCATAAATGCTCTCGAGCATTTCGACGGCGGCAATGTCGTTCCAGCAGAACAGCGCGGTCACGTCATGTTTGCCCGTCAGAAGGTCGGCCAGCAGGCCGCGGGAATCCCGGTCGGCCGTATTGACGATGATCCCCTGCGCGCCGGGCGTGGCTGCAATGGCCGCCTCAAAGCCCCGCTGCCGCTGCAGAATTGTCGGCCGATAGCGATGGGTATAGTGCAGGATGCGGCGGTGTCCGGCATCGAGCAGCCGCTGCGTGGCCAGATAGGCCCCGTAGAAATTGGCCGGCGAGACCGAACTGAGCCGCATGCGCGGGTCGCTGCCATTGACCAGCACGGCGGGGATATCTTCCTGTGCGCACCACGCCGCCAGCTCGTCCCAGGCGTCGATCCCAGCCAGCAACAGCCCGCCGGCATCGGCCTGGTCAATCTGTTTGCGGATCATGTCGAGCGTCACCATCTGGTCGTTGACCAGCCGCACGTCGAGCATCATGCCGGCTTCCGCCGCCTGCTGCCGCATGCCCTCGACAATGCCGAAATAGAAGCCGGACAGCCCGCTGGTCGCATTCCCCAGCGGCACCAGCGCCACCGCCCGTTTATCCCCGCCCGTCGGGCCCGTTATATGCTTGGATTTATACCCAAGAGAGCGCGCCATGCGCTGCACATCACGCCGCACCGCATCGCTGATGCCCATCTCATTGGCCAGCGCGCGCGACACCGTACTCACTGATACGCCTAGGCGTTCGGCGATATCGGCCTGGTTGGCCCGCTTCTGCACTGCCATGATCTGCCTCGAACTGCTCAACTACGCAATATTTGCGTTTCTTGCGCGAGGCAAGTCCTGACTGCACTTATCCCCGGAACTGCTTGGCCAGCCACTCCATCTGTGCCCGGTCCTGAAACGGTCCACCGCCCTCGTGATTGTTGAACTCATATTCGATCATGGTCTTGTTATCCCCGGCATAGGCATTGAAGGCGCCATAGACCGTCGAGGGGGGACAGATATCGTCCATCACCGCCACCGAGAACAGAGCTGGCGCCTTGGCCTGCCGGGCAAAATTCACCCCGTCGAAATAGGCAAGTGTTTCGAAAACTTGGTCTTTCTTGTCGCGATGCTGGGCCAGGAAACGCACGATTTCGCCATAGGGGTCGCGCGTCGCCTTCGCCACTGCCCGGGGATAATCGCACAGGAACGGCACATCCGGCATCGCTGCGGTCACCCGCATGTCTATGCCCGCCACCGCCAGCGCAATCCCGCCGCCCTGGCTGCCGCCACAGACGGCAATTTTGTCAGCATCCACAAAGTCCTGGCCCAGCAGCGCATCGATCGCCCGCACCCCGTCGGCGAATACCCGCCGGTAGTAATACCCGTTTTTGTCCAGCACGCCCTTGGTCATCACGCCCGGAACCGAGGGCGTTGAGCCCACCGGATCGGGCGTCTCCCCCACGCTCCAGCCACTGCCCTGCCCGCGCGTATCCATGCGGAAATAGGCATAGCCCGAGGCTGCCCAGTGCAGCTGTTCGTGCGGAAATCCCCGCCCGCCGCCATAGCCGACAAACTGCACCACCAGCGGCAGTTTCCCGCTGCGTTGCGTCGGTAGCACCAGCCAGCCCTTGACCGGATGCCCGCCAAACCCCGGAAACGTCACGTCAAAGACCTCGACTGCGGTCAGCGTCGTCGCCTGCTTTACAATGCTGACCGTCCCGCCGATCGCCCGCGCCTCGGCCAGGGTGCTCTCCCAGAACGCCGCGAAATCCCCGGGCGTCTGCACGCCGCTTTGATAGGCGCCCAGTTCGGGCTGGGTCAGGTCTGGAAACGGCATGGCGAACTCCCGCAAATCAAGTCGCCGCCACCATGCACGCCCCCGCGCTGCCATGCCAGATGATCGCCATGGCCAACAAACAAAAACCCCCGGAAACCATCAGGTTTCCAGGGGTCTGAATTGGTAGCGAAGCCCAGATTTGAACTGGGGACACACGGATTATGATTCCGCGATACCCTCGCGCGTGCGAGCACCCTCAATTACCAGCTTTTACCACAAACCCCTGAATATAAAACATCTTCAGATTGGCTCATTCCCATCAGCCCCCTCGTAATACGACCAATCACCCGCTACACTGCTACCTAGTTTGCTACCTAGCGGCACAGATGATCGTCAAACATGCGAGTCAAATTAACGAAAAAGATCGTCGAGGCTATCACCCCCGCCACGCCGCCGATCGATGAAACTGGCAAAGCCAGAAAAGCGCCTGACGTAATTCGCTGGGACACAGAGGTTCCTGGCTTCGGCGTCAAGGTCACGCCAGCTGGGAAGCGCGTCTATTTCGTGTACTATCGAACGTCCAGTGGCCAACAACGCCGCCCCAAAGTTGGAGATCACGGCCCCCTCACTGTGGACCAGGCCCGCCAGATCGCTCGCCAATGGCTGGCGAAGTCGGCCGCCGGAGAGGATGTTAGTCAGCAGCGTCAAACTGACCGGGCATCGGGCACTGTAGCGGAGCTCGCGACGCGGTATCTCGCTGAGTATGCCGTGCCCCATAAAAAGCCCCGGAGCGTCCAGACTGACCGAGCTAACCTGGACAACCACGTGATCCCTACCCTCGGTTTAATGCGCGTCAGAGATGTGACGCGACAGGACATTGATCGCATGAAGGTTGCCGTGAGAGACGGCAAAACCGCGCGCGAGTTGAAGGCTAAGCCGCGCGGCCGGCGTATAATCCGCGGCGGCGAAGGCATTGCCAACCGGGTCGTTGCACTGGTTTCCAAAATGTTTGGCTGCGCTCAAGAATGGGGCTTACGCGACGACAACCCGGCCAGCTCCATTCGGAAATACAAGGAGCATCGGAAGGATCGTTTCCTTGATGAAGCTGAGGTCGGCAGATTAATCACTCAACTCGACGTCACTGATCAGGCCCAGGTCGTGAGCAGCAAAGCGACTGCGGCCATTCGCGTCCTGCTATATACGGGTATGCGCTACAGCGAGGTTATGACCCTGAGGTGGCGTGACGTGGACGAAGGAAAAAACTGCTTTCGGCTGGCCGATAGCAAGACCGGATCCAGGGTGATCCCGTATGGTACCCAGGTTGTTTTGGCATTGTCCGCACTTGAGCGCGGAGCACCGGACAAGCTGTTATTTGAAGGTGCGAAGGAGGGATCACCAATATCCTTGCAGCGGCCTTGGCATCAGATACGCGCCGCTGCAGAGATTGACGCATCGGCGACCCTTCATACTCTGCGCCACACTTTTGCATCCTGGTCGGTCATGGGCGGTCTATCGCTGGCGCAGGTGGGTGCCTTGCTCGGGCATAAATCCACTCAGACTACACTTCGGTACGCCGACCATGCAGTCGAGGCCCTACGCGCCTACGGGGAACAAACCGGCGAAGCCATGGCTGCGATGGCGAAGGCATCCACCAAACCTGAAGATTAGCCGGGCTTTGACGGTGTTGGAGATTGAAGGGGGATCACCTCACCAACGGCCCTCAGCTTGGCGATGATCGCTGCCAGATGACTAGCGTCTGCCACTTTCCACTTCAGCGTCGCGTCGTCCCCGATCTTGATCGTTACCAGCGCTGATTTTGTCCTCACCGCCGCCGACCCGGACTTGAGTAAACGGTCGGTGACGTTGCCCCCAACTTCTATCCAGCGTGAAGTAGACTCGGGCGGTTAGTTTGGTCGATCTGGCCGGGGTGAGCGACGGGGGCTGGCGCGGAGCTGGTCATTGAGCGGAGCGGCAGATCCCGTCGCGGGTTGAAGGTGTCGGCGTATTCGGCAGGCGTCATCCAACCCAGCCGCGAGTGCGGCCGGTGCAGATTGTAATCGGCGCGCCAAGACGCCACGGTGGCCCGGACGTGAGCAAGCGATGGGAACAGGGTCTCGTTGAGCAGTTCGTCCCGCAGCCGGCCGTTAAAGCTCTCGATGAAGGCATTCTGGATCGGCTTGCCAGGGGCAATGTAGTGCCAGTCGATCCCCATCCGGTCAGCGAAGCCCAGGATGGCATTGGACGTGAACTCAGTCCCATTGTCGCTGACGATCATCTTGGGGCGTCCTCGAGTAGCCATCAGCGTCTCCAGCTCTCTGGCAACGCGCAGACCAGACAGCGAGGTGTCGGCAACCAAGGTCAGGCATTCGCGTGTGCAGTCATCGACCACTGTCAGCACCCGGAAGCGCCGACCGTCGGTCATCTGGTCGGAGACGAAGTCCAGGGACCAGCGTTCGTTGGGCGCCATTGGGATCAGCATCGGCGCCCTGGTGCCCATGGCACGCTTGCGGCCGCCTCGACGGCGCACCATCAGCTTCTCCTCGCGATAGATCCGGAACAGGCGCTTGTGATTGACCTGATACCCTTCCCGCCGCAGCAGGACGTGCAGCCGCCGATAGCCAAACCGTCGCCGCTCATGGGCAATGGCCTTCATCCGGTCGCGCAGCACGATGTCATCGGTTCGCAGCGCCTGGTAGCGCATCGTCATCCGGCAACATCCCAATACTCGGCACGCCCGCCGCTCGCTCATCCCATAGGCAGTCTGGAGATGGGCGACAGCATCCCGCTCGGCGGCGGGCGCTACCATTTTTTTCCAAGAAGATCTTTCAGCGCGGCATTATCGAGCATGCTGTCGGCCAGCAGCTTCTTGAGCCGGGCGTTCTCGTCCTCAAGCGCCTTCAGTCGTCGGGCCTCGCTGACGTCCATGCCGCCATACTTGGCCTTCCATTTGTAGATGCTGGCATTGCTGACGCCATGCTTGCGGCACAGGTCGGCAACTGGAACGCCGGCCTCCTGCTCCTTCAAGATCGCAATGATCTGCTCTTCGGTGAACCTGGTTCGCTTCATCTCTGGTCCTTCTGATGGGGCCAGAGCCTACTTCAAACTGGATTAGGCGCAGGGGGCAACGTCACTGTCAGTCCACTGCGCCAGAAGCTGATCGACGATATGACCAACCTCCTGCTGGCTTTCGAGGATGTCACTGAGGCCATCAATTCAGATCGCAACAAGGACATGATGGCGGCGGAACTGGCGCACCGCATCAAAAACTCGCTCGCGGTAATCTCGGCATTTGTCTCTTTTGAACTCAGACAAGCAGCAGACCCGTGCGTCCCGGGATATCAAGCCATGCAGTCGCGCATCAACGCGGTTGGAAATCTATACGACGTGATCGCCCGCTCGAGTGTCTTTGGGCCGGTGGATATGCCCGCCTACCTCGCCGGAATTGCCGCAAGCCTTCGTTCAAGTCTGCTTGGCGAAAAATCGACAATCGAGATCGCCTTGGATGTCGAACCTTTTACGGTCAGTGCCGACAATGCCGTGCCGATTGGCTTGTTGGTCAACGAGCTTGTTACAAACGCGGTAAAATATGCTTTCCCCGCCAAGAAAGGACGTATCATTCTCGGCTTCAGACAGCGTGACAGCGAGTTCAGCCTGTCAGTGCAAGATGACGGCGTCGGCATCGATGGAAGTGAGCGGGCGTCAGCATCGTCAGGCATGGGAACACGGTTCATAGACGCCTTCGTCCGCCAGATCGGCGGAACACTCGCGCGGGCGAGTGGAGCCGGAGGTACGACGATCACTGTCCGACTGCCGACCAGCATTGTGTCATCATAGTGGTTTTGCGACGCAAAACATCCGTTCCACAAGGCACATATGACGCATTGACCATCGATGGCTAGTCGGCAACTTTCGATTTCATTCCTTATGACGGGGGCGAGATCCACCGATGCTGGGTCGTCTCCACCGGGCCATACAATTGCAGTGCGAGGTCTTAGCGTCGGCCACCAATCCAACTCCTAATGTCAGATCAGCAGATCACAGCTTTCGCCCAGTCCCGATTGTCCGCTTGACGGCTTAAAGCAGAGGTATTGAGATTTGCATGACAAACCATCAAAATATCTTGAGACAGGGATCGAAACGTCGAGTTGTTCGCTTAAATTTGAGTAGCTCTACCCATAATCCAACCAAAGGTGCCCGGAAAGTATGAGCACGCGAATATCAGTCCTAGTGGTCGAGGACGAGCCTCTGATCCGCATGGATGTCATTGATCAGCTTGAGCGCGAGGCCTTCCGTGTATTCGAGGCCGAAAACGCCGATCAAGCGATCGACTTGTTGGAAGCCAATCCGTCGATCAGCATGCTGTTTACCGATATTGATATGCCCGGCAGCATGGATGGGCTGAAGCTGGCTGCGGCTGTGCGGGATCGGTGGCCGCCGGTTAGAATCATCGTCACGTCTGGACACCATAAGATTCTACCCTCCGATATGCCCGACGGTAGCGTCTTCTTTAGCAAGCCTTACCGACATGACGACGTGATGGTTTCCTTGCGCGATTTGCTGGCGATTTAGACCGCGCCTGCCCTCTTTCTTATGGGAAAGAGGATACTTTAATCAGGATTGATCCAAGTGGGTAACGTCGCTGGAGATCACTTTAGGGCGTGATTTTTTAGTCCTAGAATTGTTGAGTGGCGCGATCAATCGCCACAATTAGACTACCAGCAAAGCACCGCTTTTCGACACTTGCGAGACCTTCACTTGACCGACCGCCTTCAGGAAATCGAAAAGGCGGCGTGAACGGCAAAATGGTACGACTGCCGCCAGACCGATTGTCGCTTACCCTTGCTTGAGCCTAGGTGGCAAGTTAGGGGGCAGACCGGCAGCATTGGGAATAGCCTACAGGAAAAGCAGGCATTGGTGGATTGGCAAACTTGGGGCAACGTCATCGGGACGAAAGTGAACCCAGCCTTCTTGGTTAGACTTGGCATAAAGCGGGATCAGCCGGAACAATATTGCGCCGGCTGACCTTCGTTTCCAGTTCGATGGCAGACTGAAAGCCGCAGGCTGTGATGTTGCGCGGCGGGTATGAGAAGGCGAGGTCGCAATCTCAAAAAATAGAGCTCTAGCTTAGAACTCGTTCCAATCCTGCTTTATTGCGGCATTGCCTTGGGTAACGAAACGCTTCGCAGCAAGCTTGGCGCGGCCCTGCAGATCCTTAATCCCACCTGACGATACCCTCTTGGCAACTGCACTCGCCTCAACTTGCCGATTGTCATCAATGGTGAAGATATCCACGATGCCGTCTAATTGGATCGCCTGGGCTTCTGTCTGTTCGATCGATGCGTTTATCTGTTCAACCAGAGCGGCGTTGTGCTGGGTCATCTCATCCATCTGACGAACCGCTGTTGCCACTTCCTTGATCGAGGAAGCCTGTTCTTGGCTGTCTTTTGCAATGCCATCCATCAGGCCAGAATTGGCGCGGATACCTTCGAGCATCGCATTGAGTTTGTCAGCTGCTTCAGCAACGAGGCGGGTACCGCCCGATACTTCGCCGGCGCTTTGTTCGATTAGAACCTTGACCTCGGATGAAGCGCTGGCAGCCGATTGTGCGAGACGACGCACTTCGACTGCCACGACAGCAAATCCCTTGCCAGCATCGCCCGCACGGGCTGCCTCAACAGACGCGTTAAGGGCAAGAAGGTTGGTTTGGAACGCGATGTCGTCGATCAACCCGATGATATTGGATATCTTGGCTGATGAACTGGTAATCCGCTCCATAGCAGAGGTGGTCTCGATCATCACCTGACCGCCCTCTTCTGCAATCTTTGTCACAGAGGAAGCATTGAGACTGGCGTCTTGAGAACGCTGTGCATTTTGCGTGACCGTGTGGGCCATTTGCTCCATGGCGGCTGAGGTCTGTTCAATGGTTGAAGCCTGTTTGGTAGTGCGCTCCGACAGATCGTTGGCACCCGCTAATATCTCGCTAGTGGCGAGCTTGAGAGACCTCGACGTGACGCGCAATTGGTCGACAATATCGCTCATCTTGTCTGCAACGGCGTTAGTGTCGTCTTTTAAGGTGCTAAAGGCCCCTTGGTAATTGCCAGTCACGCGCTTGGTAAGGTCTGCCTCTGCAATCGCTGCCAGGACGAGGCTCGTCTCGGCCAGGCCGGTATCGACAGTTTGAACCAAGGTGTTGACGCTGCCGGCCAACGCGTTGAGTTCGGCATCGGGGAAGGAGGCGTTGACGCGTCGCGAAAAATCGCCTTCGGCTGCAGCATTTACGACAGTCCCGAATGCTTCTTGCAACTCTGACATCATAGTCTTTCGAGCTGTTTCGTCCTCAATGATGCGAGAGGCTTCTGCTGCGGTCATGTTGGCTACCTGTAGCCCGTTCTTGCGGAACACCTCGACCGTTCCTGCCATCACGCCCAACTCGTCAGGGCGCCCAACATACGGCACTTCGTTTGTATAGTCGCCGTCCGCCAAAACACGCATGGTCCGGGAAAGCTTTCTAACGGGAACGGTGACTGATCGACTTACCAGAACAGCCGCAGCGATGGAGAGAACCAGGACCAGTGCAAGCGACATCAACGCAGTAAGTTGGAAGCCACTTGCCGACGCATTGACCTGACCGCCGATCTCGTCGTTCAGCCCGGTCTGATAATCAATGTACTTGTTAATTGCTCCCAGCCAGTCTCGGAAAAGTGGCGCTGCCTGTGCGTTCAATACAGAGCTCGCCTGCGCAAGATCGCCCTGGTTACGCAGGTCTATGATCTGTGAGACGAGCGGATTGGTCCGCGCTTGAATGTCCGCGATCTCGGCGATGATTGTCTTTTCAGTATCGGTCGCACCTGATGGCCCGGCTAGCATTTGTGTCATCGCCAGTTCGCTGACAGCATAGTCGCCGGCGAGCTTTCCGATCAGCGTCAAGGCGGTGGCGACCTGATCTGGTGACCCTGCCAGGATCACATCACGAACAGCGATCGCCCGGTCATGGACGCTACCGCGGAAGTTGATTGCATAGCGTTGCTTAACACTATTGACCTCGTTCACCTGGACAAGATTGCCATTCATAAAATTGACCTGGCTCACTGAATTCCAAGTCAAAGCAATCATCATCAACAACACGAAGCCGAAGCCAACTGAGAGGCGTCCAGCTATACCCAACTTTGCAAAAATCATGACCAGTCTCATCTGATGAATAAATGCTTAAGCTCCTGCGGGCTACCGGCAGGGAGCGAAGGCAAGTGGTGGTAAAATGAAGGACCGCAGACGCTAGTCGGTCAACGATAAGGTTAGCAGATTATGGTTATTAATTCACTAACTTGACTGCTGGCTCGCGCCCTGGACCGGAGCATGACCGCTTTCAGGCATTCACCGGACTGGCTGGTACGACCGATATGGGGTCGAAAACTGCCGAGCCGGAACGCGCACCTTGCCTGCCAAAATCAGTCCCTGCTACGCCCACCCCCAGTCACGTCAGGGCGTACCCGCGCGTGACGTAACGTCGCTGGCGACGGTAGCGTAACCTCTGGGTTGACACCCACTATTTGTGACGTGCGAGCCTCAAGGCTAAACCTTGAGGTGACACATGGCCCGCATCGGCTACGCCCGCGTTAGCAGCATTGATCAAGATCTAGACATCCAAATTGCCAAGCTCAAAGCAGAAGGATGCGAGATAATTCGGTCAGAAAAGGTATCTGGCGGCAGTCGCGAAGGGCGTGTCGAATTAGAAACCGTCATACAGTTTCTAAGACCCGGCGATGAGTTGATGGTGGCGCGCTTGGACCGGCTCGGCCGCGACACACGTGACGTACTAAACCTGATCCACGAGTGCGAGCAGCGACAGGCATTCGTCACCATGCTCGACCCCCACGTGTCCACCCGCGGTGAAATGGGGCATATCGTCCTGACCGTACTTGGCATGGTGGCGCAGATGGAGCGACGTTTCATCAAGGAGCGTCAGCGCGAGGGTATCCAGCAGGCCAAGGCGCAAGGCCGGTATGTCGGTGGTAAGCGTCGAGTAGATCGAGCACAGGTGCGTGTTCTACATAGGGAGGGATTGGGGCCGTCTGAAATAGGCCAACGCCTTGGCTGCTCCCGCATGCAGGTCTATCGAATTCTGGCTGAACCTGAGTGATGATTCTTGGTCCAAGGGCGCCGGTCGCTGTTCGACAGCCATTGGCAGCAACGCGCCCCATTCCGGCCGTTCAGACCACGTTTTGATTTTCCTGAAAGCCGACGGGCCGCTCAAACCGAGGCAATGCGGCAAACGGGTTGAACGCCCGACTGTCGGAGCAGACGTTACACTGGCTCCCACTATGCCTATTTGAGCGAAGCGGCGGAAGGGATCCACCGCTCCAAAACTGGCTATAGCCCCGGCCGCAAGCTGGTACTGCTCGACAACGCCCCGACGGGCATGCTGCCGGGGGCCGACTATGCCAGCGTGGTTTCGACCGACAATTTCGGACTCGGCCAGAGCTGCGCCGCGATGCTGTCGCCCCACATTCCGGCTAACGGCGCCGCCGGCATTCTCGGCTATGGCATCGACTTCTTTGCCACCCACGAACGCGAAATCGCCTTTCGCAAATGGATGGCCACCCATCGGCCCGATGTCACGCTGGTGCGCGAACGCTTTGCCGAACTGGATGGCGCCAGGCCGGCAGCCCTGGCCATGGTGGACAAGACTCCTGGGCTCTCGGGCATTTTTGCGGTCTGGGACGTGCCGGCAATGAAGGCGGCTCGGGCACTGTCCCAGGACGGCATCGACATGCCCATTACCACCGTCGACCTGGGCAACGAGGTCGCCCTCGACATGGCGCGCCATGGCATGATCAAGGGGGTCGGCGCCCAGATGCCCTATGATCAGGGCTGCGCCGCAGCGCGCGTCACGCTGGCGGCCCTGCTCGGGTTGCCGGTACCCCCATGGGTGGCATTGCCCGGACGGGAGGTCACGCCATTCGATGTGGTTGAGGCCTACCAGGTCATCTGGCACCTCCCGGCACCCAAGGCCATCATCGACAGTGTGCGTGCACCTTCCGCTGGCCACTATTGATCCATCACTGACGTTCAGCCGCCTTGCACGGCCGCTTTAAGCAAGCTGACGCGGTGCCCGAATGACCGACATGGGGCGACAGCGGCCAGTCGGCAGTGCGCCCCAGGCGGTCATTGTGAGCCTGCTACCAATCACCTTGAAGCAGACATGCAGTTTGCCAAATAATGGGCCATCAGTCGGCTGTGTCGAGGGCGCGTTTGAGGAAGTCCCGTACCGTGGCCTGGAACTTGGGCGCTTCCTCCACCTGCGGCGCATGGCCGGAATGTTCAAAGATCACCAGTTCGCTGCCCGCTATCAGGCGGTGGATCGTCTCGGACGCTGATACGGGCGTGATCCAGTCATGTCGGCCGACGGTGATCAGTGTGGGCACCTTGATGCCGGGCAGCTTGTCCTTGAGGTCGTAGTTTTCCTGGTTCACGGCGAAGGCGAAATTGTGCGTCGCATAGTGATAGGGCGTGTTCTCGATGCGCGACTGCACCTTTGCCATATCGAGGTCGTGGTCATAGAGCGGCAGGATATGGGCCCAGGCGGCCTTGAGGTCAGCGTTGTCGCGCGTCGTGCCGGCCATGATGCGGTTGAACAGGTCGAGGTCGACCTCGATGCGCGGCGAGGCCAGGGCATTGGCGCGCGACAGTTCGCGATGGGCATTGTCGGCCGAGGTATCGCGCAGCACCATGGCCAGGACCCGGTCGGGAAAGCGGATGGCATATTCCATCGAGATGAAGCCGCCATAGGAACCGCCAGCCATGATGATCTGCTCGGCGCCGATCCATTCGCGGATGGCATCGACATCGGCCGCCCACTGCTCATGGGTAAAGGGCGCCTTGTCCTCGGAGGCGCCGCTGCCGCGCGCGTCGAAGACGACGACGCGGTATTCGTCCGCGAACGGACCGAACGAGGCCTTGGGCTCGGCATGGCTGCCCAGCCCCGGCGCGCCGTGGTGGACGATCATTACAGGCTTGGCTTTGTCGTCTCCACCCAGGACCTCGACGTTCAGGCGTGCGCCATTGATGGTCACATCCATTGCTGTTCTCCTTTAATGCGGTTTAGCCGATGATGCTTTCATCGATGGTGCGGGGACGATTGGTCAGGCGTTCCGGGCCGGCCTCGGTGATCAGCACCGTATCGGAAATGCGGTAGCCGCCATGACCGGGAATATAAAGGCCCGGTTCGCAGGAGACGATCATGCCCGGCTGTAGCGGGCTGTCATCGCCATCGGCGATCCAGGGCGGCTCGTGCAGCCAGATGCCGATGCCATGGCCCATGCGGTGGCGCAGGAATTTCCCCATGCCCGCCTGCTTGATCACATCGATGCAGATCCGGTTGGCCTCCGAACAGGCGCGCCCTGCGACCAGGGCCTCTACGCCCGTCTGCTGGGCGCGGGTGGCGACCTCGAAATAGCGGCGCTGCTCGTCACTGGGCTGGCCCATGACAAAAGTCCGCTCGCTCTCGGCCAAGCGCCCGCCGACGGCACAACCGAGCGAAAGGATGAAGGTCTCGCCCGGCTTGACCCGTTCGGCCGATGGCAGGCCATGTGGAAAGGCGGCATTCTTGCCGGTATAGACCAGGCCGCCAGCCAGCATCTGGCCGACCACGACATCGTCATGCTCGGCATACATGGTGGACACGCCAAATCGGGTAACGTGGCTGGCCAGTTCGGCCTCGGTGGGCAGGGGCGCACCCGATGCAATGACATCGCGTATCAGCGTGAGCCCGGCTTCGACCATGGCGTCCGAAATGCGCGCCGCCTCGCGGTGTAGCACGATCTCCTCGGGAAATTTCAGCAGCCGGGCCTCCTCGAGGATTTCCGACATCACCCACGTCGCATCCGGCGCATAGGTCTTAAATTTCTCAACCCGCCCCGCCGGCGTCGCCGGCGAATAGGCGATGCGACCGGTTGGTCTGACCTGACCCAGCAGGATGGAAAAGGCATCTTCTATGCCCGGGAACTCGGGATAGACGACGAATTCGGCAACCGTATTCTGCTTTTCGGCATGGTCGGCTTCCAGCGCCGGCACCAGCATCAGGCATTGCGTCGCTGTCAGCCAGACCGCGGCAGGGCGCTCATTGGGGAAATGAAAAAAACCGGTGAGATAGGCGACATGATGGTGGTCGTCGACCAGGAGGCCATCAAACCCGCCCGCTTCCATGCGGGCGCGCACGCCGTCCTGGATGCGCCGATAGGTGACTGGCGAGAGCCGTTGTTTCAAGGCTAGTTCTCCCTTGTTCTGGGATTGCGCGCATCGTTATAGGCGATGGACACGAGGGTGGAGGACACCACGAGCAGCAGGATGGCCAGTGAGGGAAACAGCGTGCACCACCAGGCGACGGTCAGCGCGCCCGAGCGCTGGGCATTGAACAGGATCTTGCCCCAGGACCAGCTTTCCGGATCGCCGAGCCCCAGAAAGGAGAGGCCCGCCTCCGACAGCACGGCGCGCGACGCGGTCAGCACGACCGACACCACGATGATCGGCGCCACGGCCGGCAGGATATGGCGCGTCATGATCCAGATGTGGGAGCCGCCAATCGTGCGGGCCGCATCGACATAGGGCAGCCTTGTCACCGACAGCGCCTGTGAGCGCACGATGCGGGTGACTTCAGGCCAGGAGAACAGGGCAATCACCACGACGAGCGTCGTCACCGACGGCCCCACCAAGGCGGCGACCAGGATCATCAACGGCAGCACGGGCAATGCCAGCGAGACATCGACCAGCATCGAGATGACGCCGTCGAGCCGGCGGGCATAGGCGGCCAGCACGCCCAGGGCCACCCCGATGATGATGGCCAGGAAGGACGCGGCAAAGCCGATGATCATGGAGATGCGGGTTCCCCAGATGACCTGAGCCAGGACATCGCGGCCCAGATCGTCCGTGCCAAAGGGATGGGCAGCCGAAGGCGCCTGCAGGATCTCCGGGCCATAGCCGCCGGGAAAGGTCGCGAGCAGCGGCGCCAGCACCGCGACGGCGACCATGAGCAGAATGACGGCAGCCGAGCCCATGCCAAGCGGATTGCGGCGGAAGGCGCGCCACGTCCGGCGGCCTGGCGAGAGGTCTGCCGGTGGTAGGACCGCGGCTGTGGGAAGCGGGGATGGTGCGGGGGTAATTGTCGTCATGGTCATCCGGCGCGAACCCGTGGATCGAGGAAACCGTAGGCGAGGTCAGTGACGAGATTGGCCAGCACCACGGTAGCGGCCAGCAGCACAAAGGCGCCCTGCAGCACGGGGAAATCGAGCTGTCCCACCGCTTCGAAAATAGCCCGACCGACGCCGGGATAGGCGTAGATGGTTTCGGTCAGCACCGCACCACCCACCAGAAAGCCGATCTGCAGACCGATCAGCGTCGTGGTCGGCAACAGGGCATTGCGCAAAGCATGCTTCCAAACGACGGTGCGCTCGGGTGTGCCCTTGGCGCGGGCGAGGTCGCAATATTCCTCACCCAGCGCCTCGATCAGTGTCGAGCGCAGGGTCAGGACGTAGGAAGCTAGTTGAGCCATGACCAGGGTCAGGCAGGGCAGCACGAGATGGTGGGCCACACTGGCATACCAGGCAAAGCCGGTCAGTCCGGATTTGACGGCGCCGCCAATGGGAAACAGCCCGGCCATCAGGCCCAGCGTATAGAGCAGGAAGATGCCGATGGATGGCACGAAGAGGGACTGGCCGATGACGCCGGAGACCTGGACAAACTGGTCCACCCAGCCACGGGCACGGGTCGCCGCCAGAACGCCCAGCGGTATGCCCAACAGCACTGTCAGCACCAGCGCCGCCCCGGTCAGCAGGAGCGTCCACGGCAGGCGCTCCATCAGGACCTGGGTAACAGGCTGGCTCCGAAGGAAGGAAATGCCCAGATTGCCCTGCACGAGTTCACGCAGATAGGCAAAGTATTGGACCGCCAGGGGGCGGTCCAATCCGTAAAGCGCGAGCTGCTGGAGGCGGATTTCCTCCGTCATGCCCGGGCCGGCAACAGCCAGCACCGGGTCGCCCGGCAGCAGCCGGACGAGGAAGAAGGTGATGGTCACGGCGAACCAGAAGGTCGCCAGTCCGCGCAGCAGCCGCTGCAATACATAGCCGCTCAAGTGCACAGGAGTTAGCCCTTTGGCTTGACCGAGGCCAGCGAGAGTGGATTGACCAGAGACAGCAGGTCTGACGGCTGCATCACGAAACCTTCCCACTTGTCGCTGTTATAAGCGAACTGGAAGGTCTGGTAGTAGAGCACGTTGTCATAGACCTGTTCCTGGATCAGGCGGGCCGCAGCCTGGACCTGTTCCTTGACGGCCTCCGGCGTGGTCGCAGCCTGGGCCGCGTCGATCAGCTTTTCGAGTTCCGGATCGGAAATCGAGGCGTAGTTGATAAAGCCATCGGTGCGGTAGGCCAGACCCAGATAGGCAGCCGGTTCTTCCATGACGGCCCAGTTGCCGGCATAGATATCGAAGTCCTTTTCCCGGCCGCGTGCCAGGTAGGTATTGCGCTCAAGGCCAACCAGATTGATCGTTATGCCGGACTGCGCAGCGCTGTCCTTCATGATCTGCGCCCAGTTCGCGATATCGGCAGCGCTCTGCTCATAGAGCAGGGAGAGTTCAAGATCGTCGAACATGCCGTCGCCATCGGCATCGGCATAGCCGGCCTCCGTCAGCAAGGCTTTGGCGGCCTCAGGATCAAAGGTATATTCTTCCATGGCCGGATCCGCCCAATAGCTCAGCACCGGCGAAATCACGGAAGAATTGGTCGATTGCGCCAGACCCTGCATGGCAATGGCGCGAATGGCCTCATAGTCCACCGAATGGGCCAGGGCTTGACGCACCAGCACATTGTCCAGCGGCTCGCGCTGCATGTTGTAGAGCACGTGCGACCAGCCCAGCGATGGCGCCTGTTCGACGGTGATCCCGGGCTGACCGTTGAGCGTCTGGGCGATCGGCGCCGGCAGGGCATTGGCGATCAGATCCAGATCGCCGGCGCGCAGGGCCAGGGCTTCGGCATTGACGTCGGGGAAGACGCGGAATTCGACTTCGTCGATCGTGGCGCGGCCGGCCTCGACCAGTGGATAGTTGTCGACGGCTTCGAGGACGTAGCGCTGACCCACTTCCACGCTGGCCAGCTGGAACGGGCCGGCGCTCACCCAATCCTTGTCATTGGCAAAGGCGGCGACCTGGCCGACTTCGGGGAAAGCATGCTTTGGCACGATCGGCATCCAGAAGCCGATATTGGTCAGGAAGGTGCTGTCGGGGCGGCTCAGCACGAATTCGACGCGCGTCGGCGATGCAGCCGTCGCACTGACAAAGGCGGGAACCAGACCGGCAGTAACGCCAATCTTTTCGCTGGTCACCGCCGTGATGGTGAAGGCGACGTCTTCGGCGGAAAAGGCGGTGCCATCGCTCCAGGTCAGATCATCGCGGATCTCGAGCCAGGCCGTAAGACCGTCTTCCGAATAGCCCCAGTCCGTGGCCACGTAGGGGTCCTTGGAGCCCTGGGCGGTCATCTGCATGAGGCGCGGATACATCAGGTTGGTAACCCAGGTATCGGAGCGGCTATTGCCGACCAGTGGGTTGAAGTTGACGACATCGGCGGTCGTCCCGATGACCAGACGGGTGGCATCCTGGGCACTGACCGCGGTCAGGCCGGTGGCTGCGGCAGCCACCAAGATACCGCCCATCAGCACGGCTCGGCGGGTAAAGGCATTCCTAACATTGCGGATCATAGCGGTCTCGCTGTTCGATTGACACGTGAGTGTTGCGGCCTCTCCAAAGCCGTGTCAAGGATTGTCGTACAATTTATAAGCGAGGCCATCGCGTGACTAAACAACAGGCAGATGAACGCACCGTACTATCGGTTTCCGGGCTGAATGTGAGCTTCGACACCCTGCGGGGCGAGGTACAGGCCGTGCGCGACGTATCCTTTGATCTCAAACGTGGCGAAGTGCTTGCCCTGGTTGGGGAATCGGGCTCGGGAAAATCGGTGTCGACGCGCGCGATTATGGGCATTGTACGCGGCAAAGCATCGATCCAGGCGGACCGGATGCAGCTGGCCGGACACGACCTGCTCACCCTGGACGAGGACGCCAAGCGCAAGCTGCGCGGGCGGGTCATCAGCCTGGTTTTCCAGGATGCGCTCTCGGCACTGAACCCCGTGCTGTCGATTGGAGACCAACTGGGCGAGATTTACCGCACCCATCTTGGGGTGTCCCGCAAGGAGGCCCGCGAGCGATCGATCGAGCTGTTGCGATCGGTCCATATTGCCTCATCGGAGCGCCGCATCGATGATTTTCCCCATCAATTTTCCGGCGGCATGCGGCAACGCATTCTCATCGCCTCGGCGATTGCGCTCAAGCCCGAAGTGCTGATCGCCGACGAACCCACCACGGCACTGGACGTTACCGTGCAGGCGCAGATCCTCGACCTGCTCGATGAGCTGCGCGACGAACTGGGCATGGCCATGCTGCTGATCACCCACGATCTGGGCGTTGTCGCCCGCAGCGCCGAGCGCGTCGCCGTCATGTATGCCGGACGGCTGGTGGAGACCGGCACGGTGGACGACCTGTTCCGGGCCCCCGCCCACCCCTATACAGCGGCGCTGATGGCCTCGGCACCGCGCATCGAAACCGTCGAGCGGCTTGAGCCTATCAAGGGCTCGCCCCCCAACCTGATCGCCCTGCCCAGCGGCTGCGCATTCCATCCGCGCTGCGGCCATCGCGGGGCGCTCTGCAGTCAGGTGCGCCCGGAACTGCTCGCGACCCGTCCCGGGCGCGCCCATGCCTGCCACTACCCCCTTGCGGAGACTACTCATGCCGGTTGAACCGATCCTCGAAGCGCGAAACCTGTCCAAGACCTTCCGGGCCGGTGGCGCCGTGCTGGGCAAGTCCTTCCATGCCGTCAAGGGTGTCAGCCTGAGCGTGGCGCCGGGCGAGACCCTGGCCATTGTCGGCGAATCGGGTTGTGGCAAATCCACCCTGGCCCGCATGCTGGTGGGCCTTGAAACGCCAGACGAGGGCGAGATCCTGTTTCGGGGAGCCCCCATCAAGCGAGACCGCGCCCTGCGTCGGCAGGTGCAGATGGTGTTCCAGGACCCCTATATGTCGCTCAACCCCCGGCGCACCGTGCTGGACATCGTCGCCGAGCCGCTGGACGTGCATGGCCTGGCCAAGGGCGCTGCCCGCAAGGCGCGCGTCGAGGAACTGCTGAGCGCTGTGGGGCTCGACCCGGCCTCTACATCTCGTTTTCCCCATGAATTTTCAGGCGGCCAGCGCCAGCGCATCGGCATTGCCCGCGCTTTGGCGGCCGAGCCCTCCGTGCTGGTCTGCGACGAGCCGGTTTCGGCCTTGGACGTGTCCGTGCAGGCGCAGGTGGTCAACCTGCTGATCGATCTGCAGCAGCGCCTGGGCATCGCCATCATCTTCATCGCCCATGATCTGGCGGTGGTGCGGGCCATCTCGCAGCGGGTCATGGTGATGTATCTGGGCCGCGCGGTCGAGGCAGGAGACGCGGACCAGGTGCTGGTGCAGCCTCGGCATCCATATGCTGTCGCCTTGCGCGGCTCGGCCCTAGAGCCAGATCCGGCCCGGGCCAGACTGGCGCGGGGCACTGCCGCCCGCGGCGAGCCACCCAATCCGGTCAATCCGCCGCCAGGCTGCCGCTTCAATCCGCGCTGCAATCGGGCAACCGATATCTGCCGGCAGGAAGAACCGGTGCTCAAGGGCTATCCCGAGCTGAGCGCGGTGGCCTGCTACCACCCCATCGAGACCGCGGCAATGGCCGGGGTTTAGCCCCGGCCCAGCCGGTCTAGCAACGCCGCGCCGGTGCGGATACCCTTGAGAAACAACTCGATTTCCAAATTCTCATTGGGAGCGTGATTGGCTTCGTCGGCATTGGCATAGGGCATGACGAAGGCCGGCACCCCCAGGATTTTGGTAAAGACATAGTCTGGCAGGCTGCCCCCCGCACAAGGATAGACCAGAGGCGCTTCGCCACGAGCTTCGAGGATGGCCTCCTGAATAAGGACGCCCCAGGGATCATCGAGCGGCGTCTTTGAGGGCAACATCGAGCCATAGGTGACAACCTCCACCTCCGGCGCATGCTTAGCCACATGCGTCTTGACGCAGGCTTGCACATGCTCGGGCGTCATCGCATCCACCAGGCGGATATCGCATTTGGCCACCGCCTCGGCCGGCAGGACCGACTTGCTGCCCGGGCCGCCATAGCCGCCATGCAGGCCATTGATGGTCAGGGTCGGGTGGAACATCAACCGGTCCCAGAACGGGCGATCTGCCGGTTCGTCCAGGCGGGACAAGCCCATCTCGGCCATATAGGCCGGCAGGTCGAGCGGCAGTGCTTGTGTTGCAGCGATTTCGGCAGCCGTCGGGGGGATGATCTGGTCGTGCAGTCCATCAATGGTGATGCGACCGTCCGGGGTCTTCATGGTCGACAGCAGGTGCACCAGCGTCCAGATGGCATTGGGCATGACGCCGCCGTAATTGCCCGAATGGGCATCGCGCGCGGCGGTGCGGACGCGCAGCTCGAACGAGGTCATGCCGCGCACGCCATAGGTCAGCGTGGCCCGGCCTGATTCGTGCAGCGGACCATCGGCCGTCACCACCAGATCGGCCTTGAGCCGCTCCTTGTGATCGCGCACGAAATCGGCGATCTGCGGCGAGCCGATCTCTTCCTCGCCTTCGAGCAGGAAGATGAGGTTGCAAGGCAGCGTGCCATGCACCTTCAGATGCGCCTCGATGGCCATGATCTGGGCGAAATGCTGCCCCTTATTGTCCCCGACGCCGCGGGCATAGATACGCCCATTGCGGATGGTCGGCTCGAAAGGCGGGCTGTCCCACAATTCGAGTGGATCGGGCGGCTGCACGTCATAGTGACCGTAAAGCAGCACCGTCGGCTTGGCCGGATCGACGGTATAGCGGGCCAGCACGAAGGGGTGCCCCTTGGTGGGGATGGCTTCCACCTCCAGCCCCAGATCGCCCAGCATTGTGACCAGCAGTTCGGACACTTCGCGAATGCCGATATTGTGCGCACTGATGGATGGGTTGCGGACATAGTCGATGAGACGGGCGACATAGTCGTCGTCGCGGGCGGCGATATGGTCGAAGACCGATGCGAGACTGGCCGAGGTCATGCTGCACCGCGCGTCAGGAGGATGCCGCCTGATGAATGGACCGTGCCGTGCCAGCCGGGAGCAACATAAGTGGTTGTATCGAGCTGGGTCAGGATGAGCGGACCGGCAAAGCTAGCCCCCGCCCCGAGCGTGGCCCGGTCAATCACCGGGACGTCACGGCTGGCGCCATCGATGCTGACAGCGGTGAATTCCTGCGGCACCGGCATTTCGCCTGGTTCGAGATTGACGATGGGTGGGCTGGCCGCCAGCCCGGTGGCATGCACGCGCAGCGTAACCAGTTCGATCGCCGCCCCCAGGTTGAAGCCATAGAGGGCCTTGTGCGCTGCGCGGAAATTGTCCTCCACCGTGGCGCGGTCGGGCGCATAGTCGACGGCGATTTCCCCGCCTTGGCCGGCATAGCGCAACAGCGCCTTGCGCTCGATAACGCGGGCCTCGGCAGCGACATCCTCGACATCGAGCCAGTCGGCTGCCTGCTGCTCCAGTTCGGCAATGATCGGCGCGGTTGCCTGCGGATCCATCGGACCGGCAAAGGCCATGG
The DNA here is from genome assembly GCF_014926585.1 of Devosia beringensis. NCBI lineage: Bacteria > Pseudomonadati > Pseudomonadota > Alphaproteobacteria > Hyphomicrobiales > Devosiaceae > Devosia > Devosia beringensis. The sequence goes on along the minus strand of NZ_CP045422.1, from coordinate 2,535,111 downwards.
CGCGGGAGAATTCCGAGCGCAGATCGGCGGCAAGCAGGCCATCGGCGCAAAGCACGCCCGGCGCCGGCGTTATCAGCACGCGGCCGATATCGAGCAGTTCTGCCAGCGCGCAGCCATGCAGGGGCCCTGCCCCGCCAAACGGCACCAGGGTGAAGTCACGCGGATCGTGACCCCGCTCGACCGACACCACCCGCATGGCACCCACCATGTGGTTGTCGACAATGGCGAGGATACCCCGCGCCGCCGTCTCCAGATCGAGGCCAAGCGGCGTCGCCACGCGCATGACGGCCGCCTTGGCCGCATCGATATCGAGCACCATGCGCCCGCCCAGCAGGCGGGCAGGCAATTGTCCCAGCGCCACATGGGCATCGGTGACGGTGGGCTCGGTGCCGCCATGGCCATAGCAGGCCGGTCCGGGGCGGGCGCCAGCGCTTTCCGGCCCCACGGTCAGACCACCATCCTTGATCCGCGCCAGCGAACCGCCGCCCGCACCAATGGTAATCATGTCCACCATGGGCAAAGCGAGGGGCCAATCGCCCACTGAACCGTGCTGGGTCAGGCCGATCTGACCATCCTTGATGAGGCAGATATCGGCCGACGTACCGCCGATATCCACGGTAATGATGTCGGCAATGCCGCAGGCTTCGGCCGCCGCACGGGCGCCGACCACGCCAGCAGCCGGGCCCGACAAGGCGGTCAGCGCCGGCGCCAGGCGGATTTTGGCCGCACCAGCGACGCCGCCATTGGACTGCATGAGCATCAGGGGCACGCCCGAGCCCTCATCGGTCAGCCGCTTTTCGAGCCTGGCCACATAGGAGGTCACGCCCGGCATCACGGTAGCATTGAGAACGGTAGTCAGGCTGCGCTCATATTCGCGCACTACCGGCAGCACATCACTGGACACGGTGACGGCCAGGTCGGGCAGCTCCGCGCGCAGGATGTCGGCGGCGCGCCGCTCATGTTCCGGATTGGCATAGGCATGAATCAGGCACACGGCGACGGCCTCCACATTCATGCCCCGAATCTGGGCTGCCGCGGCGCGGACGCTCGCCTCGTCCAGCGTTTCGAGTACGGCGCCGCCAGCAGCGATGCGTTCGTCGATCTCGACGATGCGGCTGGCCGGAACGGGCGGCACCGGCTTGATCCAGGTATAGAGATTGGCCTTGCGCGGAATGTCCTGCCGGCCGATGGCCAGCACGTGCCGGAAGCCGCGGGTTGTCACGAGGGCGGTACGGGCGCCCTTGCCTTCCAGGATCATATTGGTGGCAACGGTTGTGCCATGCAGAACCTGATCGAGATCGGCCGCCGACGCTCCGGCCTGCTCGAGGGCAAGCCGGATACCATTGAGGAAGGCCTCAGAGGGATCGGCCGGAATCGAGGGCGTCTTGGCGCGCCAGGAGCGGCCGGCGCGATCCACCAGAGCGACGTCAGTAAAAGTACCACCGATATCCACGGCAACGGCAAGATTGGGTCGGGTCATGTTACACGAGCTCATCGACATAGGTGTTGCGGTGGAAGGCTTTGACGGGGGGCGGATTGCGGCGTAGCCGATCGGTCGCCGCCACATCGACTTCACCATCGGTGATCACCACGCCGTAGAAACTTTCCGCGGCCGCGGGAGTGACAAAGCCACCGGCGACATCTTCCAGCACGCTTTCAGCCGGCCGGTCATAGGGGTGACCCATGCCGCCGCCGCCGCCGGTGCGAATGCGCAGGATATCGCCCTTCTTGAGCGCCGTGCCGTCCGACAGCGGCGCAATCTCGCGTTCTTGCGGTGTGCCTGGATTGACCACGATATGGCCGCCACCGCCCGACATGCCGCCCGCATAGCCCCATGGCGGATTCTTGACGCCATCGATGCGGATGGCCAGCAGGGCCTCGTCGGCGAGGATTTCATATTCGCGGATAATGCCGGTGCCGCCGCGCCAGCGACCCGGACCGCCCGAATCGGGCACCACGCCATATTGGCGCAGGCGGATCGGATAGCCCGCTTCGAGGAACTCGACGGGATAGTTTTCCTGGGCGACGAAATAGACCGCGTCTATGCCATCGGCAAAGTCGCGCGCGCCATAGCCGACGCCGATCCCGTCAGCCAGCAGGAAGGGCTTGGCCTCGCCGGTCTCCTTGCCAAAGGTGCCCCGCATGATGGTGACGACATAGGCTGAATGGGCTGCCGGTGCGCCACCCTTGCCGCGATTGACCAGGCCATTGAGCACGGCCAGCATGCGCATCATGGTCAGGCCGCGCATGCCCAGCGGCGCAGGAAAATTGGGTTGGACGATCGAGCCGGGACGCAGGCGGACTTCATCAATGGCCAGCGGTCCGCCGGCATTGACGACCTGAGAGGGGTCGCCGCCGAGAAAATACAGTCCCAGCGCCATGCCGGGGACGCCCTTGTTCATGATCAGATTGACCGGACCGGGCGCCTGATCATCGCTTTCGGTGGCGTCGAAGATGAAGCGATCCTCGCCGTCCTTGCCCTTTTCGCGGGTGATGGCAAAGCGCAGCGCAAAGGGGCCATTGCCGTGCCCGTCGCTGTCGATCTGGTCGGCGAATTTATAGGTGCCGTAGTCAAAGGTTTCGGCCAGGCGGCGGCGGACGAGGCTGCGGGTCCGCTCGAGCAGTTGCGCCAGGGCATCAGCGACGCGGTCAGCGCCATGGCGCGCCACGATCTCGCCAACGCGCGTCGCGCCCAGATGCACGGCAGCCATCAGCGCCGACATGTCGCCTTCGCTCTGGGCGGGATAGCGCGAATTGCGATGGAAGATGGCCAAGGCCATCTCGTTGACCACGCCCGCATCGATCAGCTTGGTGGGCGGGATGATGATGCCCTCCTGGTAGATCGACGTCGCGTCGGGGCTGATCGAGCCCGGATGCAGGCCGCCAATATCGGCAAAATGCGCCCAGCTCATCACGAAGGCACAGAGCCGGTCACCATGAAACACCGGGGCCAGCAAGACCTGATCATTGGAATGGGTCACGGCCCCCTTGGAGCCATAGCAGTCATTGTACCAATAGAGATCGCCGGGGCGCATGCTCTCGCGCGGGAATTTCTCGAATACCGGCGTCGTCAGATCTCCGAAGATCGGCACCATCGAGCCGACCGCCATGACCCCGCGTTCATCGAACAGCGCGGTGTAGAAATCCTTCTTCTCGCGAATGAAGGCCGAGATAGCCGTGCGCTCGATCAGGGCCTCCATCTCGCGCTGCGTGGCCATGATCGCGCCGCGAATGATTTCCACGGTGACGGGATCGCAAAGCGGGGATGCATCCGGCGCCAGGGCCGGCAGAGCAGATGAAGCAGGAGTCATCATTGGCCTTTCAGGGAAGAAAAGTGTTGGCGGGAGCCGGTCAATGGTCACCGTCCATATGCCGCAGAACAGCCTCGCCGGAGCGGCGGACATAGACGCGGACCGCGGATTCGGCGGCCGTCAAATCGCGTGCCGTGATCCCGGCAATGATGGCGCGCACGCCCTCCATGCCGGTCTCGAGCTGACCCGGCTCGGCCATGGCCATTACACGCAGCCTGTTGATCCGGGTACTCAGCTGATCAAGGACTTCAGTGACAACCTGGTTGTCGGCCACTTCGCTCATGAAATGGTTGAAACGCGCCATGGTCTCGACCAGGCGCACCTTGTCACCACGCTTGCCGGCATCGAGCAGTTGCGCGCCGAAGGCCTGCGCCTGGGCAATGTGTGCATCCGTCGCCGCGTTGAGGAAGCTGCGGACGGCGATGGCTTCCAGCTCGGTGCGAATCTCGTAGATTTCCTGGACATGCTTGCGCGTCAAGGTGGCTACCGTCAGGCCGCGATGGGGGATGACCGTGGCCAGCTTCTCGGCCTCCAGACGCCTGGCGATCTCGCGGACCACGGTCCGGGAAATGCCGAAGGCCTCGCAAAGCTCCCGCTCGGTCAACCGCGTGCCGGGCGCCAGGCGCCCATCCACAATGGCATTACGCACCAAGACAAACACCCGCTCGCGCACCAATTGGGGAGCCTGCACCGCCTCTCCACCCGGCGCGGCAGCAAGGCTCTCCGCGTCGGCTTGAAAGAGTGTGCGCAAATCGTCCATCAGTCCCGCCCGTCTAGAATGAAAACTGGCTCACCGACACCATGACGACATGCGCCGGCGCAAGAGCTTTTTGCGAACACTAACCGGGGCAAACGGCTATGCCCAGACAAATTGTACGACAATCTGGATTGTCGTACAATAATCCATCAGGCATCGTGTAGCCGGACATGCTCACGGGATAGATGGAGGACGATATGCTGGATACGACAATCAGGCAGGTAGTAGATCAGGTCAATGCGGATGCCGCATGGCCTCTGGTCGAGGCCTTTTCGACCATGCCGCGCTGGAAGCCCGAAGATGTCGAAGCCTCGGCCCATGATATTGCCCGGCGCCTGACAGCGCTGGGCGTGCCTGTCGACCTGCTCGAAGCCAATCTCTATCTGTCCATTCCCTATGAAGCATCCGTCGAGGCGGGTGGCGAGGTGCTGGCATCCAAGCCGCCGGCCTATTCGACTTCCTGCCCTGAGGGCCTGACGGGGGTGCTGCACCATATTCCAGGCACGCTGTCGGCGAACGTGTCGAGCTTTTACGAGAAAAACCGCGATGAGGCCGCCGCCGCTGCCGACCGCATTCGCGGCAAGATCGTGCTGACCGACGGCTTTGCTTCCCCAAACAAGGTGCTGGAATTCCAGGAAAAGGGCGCTATCGGCGTCATCGCTGTCAATCCCGGCGTCGACCGGCACTGGGGTATCAGCAGCTCGATCTGGGGCACGCCCGATCTGGACGACCTGCCGCGCAAGCCGGCCATCCCAATTGCGGTGGTCAACAATGCCGATGGCCACAAGCTGATCGCGCTGGCCAAGGCCGGCGGCAGCGCCACCATTCGCACCCGGCTCGAAGAGGGCTGGTTCAAGTCGCTGGTGCCGGTGGTGAACGTGACAGGCACTAGCGAGCCGGACAAGTTCGTGCTGCTGGCCGGTCACTATGACAGCTGGGACGTGGGCGTCGGCGACAATGCCACAGGCGATGCGGCCCTGCTCGAAATTGCCCGCCTGCTCTGGCACAACAAGGACAAGCTGCGCCGCTCGGTGCGCATCGCCTGGTGGCCGGGACACTCGACGGGTCGCTATGCGGGCTCGGCCTGGTTTGCCGACGCCTTCGCGCTTGATCTCGACGAAAATTGCGTCGCACAGGTTAATTGCGACAGCCCCGGCTGCCGCTGGGCAGAGGTCTATGAGAATGTCGCCTGCATGAGCGAGGCTACCGAGCTCTGCAAGAGCGTCGTGCATGACCTGACGGGCCTGGAATTTGAGGGCGAACGCCCGCTGCGCGCCGGCGACTACTCGTTCAACAATATCGGGCTGTCGAGCTTTTTCATGCTGTCATCGACGATGACCGTGCAGAAGCGCCAAGAGATGAACTACTACACTGTAGGCGGCTGCGGCGGAAACATCGCCTGGCATACTGAAAATGACCTGATGGACATCGCCGACCGCGATATTTTGATCCGGGACATCAAGGTCTATCTCGGCGCGGTGATGGCGGTAGCAAATGCAGACATCCTGCCGTTCGACTGGCGCGTCACGGCGGCTGAATTCGCCGCAACGCTTGAGAAGTATCGAAAGGCCGCCGGGGACGACGCCGTGATGCTCGATCCGGTCACGACCGCCCTTTCGGCACTAACCAAGGACCTCGATGGCTTTTATACGGGCATATCGGCTGGCAGCGTGTCGGCGGCCGATGCCAATGCGGCAATCCAGGGCCTTGCCCGCATCCTGGTACCGCTCAACTATACCCGCGGGCCGCGCTTTACCCATGATCCGGCCTTGCCGGTGGCTGGCCTGCCGGCCCTGTCGGTGGCAACCGAACTGTCCAGCCATGCGCCCGAGATGCGCGGCTTTGCCCGCACGCAATTGATGCGCGGCTCTAACCGCACCGCTGCCGCACTACGCCAGGCCAGCCGACTTCTTAACCTGTGACATCAAGCCGCCAAGTGGAAGCTTCCATCTTGGCGGCTTGCCAAAACAGGAAGAGAGACGATCACTTGAAGATAGCGCATGAGCCATTCTCACTTTGAAGAAAATGGAAGCGTTGCCAAGGTCCGCTATGCGCATCAGGTTTCCGAAAGCGGTCTGGCGGTTACCGGCCCCATTATTGCCGTTGCCCGCGCCCTGATGAATGGCAGAAAGGGGGCCGGCAGCGGTCTGTCCGCTTTTCGTCGAGGCCTTCGGAAAGCGGCCATTCGATGCGTGACTCCGATAAGCTGCTCGAGCGCCGAAAAGAGTTATCGCTTTGGCACCACCGGCCTCTGTGGAAGATCATTCTGCATCTCTGCGAAACTCCCCCCGCGCCGCCATCAGGTCGCGCGTCACCTCGGTCTGGCCATAGACCATGACCTGCCGGCCGATCAGTTCTCGAAAATCGAGGCGATGCGCGTCCCCGTCAAAGCTGAGTTCCACCGCGTCATGGGGCGGGCCCTCGGCATGCAGCCGGTCGGCCAAGCCGGCCCGCTCCATCAGTTCGACGCTCCCCTGTTCGAGCACGCCGGCGAGATGCTGCCCGGCACATAGTCCGGGCTGCGCTCTTCGATGATGACATTGTCGATGCCGGCCTGCTCGAGTAGCCGCCCCAGCCTGACGGGCCGGCCCCGTCCGCATCCTAGAACGGATAGTGCTGGTTGGGATCTTCGATGGTGACCCAGCGCAGGTCGGTGAACTCGGCGATGGCGGCCTTGCCCCCGAACCGGCCATAGCCCGACCCCTTCATGCCCCCGAACGGCATCTGCGCCTCGTCATTCACCGTGGGGCCATTGATATGGCAGATCCCGGATTCGAGGCGCGCCGCAACCGACAGCGCCCGCTGGATGTCGCGGCTGAAGATGGCGGAGGACAGCCCGTATTCGGTGTCGTTGGCGACCCGCACCGCTTCGTCCTCGCCATCGACGCGGACGATCGGCTTGACCGGACCAAACGACTCCTCGGTATAGACCCGCATGGCCGGGGTGACGTTATCGAGAATGGTCGCCGCCACCACAGTGCCGGTGCGCTTGCCGCCGGCCCGCACCACGGCGCCCTTGGCGACCGCATCGGTGACCAAAGCCTCGTTCTTTTCTGCCGCCGCAAGGCTCACCAGCGAGCCGAGCACCACGTGGCCGCGCGGATCGCCGGCCGGGAGTTGCGCCGCACGGGCGGCGAGCTTGTCGACGAATTCATCGGCGACAGTGTTGTCGACGATGATCCGTTCGGTCGACATGCAGATCTGGCCCTGATGCATGAACGAGCCGAAGATGGCGGCATTGACCGCGCCGTCGATGTCGGCATCGTCGAGCACGATGAACGGCGCCTTGCCGCCCAGTTCGAGCAGAGCGGGTTTGAGATGCTTGCCCGCCAGTTCCCCGATCCGCCGGCCGACACTGGTCGAGCCGGTGAAGTTGACGCGACGCACGGAAGGGTGGGCGATCAGGGCTTCGACGATCGCGGCGGCGTCCTTGGGGTCGTTGGTGATGACGTTGATCACCCCGGCTGGGATGCCGGCCTCATGCAGGCATTGCCCGATCAGCCGATGCACGCCGGGGCAGGCTTCCGACGCCTTGAGCACGACGGTGTTGCCACAGGCAATGGCCATGGCGATCGCCCGGGTGCCTAGGATGACCGGAGCATTCCAGGGCGCGATGCCGAGGCACACGCCCGCGGCCTGGCGCATGCCCATCGAGAGCGTGCCCGGCTTGTCGGATGGAATGATCTCGCCGGAAATCTGCGTGGTCATCGCCCCCGCTTCGCGCAGCATATTGGCGGCGAGCATGACGTTGAAGCCAGCCCAGGGCCCGGTCGAACCCGTCTCTTCGATCATGAGCTGGGTAAACTCCCCGACCTTGCTTGCCATGACATCCGCCGCCTTGACCAAAAGCGCGCGCCGTTCCCCGGGACCAGTCTTGGACCAGGTCTTGAAGGCGACTGCGGCCGCGTCCACGGCCGCATTGGCATCGGCCACTGTCGCGGCAGCGGCGCGCGTCGCCAGCTTGCCTGTGAAGGGGTCCAGGCGGTCATAGGTTGCGCCCCCACTGGCGCCACGATCAGCGCCGTCGATCAGAAATCCAATGTCCATGTCAGTCTCCTCCTGCGCCGCAGCGCTCCGTTATTAGAAGCCGAGTAGTTCGGCTTTGATCGATGCTTCGAGGCCACCAGCGAAGGCAACATTGGCTCGGTTGATCCAGAGCCCCCCAATAGGCGGCAAGGAACAACACATAGCGACGTCAGCGGCAGTCCCCGCGCTTCGGCACGGTCGGCGTCGCTATGACGCGCTGGTAACCAAAGATGGCGCGAACTGTTTTCGGGATCGGCGTCTCCATCAGTTCCAAACTGAGGCTTTTCAATCGGTTGGTCGTCGCAGGTTCCAGCCAGTTACGCTTTGCGCGTATCCGAAGCTTAGTTGCTCGCTGGTGACCCTGGCGTAGCGATAACATCGTCGATCCCGAACAGCCGCGGGGTGAGGCCCTGGTGGTGGGCCATTTCGAGGAGCATGCTGAATGCTGGGCGGTTGGGGATGAGGCCGTTGGGCATGAGGTCGGGGCCGACCATGGCGAGAAGTGTTTCGCGGGCGGTGCCGTCGATGAAGGTCGGCTGGGCCTGCCAGCCTGCCTGCATGGCGAGTTGCTTGGCCTCTTCGAACATTCGGAAAATCTCGGCCGACAACCAGGGATGGGCGGCCGCAAGCGTGCAGCGCACCGACATGATGTGGTTTACCGGATAGACCCCAGTTTTGCGGTGCCACTCGGCGGTCGCCTTGTCGACATCGTCGAACAGATAGCGGACCTTTGAGAAGTCGTGGTTCCGGAGCCCGATCGCCGCGTCAATCTCGCCCTTAAGCAGCAGGTCGAGAAGATCGGCGCCGGCGGGTGCGCGTTCGACGTTGGAAGGTTCGCTATATTCGCTAACATGGGCGTCCTCGGTGGTTACCCAGGTCACTTTGGCGGGATCGACGCCGAACTCCTCCTGCAGGATTCCGCGCACCCAGACGCCAGTGGTCACCGAATAGGCTCGCACGCCGATGCGCTTTCCGGCGAGATCGGCCGGTCCGTGGAATGGTGCGTCCTTTCGCACCACGATGGAGCGCTGATGAAAGTCACGCGACACGACCACCGGCAGCCCGATATAGGTGTCGCGATAGGCCCGGGCCAGCGCCAGGGTTGTTAGCGGCACCTCCGAGACGTCGAACTCTTCATCGCGCACCAGGGCCCGCACGGCCTTAGGGAACGGATAGTTGACGCGATCCAGAACGATGCGTTCGGACGTGACACGGCCATCAACCAGCGCCTCCAAATGAGGCGCCATTTCGAACCAGGTTTTCAGAATAAGTTTGTCAGCCATATTTACCTCCTGTCTGAGCGTCAGCTGAGGCCCACGGCGGCGAGACGAGCATTGAGCCGCGGATAGACCCGACGGGCATTGCCCTCGAAAATCAGCGTACGCTCGTCGTCGGAAAGAAACGGCACATCGTCGAGGTAGCGCTTGGTGTCGTCGAAGTAGTGCCCGGTCTCCGGATCGATCGCCTGGACAGCGCCAATCATTTCGGAAGCAAAGAGGATGTTCTTGGCCGGGATTACCTTGGCCAGCAATTCGACGCCCGGCTGGTGATAAACGCATGTATCGAAGAAGATATTGTCGAGCAGGTGCTCGCCGAGCGGAGGCATCTTGAGGTCAATGGCGAGACCGCGATAACGACCCCAATGATAAGGCACAGCGCCACCGCCATGCGGAATGACGAAGCGCAGCGTGGGGAAATCCTTGAACAGTTGCGATTGCAGAAACTGCATGAAGGCGGTGGTGTCGCCGTTGATGTAGTGGACGCCGGTGGTGTGGAAGTTGGGGTTATCGGACAGCGCCGTGTGGATCATCGCCGGCACGTCTAGCTCAACCATCTTCTCGTAGATCGGGTACCAGTAGCGGTCGGTTAGTGGGGGGCCGCTCCAGTTGCCGCCGGAGGGGTCCGGATTGAGATTGCAGCCCACGAAACCCATGGTCTCGACGCAGCGTTCGAGCTCGGCAATGCAGTTCTTGGGTGATACTCCAGGGAACTGAGGCAATTGGCAGACGGCGATGAAATTCTTGGGATACATCGAGACGGCGCGGTAGATCAGGTCGTTGCACATTCGCGTCCATTCCTGACTGATCGCTTCGTTGCCGAGGTGGTGGGCCATAGCACTGGCGATCGGGGAGAAGATGGTCACGTCCGTGCCGCGCTCACGCTGCAGCCTGATCTGGCCGCTCTCCAGCGTCTCCCGGATACGGTCATCGCTGATGCCGAAATCGGGCTTGGGCTTGTTGGCCGGATCGTTCATGGCGTTGAGCTGCATGGCGCGCCACGCCATTACGTCTTTCATCACGGTCGTGTAATGCCCATGGACGTCGATGATCATTTTAGGGGTCCTATTTTCAATATGTGTGCAATGGCACTCACCAGCCAAGGACGCCTCTGGGGAGAGGCACCTGGAGCCAGGTAGTGAAGATATAATTGATGCCGAAACTTCCAATCAGCGCGCCGCCGATGGACACCAGCCAGTTGAAGCGACCGAGACCGCGCAGCAAAACTGCGAATACTATGAGCATGGTCAGCGAATAGCCCAGCCGCTCGAAGAAGACGACCACGCCAACGAGGCAGAGGATGATCGTGCCTAGCCGCAGATAGCCGCCGCGTTCGGCGATATAGCCTTCCGGCATATCATCAGATTTGCCGAATGTTGCCTGGCCGACCATGACCAGGGCCAGTATGCCGAGCGCAAGCCCGAGCCAGAAGGAGAAGAAGCCGGGGCCAGGGCCGAGCGAGGTGTAGTAGCGCATGCGAAGCGCGGTCGTCACGATGTACGCCGCGAAAAGCAGCAGCACTGCGCCTGCGATCTGGTAGCTACGCTGCATGGTTCGGGGCGGGGCAAGGGATGGTTCACTCATGCTTCGCTGTCCGCTCCGCGCACCGGCTTGACTGCCTGGAAGGTCGACACCGCGATCGAGACCAGTGCGAAGGTTAGTAGGGTCGTGGTGATGGGCCGGGTGAGGAAGATCGAGAAGTCACCCTGCGACATTTCAAGAGACTGGCGCAGTCCGCTTTCCATCAGGGGAGCCAGCACGAAGGTCAACACCAGCGGAGCGGTCGGGATATCGAGTTTCTTGAAAATGTAACCGACCAAGCCGAAGACAAGCATCGCCGCGATATCGAAGACATTGTTGTTGATGCTGTAGGCGCCAATCACCGAGAAACCGATGATGATAACGATCATCAGAGAATAGGGGATTTTGAGAATTGTCGTCCACACCGGGACAAAGGGCAGGTTCAGGATCAGCAGGATCACATTGCCGACCACCAGACTGGCAATTACCGCCCATACGAATTCGGCGTGATCGATGAAGAGCTGCGGCCCAGGGGTGAGGCCGTTGATCATGAAGGCACCCATCAGGATCGCGGTCGTCGGCGAACTCGGCACGCCAAGTGTAAAGAGCGGGATCAGCGAAGCATTGGCGCAGGAATTGTTGGCGGTTTCTGGCCCGGCGACACCCTCGATCGCGCCCTTGCCGAACCGCTCGGGCGTCCTGGAAATGCGCTTCTCCACGACGTAGGACAGAAAGGCCGGCACGACGGTTCCGAGCCCAGGCACCAGTCCGAGGAAAAAGCCGATAACCGTGCCACGTCCGATCGGGCCGACGGAGGCCTTTACATCGTCCCTGGTGAGCATCAGGGTCGAGAGCTTTGCCGTTTTCGGCTGGGTCGCGCGGGATTCGACATTGAGCAGGATTTCGGTGATGCCAAACAGGCCCATTACGACCGGGACCACGCCGAAACCGTCGAGCAGTTCGGGAAAGCCGAAGATGAAGCGCGGGGCGCCCTGAACGGGGTCGATGCCCACCTGGGCGATGAGCAAGCCAATCACAGCGGCGATCAGGCCACGAAGCAGGGAGCGGCTTGCCAGCGCCGTCACCAGCGACAAGCCGACCACAAGGACGGCGAATACCTCGGGCGGACCGAAGGTCAGCGCCAGCTTTGTCAGTGGCAAAGCCAGGAATACAAGGCCGATGGTCGCGATAATGCCACCGACAAACGAACCGATGGCAGCGATCGAGAGCGCGGCGCCTGCCCGCCCCCTCTTGGCCATCTCGTAGCCGTCGATGCAGGTCACGGCGGACGCTGCCTCGCCCGGGGTGTTCATCAGCACAGAGGTAATCGTGCCCCCGTACATGGCTCCGTAGTAGATCGCGGCCAGCATGATGATTGCGCCAGTCGGATCGAGGCCGGCGGTCACTGGAATAAGGATTGCAGTGCCGGCGGCCGGCCCGAGCCCTGGTAGCACACCCACCATTGTCCCGATGAGACAACCGAGGAACGCAAACATCAGGTTATGCGGCTCGAGACAGGTCGCAAAACCGCCGAGCAGCAGCTGGAAAGTATCCACCGTGTGTTCTCCTCCCGAGACATCTCGCGGCAAGGCGATAAGTCTTCCCAAAGCAAACCGTAAACGCAATGATTCAAAACAGTTGCCACATCACGCACTTGATCTTTTTACGTCGCCGCGTCGGCTATCGATTGCTCGAAAGAGTTCCGCAGGTCAGCGTCCCGAGTTATGGCCCAAACCTTCGCGGCCACAAGACAGCATTGCGGCACACCTGAAATAACCAAACTGTTGTGGCTCCGTTGGCCACGCTGTGTCCTAGTCCATTTCGGACGCGTTACCACCACCCTCACCGGCACATGGAGAAAGCGCGTCAATCTGGAGGTTCGCCTTGCACGGCAAGTTCGCTGCATTGGCAACCGGACAGAGGCAGAGGACAGGTAGCGTCATGGAATTACCGACCAATCCATTCAAGAAGTCGCTGGCTGCGGGTCAGCGCCAGCTTGGCTTCTGGCAGACGTTCCGTGATCCACTAGTTACGGAAGTGCTGTGTGATGCTGGCTTCGACTGGATGGTCATCGACGGTGAGCATTCACCCAACACCATTACCGATGTTCTTGCGCAGTTGCAGGTTCTGGGGCGTAGCCGAACCATGCCGGTGGTTCGACTGCCCTGGAATGACCCAGTCCTGTTCAAGATGATGCTCGATCTAGGGGCGCTCAGCATGATCGTGCCTTATATCCAGAGCGCTGACGAGGCACGGGCAGCCGTGGCCTCTGTACGCTACCCGCCGGCCGGCATACGCGGCATCGGGGGCGCCACACGCGCAGGTCGCTTTGGCCGCATTCCCGACTATCTGCACCGCGCCTCAGAGGAAATTTGCCTGCTGGTGCAGGCCGAGACAAAGGATGCGATCGCGGTCATCGAGGACATCGCTTTAGTGGATGGTGTGGACGGTGTCTTTATCGGACCGGCCGATCTGTCGGCGTCGATGGGTCTTATCGGTCAGTCGGGCCATGCCGACGTGCAGACGCTGATCGCTTTCGCAGCCAAGCGGCTCAAGGCCGTCGGCAAGCCATCGGGTATCATTGCCACCAACGACGATGAGATCGAACGCTATATCGACTACGGATTTCAGTTCATCGCGGTCGGCGTAGATGCAGTGATCCTGGCCCGGGCGGCGGATACGCTGGCGGAGAAGTGGACGTTTGCCAAGAAATAGAGTCGCGGGCGCGATACTCAACGCCATTCTTTTACTCAAGCATCACCGGAGTTGACGTGAGTCACCAAAGACAAATCTACCACGCCCTTGCTGAAGCGTTTGCCGCAGAAGGCGTCGATACGCAATTCGGCCTGATGGGTGACGGCAACATGCTGTGGATGACGGCGATGAGCCATCTGCCCGGCATGACCACCTTCGGCGTTCGGCATGAGCACTGCGCCTGTATGATGGCGATCGGCTACTGGAGTGCCACCGGCAAGGTGGGCGTGGCGTCGGTCACCCATGGTCCCGGTTTCACCCAGACGATGACGGCGTTGACGACTGCGGCCCGCAATTTTGTTCCGCTTGTGGTGTTTGCCGGCGAAGCCCCGCTGACCGCGCCATGGTACCTTCAGGCAATGGACCACGCTGCGCTGGCAAAGGCCTGCGGCGCAGAATATATTCCGCTGCACAGCACAGCGCGCATGTATCACGATGTTCGCGAGGCGTTTTACATTGCGCAGTTCGACCGCAAACCGGTTGTGATCGGCGTACCCGCCGATCTGCAGGAGCTGGTCGCGCCGGATCTCGGCACGTATCGCCCATCCGCAGAACTGCTGCCACAGCCGCAACGCATCACGCCAGACCCCGGCCAGATCGCGGAACTGGCTTCACTGCTGTCGGAGGCCAAGGCGCCTGTGATCGTCGCCGGTCGCGGTGTGATGCAGTCCGACGCGCGGAGCGAGGTCGAGGCACTGGCGGAAAAAACCGGCGCCATGCTCGGCACCTCACTGCTCGCCAAGGGCATGTTTGACCACAACCCCAACTCTCTTGGCATAGTCGGCGGATACGCAAGACAGGCTTCCCGGGACGTCGGCAAAAGCGTCGACCTGGTCGTCGTCTTTGGCGCCAGCCTTTCGCGTTTTACAACCGACTCCGGCAAGATGTTCCCCAATGCCAAGATGGTTCAGGTCGACATTCTCCCGACCGGCTATAGGGAGGGGCTGAAGCCAGCCCACGTCTATATCAAGGCAGACGCAAAGCTGGCCGCAACGGCCCTGCTGGCCGCAGTTGCCAGCAAGCAGGCGAAGGCCGATATCCGCAGCTTGGCGCTATCCAAACGTCTGCGTGAAGAACCCGCCGACGACACCCGTTATATCATCTCCGATGGTACACTCGATCCGCGCCGGGTGTTCGAAGAACTCGAGCGAGTCATTCCCACCGACTACGACTTCGTCAGTGGCTCTGCGCACCAGGCCTATTGGCACACGACCATGCGGGGTGCCGATCCGCGCAACTATCATGCGGTGCGCGCATTCGGCGCCATCGGTAACGCCTTCGCTTTCGCCTCCGGTATCGCTGTTGCCCGCAAGAATGGCCGAGTCGTGCTGTTCGAGGGCGATGGCGGGCTGCTTATGCAAATCCAGGAGCTGGAGTCGTTGAAGCGTCAGGGAGTAAAACTGCTCAT
Organism: Devosia beringensis; assembly: GCF_014926585.1. Classification (NCBI taxonomy): domain Bacteria; kingdom Pseudomonadati; phylum Pseudomonadota; class Alphaproteobacteria; order Hyphomicrobiales; family Devosiaceae; genus Devosia; species Devosia beringensis. The sequence continues at coordinate 2,520,057 of NZ_CP045422.1, read as the reverse complement.
CGTCTGCTGCAATGACGGGGCCTTCGGGGCAGAGGTGCACAAGCTGCGCAAGGATGGAATCGACGACAGCGGTGCGGTTTTCGGTCGCCCGCCGTTCGAGGCGATCGCCAAGGGCTTCGGCGTACGCGGCGCCACGATCAGCGATATCGCCCAGTTCGCCGGGCTGATGAAGGACTATGAGGCACATGCCGATGTCGAGATATGGGATGTTCATGTCTCGGATCAGGTGTTGGCTCCAAACATGCGGGACGCCGTCGGCTACAAGCCGCCCACGACCTGACTTTGGAGAAAGACCGCTTGGTGGAGGAGCGGGGCAGGCAAGACGTATTCAAGAACAATGGAAAAGGGAGTTTAGACAATGAAACGATATATCAATCTTGTAGCGGCGGGCTTGGTTGGGCTGGTCGCCGGTGTCATGCCGCTTGCGGCTAACGCACAGGAGTTCCCAACCCCGGGCAGCACCGTCACGATGATCGTGCCGGTGCCGCCGGGTGGCGGCACCGATCAGTTCGCCCGTGTCATCGCGCCGCTGGTGGAGGCCGACCTTGGCGTTACCGTTCAGGTTGTCAATAAACCAGGCGCTTCGATGCAAATCGGGTCAGTTGAACTCGTCGGTTCCAAGCCCGACGGCTACACGGTGATGTGGATGGTGCTGCCGACTGCTGCTGCGTATCTCGACGAGGAGCGGCAGTCGACATATGGCCGTGATGACTTCCAGCCCATCGCGTCACTGCAGACGTCCAACTCGGCAGCGACTGTTCTCGCCTCCAGCCCATACAACACGGTGGAGGATCTGATTGCTGCGGCTAAGGCGAACCCCGGCTCCCTCAAGGCCGGTACCGCAGGACGTCTTTCTACTGGTCACTTGGCCAGCCTCGACTTCGCCCGCTCACTCGGCATCAAGTTGGCCACCGTCAACTTCACGGGCGGCGCACAGCAGATGACTGCCCTTCTTGGTGGCCATATCGATGTATCGTTCAATACGCTTAGTGAGGTTTTGCCGCAGGTGGCAAGCGGCCAGTTGCGCATCCTCGGCGTCATGGCCGATGGCGAGGATGTTTCTGGCGTCAAGACCTTCAAGGCACAGGGCTATGACGTCGGCTCCCTTTCGGTAGATCTCGGCGTCGTCGGGCCTGCCAATATGGAGCCAGCGACAGTCGATATACTTGCTGCGTCGTTGAAGAAGGCTCTGGATGCCCCAGAAACCCAAGCCTATCTCAAAGAGCGGGCGATCAACGGCCGTTTCCTCAACCCTAGCGAATACGCTGCGGCCTGGGACGAGATCGAGAAGCGCTTCAAGCCTCTGATCGACCTTGCCAAGCAGGATGGCAACTGACCATGACCAATGACGCCCACGCTGCAGCGTGGGCGTTTTTTGACTTTACCCGCCCATCAGCGGCCAACGCGCCGGACCAGTCGATTGTAGGTTGGGAACGCTGGTACGACCTTTCGCCTCGCCAAGCTCTGGTATCGCCACGCGATGATTGAGCATTCGCCCGGCCGACACTAGCCGTTTGACGCAAGGTAGTTCCAGTGAGCCTGTGTCGCAGTCAACTTTGCCGGGCTCTTCCGTCGGCGGCCCGCAGCGTTACCTCTATCGCTTCGAATCGACCTAGGGTGGCGCCAATAGTTTGACCTGGAGCGACTGGCAAAAAGCCGCAAAAAGAGCCCGTTGTCAGGCAGGTGCCCGGTGGCAGCCCCGCTTCTCGCACCGAATCCACATATCTCAGAACCGGCAGGAAGGGGTCCACTGAAGCATGGCCGCCAATGCCCGAGTACACGCGGCTGCCATCGACCCAGACCTCAACAGGCATGGTCGTGAAGTCCACACCTCGCCAGTCGGCAAGTTCCCTGCCGTAGACGAAGCCGCCGGCATTCAGTCCATCCGCGATCCTGTCGAACTGGCTCAGCGCCATGAAGTTGTCGAAACGCGTGCCGACGATGTCAAAGGCCGCCAAGGCGCTGGCGGCGGCTGCAACGACCTCAGGCAAATAGCTCTTGTCGGAGGGCGCCAGACCGTCAGGAAAGCGAAAAGCGATCTCCGCTTCAATACCGACGAAGTCATGTTCGGTGGCATCGAAAACGGCCGGGCTGGCGCGGCATAGCGACTCATGAAGAATGCCGCGAAAGACGGTACCGTCCTTCGTCGCACCGACTTTTATGGCCGAGATTTTTTCTCCAGAACGCGCGAATACGGCGTCCTGGATCGCGTGCGCCTCATCGATGGACTGAGGCCGGAGAGCATCCGGCAGCGAATCTAGCCGCCGTCCATCCCGGCGCGCCTGGATGAGAAACTCCGCGGCTTTGGCAATCTGCCCTGGCAACAATTTCATGCAGTTCCCCTTGGGAGGTCTTGTGCGCTTTGACGAAAGGGGAACGCGTGGCAGGCTCAGTACTCTTATTCAGGTTCTGAACGAGTGGACGCTCAGGCGAGCCTTGGGCGCACACACCGTCCTGCAGATCATCTGAGTCACTCGATTGCCGACCGGTGCCATTCCCCAACCATGAGTATTTTGGACTGGCGGGCTTACCACCGGAAGCTGACCATCCGCTCTATCAGTTATACTCAGTCGGCGCGTTTAGAGCGGCCAGCGGATGCAGTTCGGCAACGACGACCTGGCGGAGGATCGACGCGATAGCTGAGGCTATCGGGCTCAGGGGGCGCTCGGCCGTGAAGCTGATCGCCACCTCGTGGTCCATTTCCGGATCGACGATGGGATCGCTGCGTAACTCTCCTCGCTTGACTTCCTCCGCTATGGAGTAGCTGGGCAAGATGGTTCGCCCGATGCCAGTCGGCAGGAGCCGCTTGATTATCTCTACCGAATCCACCTCCAGCACCGGCTGGACGGTTAGGCCCAGATTGGTCGCGTTGCGCTCGATCAGTGCTCGGATTCCGTTCGACTTGGTCGGGAGAACCAATGGATAGGCCAGGGCCTCCGCAAGGGTAACTACTCCCCCCTCTTCAGCCGGCAAATCCAGCGTGCTGGTGACCAGATGAAGCCTGTCTCGACCAACCACTTCATAAACCAAGTAGGTGCTCGTCTCCGCTGCAGCGGAGACCACTCCGAAATCGACACGTCCCGATATCACCCACTCATGTATCGCACTGGACATGCCCACCATGAGGTTGACACGCACGTTGGGATGCAACTCTCGAGCCCGCAGCAGCAAGCCAGGAACAACATGTGCGCCAAGTAACGGCATCATGCCGATTGTCACGCTCCCCTCGACGGTGTCGCGATACCGCATCACCGATTGGCGCATGTCATAGAGGTCAGTGAACAACGAGCTGGCCCTGTCAACAAGTTCGCGGCCCGCGGCGGTTGGCAGTACGCCACGCCCGTCGCGACTAAACAGGAGAACACCCAAGTCGTCTTCCAGCAATCGAATCTGCTTGCTGAGCGCCGGCTGGGCGATATTGAGCTTGGTTGCGGCCTTGGTGAAGCTGCCTGACTCGGCAACTTGGATAAGGTAGCGCAACTGCTGAAGCTTCACGGTCGTTCCCCCGGTGTCGTGTCTAGCTGTTAGAAGAAAAAGCTCTCTTCCCGGCCGACGCCCTTTGCCTACTCTAGGCTCATAAACACTTGCCGCGTCAATTCTGCGGTTCGAAATATGGAGGGGCAGGTGCCCGACGAAATCACGCTCGAGACGCTCAAGAGATTGGGATCGGCCACCATACATGAGGCGCAGGGCCGGCGCGGAGCAATGGATTCAGGCATCAAGCCGATTGATCCCAAAATGCGTTTGGCCGGTCGTGCATTTACAGTTGATAGCGAACCTGCCGACAACCTCATGCTGCACTACGCCTTAACTCGCATGGCCGCGGGCGACATCATGGTTGTCGACGCCAAGGGATTCATGGAATCAGGCATCTGGGGTGATGTCATGACGGCGGGGGCCCTCGCCATTGGAGCGGGTGGTCTGGTCGTTGATGGCTCAGTGCGGGATGTGCAGTCCATGATTGACAGCGGCTTCCCCGTTTTTGCACGCGGCATTTCGATAAAGGGATCGGGCAAGCGTCAGGTTGGAAAGGTACAGACGCCTGTTATGTGTGGTGGAACCCTTGTCCGACCCGGTGATATTGTTGTCGGCGATCGCGATGGACTAGTGGTGATTGACCCGCATGAGTTGGATCAGGTGCTGCAGCTCAGCCAAACACGCGAAGAAGGCGAGGCAAAATTGCGTCTTCGGCTTGCAGCTGGAGAGTCAACTTACGGAATAATGAAATTGGAGCGGTTTCTGCCTGAAGGCTGATTTCGCGATAATCAGTCCACGTCTGGCACCGGTCCCGCGCTGCGCACAAGACATCTAGGGTAGAGGCATCAATTGCAGCGACAAAAAGAGCGCGATGTCAGGTCCGAGCACTCTCCGAAACACACCAACCCCCGATTGCCACCCATTTGCCGCGCCCTTGAGGGAACGACAGCTCATAGGAACCTGCCGAAGGGCCCGGGACGACCGACATGGGGCGATTTGCCGACGCCACACTGAACATTGGTGACAGCTGAAGCCAGAGGCTTGCTGCGGCTGCAGCAGCCAGCCAGGGCAAGAGCCACAGGTTTAGTGCCTGCCAGCCGATGGTGTTTTGCAGCGCGCCGGCGCCGGGCGAAGCTGCAACTCCCACGACGACGATGGTCAGATCGTTGGTGGCTTGCGCCTTGCCCTTTTCGGCGGTCGCATAGGTTTGGGTGAGGAGATTGGCAACGCCGATGTACAGGAAGCTCCAACCTACCCCAAGATAATCAATCCAGCAGTCAAATTGTAGAATCCCGTCCCCGTCAGGGCAAGTACCGCATGTGTTTTCAGCAGGACAACGCTGGCGAGCATTGTCTGCAGAACACCGAGAACTCGATATCGGAGGTGGTTCCGATAGGATGGGCGCCCGAAGCATGGTTGACGAACCAATTAGAGCATTGAGCCTGGAACAAAGAGCACTTAGCCATGAAACTTATACAGTTGCGCTATTTCGTTCAGGTTGCTGAAATCGGGAGTTTTACAAAGGCGGCGGAGAAACTGAATGTCGCCCCTCCCGCACTCAGCCGACAAATCAAGCTTCTCGAGGAAGAACTCGGCGTTCTATTGCTGAGCCGAGATGGCCGTGGCGCTGAGGCTACCCCCGCAGGTCAGGAGCTTCTGAGCAGGTCTACCCAGATATTCCAGTCACTTTATGAGGCTCGACGTGCGGTGATGGCCTTTTCCGGGACGGTGGGGGGGGATGTAACGCTGGGTCTGCCGCCACTTTTTGGTGCAGCAGTCGTTCCGGAACTTCTTATCCGTTGTCGGGAACTTTACCCGGCATTAAAAATCAAAATAATGGTTGGCATGTCATATGCCGTGCAGGAATGGCTGCTGGCAGGACGGATCGACTTCGGCGTCGTAAGTTCGCTGACCGAGGTCAGCAAGCTTATCAAGACCACGGAACTAGCCAGTGACGTGCTTGAATATGTTTGCCTTACCGCAGATGCGACGGGTGACGGTCCGATCGAGATTACCGAGGTCTTGGCAATGCCATTGATTATCCCTGGACGAGAAAATGGCATCGGCGCCGCGATATTTTCTGCGGCCGACCAGGAAGGCATTACGCTCGAACCCCTCTACCTCATAGACTCTATCGAGATCATAAAGGGACTCATTCTGGCCGGCGGTGGCTCCACCCTGCTGCCAAAATTTGCCGTGGCGAAAGAAGTGGCTGCGGGCCTGATCCGTACGCGACCAATAGCCAACCGAGCCGTCGCGTACCATGTTGAAACAGCAGTTGTTGCAGATAGCCCGCTTTCGAAGGGTGCCAGGATGGTCGCTGACGTCATGCGCGACGTCTGCATGAAAATCCGCGGCCTCTAATCAAATAGCGTGGCCGCTTGAGGACATGCAAAACCAGATGAAAAGCCGCCAAGACTGTGCAGACTAGGCCACGGCATGCTCACAACGCCTAAAGGCCAGCATGACCTTTTTGGACAAGCACACCTCTTCGGGCATGGTGTGCAGCGCCGCGTCTGACGCCAGTGTTCGGTCCTGGATAGTCCGTCAGCGGCGTACAAACAGGAATTGTCCCCGCGCCATCATACCCGCCGAGTTTGCCGCGACACAATCAGCTCCTCACGTAGCTGCCAGGCTAGCAAAACGATCGCTACAAACATGAAGACCGCGGATATGGGTCGCGTGAACAACGGCTCGATCGAGCCGGCGGAGATCATAAGGCCCGAGCGCAGATTGATTTCGGCAATGGGTGCAAGAACCAGTCCAATGACAAAGGGTCCCAGGGGAATGCGACAGGCCTCAAGCGCAAGCCCGACGAGTCCAAAGCCCAACATTACCCACACATCCAGCATGTTGCCACGCAGGGCAAATGTACCAACGACGCAAAAGAACATGATCAGCGGCAGCAGAAAGGCGCGGGGCACAGCGCAGAGCTTGGCGATATACCTGGCCGTAAGAACCATGAGCACAAACATCATGAAGTTGGCAATCAACGCCGACCCCATCATGGCGGCGACGAGATCCGGGTTATTCTGAAAAAGCAGCGTACCGGGCGTGAGCGCATGCATGGCAAACGCCCCGAGCAGGACCGCATCAATGACACTGCCGGGAATACCCATTGCGATCAGGGGCACCAGGGCGCCGCCGACGCTGGCATTGTTGGCCGCCTCCGATGCTATTATGCCCTCTTCGCTGCCCTTGCCGAATTTCTCGGGCTCTTTGGAAACGCGTCGAGCGAAAGTGTACGCTACCACCGACGCAATATTTGCCCCGATGCCGGGTAATATGCCGATCCACGTGCCGATGGCCGATGATTGCAGCATGTTACCGCCGTGCCGCTTCCAGTCCCTCCACGGCAGCAACACGTCTCGAGTACCGATATCATGTATCTGCGGCGGCTGGCCCTCAATGTCGCTGCTGTCCCGGATGATCTGGCTAACGGCAAAAACGCCGATAAGCACCGGCGCAAGATCCAACCCTGCATCAAGGAAGTTGAAACCGAAGGTCAAGCGCAACCCGCCAAGCGCCGGATCGACGCCCGGCATTGCCACAAGCATGCCAAGCAGTCCCGCGATTAGTCCGCGCAGGAGGGAGCCCTCGCTCACCGCGGCGATAAGAACAAGCGCCATCATCACCAAACTGAATTTCTCGAAGGGTCCGAATCCGGCCGCAAGGTCAGCGAGCGGCCGGGTTAGCAAAACCAGCACGACCCAGGACAGAAGGCCACCTACAAACGAAGCGACGATACCCAGGCCGAGTGCGCGTGCAGCCTTGCCTTGCTGGGCCATTGGATAGCCGTCAAAGGTTGTCATGATGGAAGATGGCGTTCCCGGCATTCGCAGCAGCGTTGCTGAGATCAACCCGCCGGAGATCGCCCCGACATACATGGCGATAAGCAGCACGATGGCGTTGAGTGGCGACATTGCGAAAGTAAGTGGGAGCGTCAGCGAAATTAGCATCGTTCCGCTGAGGCCGGGGATTGCCCCGACCACAATACCGAGCGTAGTGCCCACCAACATCAGCAACAGGGGCGTCGGGGCAAAGAGTGCGAGACTATAGCCAACCCATTCCAACGACCGCTCTCCTTCAGGGCAGATTGATCACGAGTATTTTCGTGAAAAGGTAGTCGCTACCAAAGGCCGTCGCGGCCGAAATCGCGAGTATGAGCGGCAAGGAGCGTAGTCTGAACCGCGTCATGATCGTCATCGTCGCCAACAGAAAGATCGCGCTGGCCAGGGCGAAGTCTATTCGAAGGATTCCTATGGCTACGCCAAAGCCAATCGCCAAAGCCATCATCGCAGCGGCCAGCCAGGACTGTCGCAGGGGCGATACCCCTTCTGTTGGGATTGCTTCGACTACTTTCGGCAGGCGCGATTTATATCTTGCCTGCATGCAGGACTGAACAAGCAGAACCAGGGAAAGGCAGGCAATGACCGAGGCTAGGCCCAACGGAAACGCTGCCGGACCTAGAGGTTCGAAGCTGCTCGTCCGAAGGTTGGCGGAACCCAACGCAACAACGCCACACACCACCAGCAGCCCAAAAACAAGCAACACATCTCGTCTGAACATCAGAGGATCCTAATCAAGGGCGGGCAATCGGCGTCGCCTGCCGGCCGCTTCCTGCCGACGAAGCGATGTCACTGTTCCGCAGCGCGCACCGCGATTGGAGCGATCACTTCGTAGGTCGCATCAAGATCGGCCTTGAATTCGGGCCCGGATTCAAAGGTCAGCAACGTCGAGCGTTCTTCGAAATAGGCCCGCAGAGTGGGGTCATCCATGGCGGCCTTCAATGCCTGCGCGAATGTATCTATCACCTCAGGCGGCGTTCCCTTGGGCGCAAACCACCAATGCGCTACGCAGAATGTCATGTCATAGCCCTGCTCCTTGGCGGTGGGGACTTCCGGCACAGTCGGCTCCCGAAGTTCAGCCAGATCCGCAAGGGCCTTCAGTCCCTCTGCCTTGTAACGGGTGTAGGTGCCCGTGGAGAGGGTTGTCGCATTGATGATGCCGCCCTTGATGGCGGTGACATTGTCTACCTCCGCCCCGATCTGGACGATGCGGAAATCGGCGCCGGGCTGGAGCGCTTCGAGCATCAGGCCAGCAATATGAATATTGCCACCCAGGTTAGCGCCATAAAGGATCGTATCGGGGTGGGCAGCGGCGTCCGTGAGCATATCGGAAAGCGAATTGTAGGGGCTGTCGGCGGCCACGACTACAACGGAACAAAAGTCGGTAGTGCCCGCGACCGGCTCGAAGTCGGTGTAGCTGAAATCCTGGGTGCCAACCGCTCCCGCCGACATCATCCCCAGATGGTGAAGAAGGAAGGTGTAGCCGTCAGGCGCGCTGGAGAGCACTTGGCGGGCGCCAACCGAGCCCACTGCACCGCCAGTGACATTGGCAACTACCAGCGGTTGGGCAAGAAGGTTGTTGTCGGCGAATGCCTTCTGGAATGCCCGGGCCGTCAGGTCTGTGGTACCCCCTGGGCCGAATGGAACAATCACCGTAATCGGCCGTTCGGGATACGACTGCGCAATAGCGGGCATTGCCATTCCGACCGCAGTGCCTGCCATTATGACGAACGAAATCCTCCGCGCAACCAGCGTGCTGAGCATCTTCATTTTGGTCCTCCTGCCGATGGTTCAAATTTCCATCGTTCAATTTCCTCCAGTTTGGCTTGCCACATCGATCCGATTGCGGACATTCCAGTTTGGTTAATTCAGTAGTCACCCAATTGATGTCCCAATTCTATGGCTACATTTTCCAGTCTGCAGACTGCCCCTTCGAAGCATCGTGTCGTCTATCCGATTGCTGATGGGGCGGTGGAAAGAAGACTGACAGGTTCTCGCGCGCTAGGTCGCCTAGTTACCGCCAGTCCTGCCTTCCGCCGTCGAGAGATACCAGTCGCCTCATCCATAACTCGACCGAATGGAAGTGCCCCCAGACAGTATTGGACGCCTTGGGGGAGCTCTCCAAAAGTTCGTGGAGGGATTAGCTGATCGTGTCCCGTAGCGTGGTGTAGCTGAGGCTTGGCCTCGAGGCTTTTCCGGCATGGGCCGGGCTGATCAGCGGGCCACGGCTGGCAGGCTGACGAGAGGATCATCGCTCAATGGGGCGACGGATTCCAGCGTCATGTAGCGAGACCTCTGGACGGCCCACTCATCGTTTTGCTCGAGCAGGATGGCGCCGACCAGGCGGATGATGGCGTCGTCGTTGGGGAAGATGCCCACGACCTCGGTGCGGCGCTTGATCTCGCCATTGACCCGTTCGATCGGGTTGGTGCTGTGGAGCTGGACGCGATGCTCCCTGGGGAAGGTCATATAAGCCAGCACATCGGTCTCGGCCTCGTCCATGATCGCGGCGAGCTTGGGCACTTTGGGGCGGATCTGGTCAGCGACGGCCCGCCATTGGCTACTGGCTGCCTCTGGCGTTTCCTGAGCGAAGGCGGTGGCGATGAAGGCACTGGCGACGCGCCGCCCGCTCTTGCCGGCATGGGCCAGCACATTGCGCATGAAGTGGACGCGGCAGCGCTGCCTGGTGGCGCACAGCACCTTGCTGACGGCCGCCTTAATGCCCTCATGGGCGTCCGAGACCACCAGCTTGACCCCGCGCAGGCCGCGACGGGTTAGCTTGCGCAGGAACTCGGTCCAGATCGGCTCGGCTTCGGACGTGCCGATCTGCATGCCCAGAACCTCGCGCCGGCCGTCACTGTTGACGCCCACGGCGATGATGGCGGCCACCGAGACGATGCGGCCGCCCCGGCGCACCTTGAGGTAGGTGGCATCGATCCACAGATACGGCCAGTCGCCTTCGATGGGGCGGTCGAGGAAGGCCTTCACCTTGCCGTCGATGTCCTCGCACAATCGGCTCACCTGGCTCTTGGAGATACCGCTCATGCCCATGGCCTTGACCAAGTCGTCCACGGACCGGGTGGAGATGCCCTGGACATAGGCCTCCTGGATCACCGCCGTCAGCGCCTTCTCGGCCAGACGCCGCGGTTCAAGGAAGCCGGGGAAGTAACTGCCCTTCCTGAGCTTGGGAATGCGCAGTTCGACCGTGCCGGCCCGCGTCTCCCAGTCCCGCTCCCGGTAGCCATTGCGCTGCGCCAGGCGCTCAGCGCTCTTCTCGCCATAGCCAGCGCCGGTGGCTGCACCCACCTCCAGCTCCATCAGCCGCTCGGCGGCAAAGCCGATCATCTCGCGCAGAATATCGGCATCGGGGGTCTTCTCCACCAGCGCGCGCAGGTTCATCATATCGTCGGTCATCGGTCGTCCTTTCGGTATCAGGTTGGTGTAAGCAACCAGACCCTACCGGAAAGCGCCGATGACTACCGCGCTACTCAGCTACACCACGTCCGGGGACACGACCGATTAGCTGAGGGCCACCGACCGCTTTCGGGAAATCGAAGTGCCTGCTTGAACGGCCGGAATGGGGCGCGTTACGGCCGTGCTTTTGCGGGGCCGGTAGCGGAATGCGAGGTTGTGATGGTTCGCCCTGAATGCTGCTCCACTCACTAGGCAAAAAGGCCCTAATCTCGTTGAGCCGGCGCCCCGGGCCATACCGCGCAAACGAGCACTCAACCCAGGATTCACAGCAGCCATGCGTTTTTGGTTGACAACGGTTACGGTTCGCAATCAGAATTGCAAACGCTTGTAATTTGGTTGCAAGCGCTTGTACCTCTGAATTGAGCGCAATATGTCAAACCGCGGCAAGACATTGAAGGAGTTGGCCGAGCACCTGGACGTGTCGATCACGACCGTCTCGCGTGCCCTGGCCGATCATCCCAAGATTGCCCTCAAGACGCGCCAGCGCGTGGCCGCTGCGGCGCGTGAACACGGATACGTGCCTAATGTCGCCGCCCGCCAGCTGGCGTCCGGGCGTAGCGGCTTTGCCGGGCTGGTGCTTCCGGTCCGCGGCCCCAATTTCGTCGATTCCTATATCGGTGAGTTCGTGACTGGCCTTGGCGAGGGCCTCGTCGCGCACGGCGTGGACCTGTTGCTGGCGACAGCGCCTGCAGGCCAGTCCGAGCTCTCGGTTCTGCGCCATGTGGTCGAATCCGGCCGCGCCGATGGCGTCGTGCTCTTGCGCATTGCAGAAGTGGACGAGCGGGTGGACTTCCTGCTCGACCGGAAGGTCCCGTTTGTCACGCATGGTCGCATCCTCGATCAGAGCAAGCCGGTCAACTGGCTCGACGCCGATGGCGAGGCCGCCTTCGGGGAGGCGTTCGACCTGCTCTATGATCTCGGACACCGCCATTTCGGACTTGTCAGCATCGCTGAACCCATGATGTTCCGACATCTGCGCGAAAGTGGTATCAAAACTGCCATTGCGCTGCGAGGCGACAGCTCGGTCCGGCTCGAAATCGTTTCGGCCCCACGTTTTGACCGGACGGCCACCGTCGCCAGCATCCGAAAGCTGGTCAATTCACCCAACCGGCCGACGGCCATACTCGGGCT